>JADZBP010000080.1 GCA_020852055.1 Candidatus Latescibacterota bacterium
GAAGAAGGTGCCCTGCAGGAGGGCCGCCCGCCAGAAAAAGGCCAGCACCGCCAGTCCGATGAGCCCCACCATCGCCCCCTCCCGCTGCCAGCGCGGACGGATCATGGCCGGCTCTCCGCCGCCCCTGGCCCGGTCGATGGCAAGCGGCTGGCGATGGTCCGGGCAGCCAGCGCGTGCCCGGCCGGGTTCCAGTGGCTATCGCGGAAGTAAAGGGCGCGGGAGCGGCCCTCGGCGGCAAAAACCGTATCCAGGTCGAGGAAATCCAGCTGGTAGGTGGCGGCCAGCCGCTGGAGCTGCCGTTGGGGTTTCTGCAGGTCGTATTCCCCGGCCAGGCCGTGTAGTTCGCGCTTCATCTTCCAGTCATCTTCCTCGATCTGCACCAGGGCCGGCACATAGACCACCAGCAGCCGCCCGCCCACCCCTTTGACACTGCGCCCAAACGCTTCCAGCAAGCGCCCGGTGAGTTCCCACTGCGCGGCGCCTTCGCTCGCACCGCCGCCGTAGAGGCCCTGGTAATAGCGCTGCTGCTGCGGCGCCGGCACCTCCGGGGCCAGTCCTTTTCTGGCCAGCGCCCACAAGTGCAGATGCTGTTGCAGCCACGATTCCAGGCGCCGGCGCCAGGGCATGGTTCCGGGTTCCCAGAACCCGGTTTTCTTCACCGGCACCCCGCTCAGGCGCAGGCGATCCCCGTCAACCAGTTCGAAGATGGGTTTGAAACCCCGTTCCGCCCCGATGCCCTGCCGCGAGTTATTGGTCCACAGATCATTGCCGTAAAAGAAGAGCACCACCCAATCGGGTTGGTACTGCTGCCCCATCTTCTCGAACAACAACCATTCCTGATCCGTCCCGTATCCGGCCACCCCGAAATTCACCACCTCGGCCCCACCGAGCAGGCGCTGCAACCCCTCGCTGACCCTTTCCTCCTGTGCTACCCCCCAGCCCTCGACGAAGGAATCCCCGAAACAGAGGATGCGTTGCCGGCCGGGCGCCTTCTCAGGCACCACCTCGCGGTCCCGCAGACCAACAGCATTGATCCGGTATTCGACGGAAAACTCGGGACTCACCAGCCACCCGCTCGCCCCAGGGGTGTGGCGCCATCCCAGCTCAGGGTCGAACTCCCAGACCGGCGGCCGGCGGTAGACCTGCGGGGCGATCAGACGCAACCCCGCTTCCCCGGCCAACAGGCCTGCCAGCACCCCGGCCAGAGCGAGCAACCACTTGTTGCTTCTCAACATCCATCTCCTATTGACACTCAGCGAAACTATTCCCCCCCCCATCGATTGTCAACTGCCGGCGGGGTTTCTATTATTATGAGCGCCCGCAGTTTTGCTCCTTCACCTCTCAGGTTCGAGTGTCCACGGAAGATGATGAATCGCGTGCTGGTAACCGGGGGGGCAGGTTTCATCGGCTCCACCACCGTCGATCACCTGTTGGCCCGGGGCTACCAGGTCCGGGTGATGGATAGTTTGCAGGAACGAGTCCACCCCCGGGGTTGGCCCGCGTACCTGCCCAAGGAGGTGGAACGCCTGCAGGGCGACGTGCGCAACCGCGCCGACTGGGAGCGCGCGCTGGACGGGGTGGAAGGGGTGTTCCATCTCGCCGCGTACCAGGATTATATGCCGGACTTCAGCACCTTCATCCACGTCAACGCCGTCAGCACCGCCCTGCTCTACGAGATCATCGTCGACCGGAAACTGCCGGTCCAGAAGGTGGTCCTGGCTTCCTCACAGGCAGTGTACGGCGAGGGCAAGTACCGCTGCGCGCGCGACGGCGTGGTCTACCCATCGAGCCGGCCGGCCGAGCAGTTGGCCCGCGCCGAATGGGAGGTGCGCTGCCCTACCTGCCAGGGCCCCTTGGCGCATCTGCCCATCACCGAGGATCAGGTCAACCCTCATACGGCGTACGGCATCTCCAAATACACCCTCGAGTTGCTCGCGTTCAACCTGGGCCGCAAGTACGGGATTCCAGCGGTCTGTATGCGGTACTCCATCGTCCAGGGTCCGCGCAACTCCTTTTTCAACGCTTACTCCGGGATCTGCCGCATCTTCACCCTGCGCCTGCTGCACGACCAACCCCCGGTCTGTTATGAAGACGGCCTGTCCCTGCGCGACTACGTGTACGTCGGCGATGTGGCCCGCGCCAATGTGCTGGTGATGGAGGATTCCCGGGCGGATTTCCGCGCCTTCAATGTGGGTGGCCAGTGCGCCACCTCGGTCCGCGAATACGCCCGGATCGCCGCCCGGGCCTGTGGCAAGGATATCGAACCCGAACTCAGCGGCGAGTACCGTTTCGGGGACACCCGCCACACCGTTTCCAGTTGGGAGGCCCTGGGCAGCCTGGGCTGGCGGCCCGAGGTGCCGCTCCCCCAGATCGTGGCCGAATACGCCGCGTGGGTGCGCGCTCAACCCGATATGGGCGATTTCTATGCCCGCAGCGCCGCGCAGATGCGCGCTGCCCAGGTTTTGCGCCAGGCGGGTCCATGAAGGCGATGGTCCTGGCGGCCGGCCGCGGCAACCGCCTCCGCCCCCTCACCAATACCTGCCCCAAACCCATGCTGCCGGTGGGCGGCAAACCCCTGCTCGAACACGTGGTCAGGCTCCTGGCCAAACATGGATTCGACCAGTTGGTGGTCAACCTGCACCACCTCCCCGAACAGATCGAGGACTACTTCGGCGACGGCCGCCGCTGGGGGGTGCGAATCCACTACGCCCTCGAAACCACCCTCCTGGGCACCGCTGGCTCGGTGCGGCGTCAGGCAGGCTTTTTCGACGAGCCCT
Organism: Candidatus Latescibacterota bacterium; assembly: GCA_020852055.1. Taxonomy (GTDB): domain Bacteria; phylum Latescibacterota; class UBA2968; order UBA8231; family UBA8231; genus SICG01. Next base: position 2,778 of record JADZBP010000080.1, read on the forward strand.
TTCTGGTTTACTACGGCGACAACCTGACCAATATGGACCTGGGTGATTTCTGGCAGGCACACCGCGCGGCGGGAGAGATCGCCAGTATGGGTTTACACCGCGAGGACGACCCCTGCCGCAGCGGCATCGTGCGCCTCGATGCCCGTTCGCGGGTGGTCGAGTTCATCGAAAAACCGCGCCCCGAGCAGGTCTTCCCCGATTTCCAGATCAATTGCGGCATCTACGCCCTGGCACCGGGCATCTTCGCCTGGATACCCGAGGGCGACCCCTGCGACTTGGGCGCCCAGGTCTTCCCCGGGCTGCTGGCCGGGGGCCAGTCCATCTACGGCCACCCGATGCGCGGCCATCTGCTGGCCAGCGACACCCCGGAACGGTACGCCGCTGCCCGGGCCCGCATCGACGCCGGGCTTTTCGACCTACCCTGATGAGGAGAACCCCGTGATCACGACCCGCGCCCCCCTGCGCATCCCCCTGGGCGGGGGCGGCACCGACCTTTCTTCCTATTACCGCCAGCACGGCGGCTGGGTATTGAGCGCCGCCATCGACAAGTACGTGTATATCCAGCTCAACACCCTCAAGGTGGAGGACTTCATCCGGGTCAAATACTCGCGCACCGAAAAGGTCGAGGACCCCGGCCTCATCGAACACCCCTTGCTGCGGGAGGCGCTGCGTTACACCGGCACCCAGGGCGGGGTGGAGATCAGTGCCATGGCCGACGTACCCGGCCGCACTGGCATGGGGTCCTCGGGTTCCTTTACCGTGGCGCTCCTGGCGGCGCTGCGCGCCCACCAGCGCCAGCAGCTTTCCCGCCAGGAACTCGCCGAGGAAGCCCACCTGGTCGAGGCGGGTCTGGCCGGCCAGCCTGCCGGCAAACACGACCACTACCTGGCGGCATTCGGCGGGCTGACCTGCCTGGACATCGCCCCTGACGGGATGGTGACCGTCAGCGCGTTGCAGTTGTCCAACCACACCCTCGAAGAGTTGCGCAACAGCATGGTGCTTTTCTTCACGGGCATCCAGCGGGAGAGCTTCGACATCCTCTCGCAGCAGCAACAGGACACCCAGCGCGGCGATGCGCAGGTGGTCGAGAGCCTGCACGAGGTCAAACGTATCGGCCGCCAAATCCGGGCTGCGCTGGAAGAGGGCGACCTCGACCGTTTCGGCCTGCTGCTCGACGAGCACTGGCAGATGAAAAAACGCCGCTCGGCCAAGATGTCCAACCCCCGCATCGACGCCTGGTACGCACAGGCCCGCAGTGCCGGGGCGCTGGGCGGCAAGATCCTAGGTGCGGGTGGCGGCGGCTTTTTGATGTTTTACTGCCCGGCCCAACACCGCCTCGCCCTGCGCCAGCGTATGGCCGCCGAAGGCCTGCGGGAGATGAACTTCCAGTTCGATCTGGAAGGCGCCAAAGTCCTGATGAACATCTGATGGCCACCCCAATCCCCTGCCTGCATCTGGGCGATCTTCAGGTCCAGCACCTGCCGGCCAGCCGGTTCCGCCTCGACGGCGGCACCATGTTCGGGGTGGTGCCGCGGCCCCTGTGGGAGCAGGTCTCCCCCCCTGACGCGCGCAACCGGGTCGAGTTGGCCTGCAACTGCCTCTTGGTCCGGCAGGCCGGTGGCCTCACCCTGGTCGACACCGGCTGCGGGCAGGAATGGGCGCCGCGGGAGCAGGAGATCTTCGCCTTCGATCCAGTCCATACCCTGGTCGCCGCCCTCAGCCGCGCCGGGGTCCAACCCGAGCAGATCACCCGGGTGGTCCTGACCCACCTCCACTTCGACCACGCCGGCGGCACCGTACACCGGCGCGAGGGCCAGTTACAGCCCCTGTTCACCAACGCCACTTACCTGGTTCAGCGCGGCGAATGGGAGGAGGCCCTGGCCGGGGTCAGTATCATGAAAAGCAGTTACCGCCCCGACGCCCTCCAGCCCCTGGGCCGTTCCGGCCAGTTGCGGCTCTTGGATGGAGACACCGACCTGGACGGGGAGTTGTCGGTTTTTGTCACCGGTGGCCACACCGCCCACCACCAGGGCGTGTGTATCCGCGCCGGTGGCCGCACCCTACTCTACCCCGGAGAGTTGGTTCCCACCCAGGCCCACCTGCGCCTGCACTGGAACATGGCGTACGACATGTTTCCCTACCAGACCCTCACCCGAAAAAAGGCTTTCCTCGCCGAGGCGGTAACACGGCAGTGGATCCTCGCCTGGGACCACGACCCCCACCTTCCCTGGAGCCGCATCATCGGGGATGGCGACCGCCTGAGGGCCGAGGCGCTGTAAATCTGATTGCCACATCCGGGTCTTTTTCATATACTTGCACACACTCAACCCATGTTCATGCCTCCCATGCCTCTCGAAGTCATCGATCTATCTGACGCCCACCGCCTCCTGCTCGAGAAGCTCAGCGAGCTGGTCCCTGGTCTCGCGTCCGACTCGCCACAGAGCTTGCAGCGAATCTTCGGGTTGGGTCTGATCGCCCTGACCATGCAGGTCACCACCAAAGCCCGCCAACAGGACCAGGAAGACCTGGTTCAGGAACTGGGGGCATTGGCCAAGGCTGTGGCCGACGCCGAAGGCTGGTGATCCCCGACCATGCCGGCTTCGCCCTCCCCCCGCGAACTCTTTGGTCTCGATAACCAGGTAGCCCTGGTCACCGGCGGCAGCATGGGCCTGGGATTGGCCATGGCCGAAGCCCTGGCCGCCGCCGGCGCACGGGTAATCATCACCAGCCGCCATCTGGACCAGTGCCAGCAGGTGGCCGCCGAATTGGCCGCCAGAACCGGCAGTCAGGTGATGGGGCTCCGGGCCGATGTGGGGGAGCCGGACCAGGTCGAGGCTTCGGTTGCCGCCGCCCTGGCTGCCTTTGGCCAGATCGATATCCTCGTCAACAATGCCGGCATCAATATCCGCCAGCCGGTAGTCGACCTCAGCGACAGCGATTGGGAGGCGGTGCTCAAGACCAACCTGTACGGGCCGATGTACTACTGCCGCGCGGTAGGCCGCCACATGCTCGCCCGGCGTTACGGCAGGGTCATCAACCTTGGCTCCACCCTCTCCTTCATCTCCATTCCCCACCGCACCCCGTACGCGGCCAGCAAGGGTGGCATCGTGCAACTGACGAGAACGCTGGCATTGGAGTGGGCCCCGCACGGGATCACCGTGAATGCCATCTGCCCGGGCCCCTTTGCCACCCCCATCAACGAGGTGTTGTTAGCCGACCCCCAAGCCCGCCAGACCATGCAGGAGAAGGTGCCCATGGGCCGTTGGGGCGACCCGGCGGAACTGGCCACAGCCGTGCTCTACTTCGCCTCGCCGGCTTCCAGCTTCACCACGGGCTCCACGCTCTTTGTCGACGGAGGCTACACCTCCCAATAACCTCCTGCCGATATATCGGGTATTACCAATGGTTATTTGTCCTTTACACGATCCGCGTTTGGGGGATATATTAGCCCAAACTGCGATCACCCAACCCCCGCCCAAACCGCAGCGCTAGAGGTTTTGCAGATGCTGTCGCCAGAGATCTTCGTCCAAGGCCTTTCGACACCGGGGGGCCTTGCTTTCGACGCCGACGAGCAGCTTTTCGTGGCCGAAACCCAACAGGGGCGCATCCGCCGGATTGGCCCCCACGGAAAGCCCATCCAGTTCGCCGCCACCGGCGGTAAACCCCTGGGTATCGCCTTCGACGATTCGAATGACCTGTTCGTCGCGGAAAAGGGCCGCCGGCATCTGCTGCTCATCTCCCCGGACGAAGCCGTCGAGGTCTATGCCCATCAGTGCAAGGGCAAACGCTTCGCCGGACCGCAGGGCCTGTGTATCGGTCCGGCCGGGGACCTGATCTTCACCGATGCCCCGGACCATCCGGTGCCAGGTTCGGGCGCCATCTACAGCGTCGACATCGACGCTGAGGCGACCCTGCTGGCCTCCGGCTTGACCGAGCCCACGGGATTGGTGCTGTCGCAAGACGCCTCCAGCCTCTATGTGGTCGAGGCCGCGCACAACCGCATCCTCTGCCTTCCCTACAAACCAGATGGCACCCTGGCCGAAGCGCAGGTATTCATCCAGTTCGAGGATGGCCAGGCGCCCCGGGCCCTGCTCTTCGATGACAAGGGCCGTCTGTACATCGCACGTCCGGGCATCGGCCTGACCGTCGCCGATCCCGACGGCCAGGTCACCGCCCAGGTGTCCATCCCCGGCAATGAGCCCACCGCCATGATCTTCGGCGGCCCGGATTTCGACGAGTTGTACATCGCCGAAGCAGGCACCGGCACGATCTATCGGCTGCGCGCCGAGTCGCCGGGCCAACGGCCTTTCGCTGGACCTCGTTCGATCTAGGTTCCCTGAGGCTTGAGAAGGCGGCGGAAGGTCGCCCGAAAGAAGAACCGCGCACTGCGGGGAAAATGCCGCCGGAAGGCGATACCCAGCCAGCCCAGGCCATCGGGGATCACGCGGAAGTGGCCGCGTTCGACGGCTTCGAGGATGCGCTCGGCCACGCTGGCGGCACTGCTGGCGGGCAGGCGGCTGAAACGCCCGGGCGGGCGCCCGCTGACCTGCGCGAATTCGGTTTCGATCAGCCCCGGTTCAACCAGGGTCACCCCGATGCCACTGCCCTGCAGTTCGCAGTCGAGGCTCTCGGCCAGACCGTTGACCGCGAACTTCGATGCACAGTACAGGGCGTGCTCGGCAGCGGGCAACTCTCCCAACACACTCGAAACAAATACCAGGTGACCGCGTCCCCGCCGGCGCATGCCCGGCAGGAAAGCCCGGGTGCAATACACCGCCCCGAGCAGGTTGGTCGCAATCAGTTCTTCGACCCTTGCCGCAGCCAGATCCTCCAGGCGTCCGTGGGCCCCCCTCCCGGCATTGTTGATCAACACCTGAGCCCCACCCCAACTCCCCTCCACCTGCCGACCCAACTCGGCGACCTGCGCCGGGTCCCCCACGTCGGCCACCACCACCAGGGGCCGCAGCCCGCCGGCAGCGACGATCTGGGCGGCCAACTCCTCCAACCGCTCGCGCCGCCGCGCCACCACCACCACCTGCGCCCCGCGCCGGGCGGCGCCACCAGCCAGGTGCCAGCCCAGACCGCTGCTGGCTCCGGTCACCACTACCACCGCGCCCTTCAGCGGCGGCATCGGCTGGCTGGGTCCTTCAGCTCAGGTCCCATATCCCGGACTTGTTTTTCGTCACATAACACCGGCCGCCCCGGTAGGCCACGGGCACCAGTTCGCGGCTCTGGGCATCGCGATGAACCAGCACGAAGCGTTCCGGTTCATCGGCATCGGGCATAACCTTGAGCGGCACCATCCGCCAACTATTGCCAACCTTCAGACTGACCCTGCCCACCTGCGCCCCCCGGGCAATCTCGCGCGGACTCAGTTCGAGGCTCTCCTGTAGATTGAGGTCCTTCTCCCCTTCGGCAGCGGCCTTGGCCGCCCTGGCCTGTTCCTGCCGCTGGGCGAGGACCCGCTGTTCAACCCGGTCGATGATCTCGGTGCTTTTCTCCTCGATCTCCTGGAACTCGTCGGCCGTGATATCCGGATAGATCACCCGCAGGCGGGCTTTGAGGAACTTCTGCGCCTTGCCGCGGGCCGCAGACAGGTCCTCGGTGGTCCGGTAGAACTCCTCGATGATCATATTGATCTTCAGCAGGCGGATTTCCTTGCGGAACGGGGTCGGTTTGACCAGGCGGTTGATCAGGGCCACAAGGCAGAGCATATCCGCCGCCGCGCGCACCCGCACCATCTTGTCGGCCGCATTGAGCCGGCCGGCCATCTCCTCACGCGGCAGTTGACGCAACTGGTCAACAAAACCGGGTTCAACGGTCAGCCGCTCGATACGCTGCTCCTGGCCTTTGCGCATCACCTGGCTGTAGGGAGGCAGACCGGCCATCATCATGCGCACCTCGGCATCCTGCCGGTCCATGATCGCCGAAAGGTTTTTCAGCCGCTCGAAATCCTCGATCAGGGCATTGGTCACCGGGGTCGGGTCGAACTCCTCCTTTTCGGCATTGGCCACCTCCTTGAAGGAGATGAGGAAACGCAGGGCCTCGTCGTATTTTGGCTCGATGCGCTTGAGGGCAGCGAAGAGCTGGAGGTAGGTGACCGCGTAGTCGGTGACCGCTTTGATCTTGCGGTCGAACTCGAAGCGCACGTTGCCGGCCAGCAGACTGTTGCGGACCTTGCCGCCCTGCTCGCGCGAGATCTTTCCCGCCTTCACCGCCCGATCGATCTGGTAGACCTTGGTAAAGCGGTCGGCCTCTTCCTGTTCCATTTTCCCCTCGGCCACATAGCTGGACAGGTTTTGGAAGAGGTGGTCGAGTTGGCTGGCGCGGATCTCGTCCTGCCGGCGCTGTTCCTCCTGGGTGCGCTCCTCGATCTCCGCCGCCGAGGGTTCGGCGGCCGGACCGCTGAGGAAGAGCTTGAGGTTTTCGGGGAGATGTTCGACACGTTCGGCCGGGGCCCCCCCCAGTTGGTCGAGGCGGGCATTGCGCTTGGGCACCTGGGCGGCCTTGCCGGCCACCTGGTTGCCGGCGATGCGCAGGCACCGCCGCAGGTTGAGCTGGGCCGGCTGCACCTGCAGCTGAGACATCACCGCCTTCACCCGGTCCTGGCGGATGAAATCCCTCAAGGCCTGGTGGCCCTGTTCCTGAAAGGCGACAATGTCCCAGTTGTTCTTGCGCACCCCCTCCATGAAGGCTTTCACCAGCCAGTTCTCCACCCCCAGCACTACCAGCACCTCGGGGTTCTTCCGGTTGATCTCCTCGATGGTGCTGCCGAACTGGGCGCGCAGTTCAGCGGTGGGGTCCTGGCCCTTGAGCTGGAGGTATTCCTCCTCGAAGGCCTTGACGAAGTGGCCCGTGGAAACCAGCACCTCCCCCCCCTGCAGGCGTTCGGATACCCGCGCCAGGAGCTGGTCGCGCAACTCGGCGCTGAGGGTTTCGGGCGGGGCGGGGTTTTCTGAGGGCACGGCACGGTCCGGCACGAGGGGGGTGAGCAGCGGGTTCAACAGGATTAAATTATAGTTTTCCTTCCCGGCCATAGCAACCTGACCCCGCCCCATCTGCGGCTCCCCATCGGCCCGACAGCCCGGCTGATTCCCAAAATGGGAATCAGCCGTCATCAGAGATTCCCATTTTGACAATATGCTGTCATCCAGCAACTTGGAGGTCGTTCCGCCTCTCCGCGAGGGCCCCCAAAACCCCCAGAAATTCCCATTTCGGCAAAGCTGAGGCCAGCAGGAGGGCCGCTCATTCGTCCAAAATATGTTTATGTAATTGTTTTTACTATTTTTAGATAGAAATTCAACCGCCTGGCACGGTCCTTGCGTAGTATTTGGCCATCGCAACTACACCTCAACTAACAGGAGCCTCTCCCATGAAAACCAAGATCAAACCTCTGGCTGATCGCGTGCTGGTCAAGCGCCTCGAATCTGCGGAAGAGCAGAAAATCGGCGGTATCATCATCCCCGACACCGCCAAGGAAAAGCCCCAGGAGGCTGAGGTCGTCGCTGTCGGCCCGGGTCGTCTCGATGACGGCAAGCGGGTCGCCCCCGAGGTCAAGAAGGGCGACAAGGTCCTGATCGGCAAGTATTCGGGCACCGAGGTCAAACTCGATGGTGATGACTATCTCATCATGCGCGAAGACGACATCCTGGCCGTGATCGACTGAGTCGCACCCTCCTGATACCGCGCACGACTAACAGAGGAATGGACAACTATGGCAGCGAAACAAATCGCCTTTAAAGAAGAGGCGCGCGATAAGATCCTCTCCGGTGTCCAGCAACTGAGCCGGGCGGTGAAGGTCACGCTGGGCCCCCGCGGCCGCAACGTGGTCATCGCCAAGAGCTGGGGCTCCCCCACGGTCACCAAGGACGGCGTCTCGGTGGCCAAGGAGATCGAGCTTCCGGATCCGTACGAGAACATGGGCGCCCAGATGGTCAAGGAAGTGGCTTCCAAGACCAGCGACGTGGCCGGCGACGGCACTACCACCGCCACCGTGCTCGCCGAGGCCATCTACACCCAGGGCCTCAAGGCCGTGACCTCCGGGTTCAACCCGATGGAGGTCAAGCGGGGCATCGACAAGGCCGTGACCCTGGTGGTCGAGAGCCTGGGCAGCCAGAGCAAGAAGATCAAGGATCACAGCGAGATCGCCCAGATCGGCACCATTTCCGCCAATGGCGACAAGTTCATCGGCGACCTCATTGCCCAGGCCATGGACAAGGTCGGCAAGGACGGCACCATCACCGTCGAGGAAGCCAAGAGCACCGAGACCGTGCTCGACGTGGTCGAGGGTATGCAGTTCGACCGCGGTTATATCTCGCCGTACTTCGTCACCGACCAGGAAGCCATGGAGGCGGTTCTCGAGGACGCCTACATCCTGATCAACGAGAAGAAGATCTCCAACCTCAAGGATCTCCTGCCCCTGCTCGAGAAGATCGCCAAGACCGGCAAACCCCTGCTGATCATCGCCGAAGAGGTCGAGGGCGAGGCCCTGGCCACCCTGGTGGTCAACAAGATCCGCGGCACCCTACACGCCGCCGCGGTGAAGGCTCCCGGGTATGGCGACCGCCGCAAGGCCATGCTCCAGGATATCGCCACCCTCACCGGGGGCCAGGTCATCACCGAAGACCTGGGCATCTCCCTGGAGAGCGTGCAGCTGTCCGACCTGGGCCGGGCCAAGCGCATCGTCATCGAGAAGGAGAACACCACCGTCGTCGAGGGCGCCGGCAAACCCGCCGACATCAAGGGCCGGGTCGAGCAGATCCGCCGCCAGATCGACGAGACCACCTCCGACTACGACCGCGAGAAGCTGCAGGAGCGCCTGGCCAAGCTGGCCGGCGGCGTGGCGGTGATCCGCGTCGGTGCCGCCACCGAGACCGAGATGAAGGAGAAGAAGGCCCGCGTCGAAGATGCGCTGCACGCCACCCGTGCGGCCGTCGAAGAGGGCATCGTGCCGGGCGGCGGGGTGGCCCTGCTGCGCGCCATTGCCAAGCTCGACGGGGTCAAGGGCGACAGCGAAGGGGAGACCATGGGGGTGAACCTGGTGCGCCGCTCCCTGGAGGAGCCGCTGCGCCAGATCGCCGGCAACGCCGGGTTCGAGGGCGCCGTGGTGGTTGAAAACGTGCTGTCCAAGAAGGGCAACTACGGGTTCAATGCCGCTACCGAGGAGTACGGCGACATGGTGGCCATGGGCATCATCGACCCGGCCAAGGTCGTGCGTTCGGCCCTGAGCAATGCCGCCAGTATCGCCTCCCTGCTGCTGACCACCGAAGCCATGGTCACCGAGGAGAAGGAAGAGAAGAAGGAAGCGCCGGCCGGCCACGGGCACCATCACCACCACTAGGCCCCCGGGCAACCAGCAGTAGCCAAAAGACAAGGGCGGGGAGCGCTCCCCGCCCTTGTTCTGTTCGGCGACTCCAGTTCAGCGGCTTCTGAGGCGCTTCGACTGGGGCGGCGGACCGCCCTGATCCAGCAACTCGGTGAGCTGCACCCCGTAGTGGTCACCCACCAGCACCAGCTTCCCCCGGCCGAAGAGCCTGCCGTTGATGCGCACATCCACCGGCTCGTCTGCCATCTTGTCGCCCACCACCGTGGACCGTTCGGTCAGGCTCATCGCTTCCTCCAGCGTGATCTCGGTCCGACCCAGCTCGAGGGTGATCTTGACCTCGACCTCCTGCAGCCCCAACAGCGACGCCAACTCCCCCGCCAGGGGCGCGGGGGCCGCCTTTTTCTCGATCCTTTTCTCCGCCATACCTCGCTCTGCTTGAAATGGCAACCGCGAAAACTTAACTTTCTGCCGTCTTCCCTGTCAATCGCCGTCTCCCCGAGAGGAAACCATGACCACCAACTCGTTCTACGCCCGCCTGGGCGTGCGCACCTTCATCAACGCCCGCGGCACCATCACCACCATGGGCGGCTCGATCATGCCCCCCCAGGTGGTCCAGGCCATGGCCGAGGCCTCGCGCCACTTCGTTGCCCTCGAAGACCTGGCGGAGAAGGCCGGCGCCCGCATCGCCCAGTTGACCGGCGCTCCGGCGGCCCATATCTGCTCGGGAGCGGCCGGCGGCATGATGTTGGCAGCAGCCGCCTGCCTGACCGGCGCCGACGAGCATGCCATCCAGCGCCTGCCGCGGGTCGACGGACGCCCGGACGAGTTCGTCATCAGCCTGGTGGATAGCCATTATTATGTGCACCAGGGTTTCGAGCTGTGCGGCGGCCGCCTGGTGAAGGTGGGCACCCCTGAGGCCGTCCGGGTCGCCGACTATGCCGCTGCCCTTGGCCCCCGCACCGCCGCCGTGGTCTTTTTTCTGGGCACCCAGCCGCTCGAACAACTGAAGGAGTTGATCCCCGTCGCCAAGGCGCACCGGGTGCCCATCATCGTCGACGCGGCCGCCCAGTTGCCGCCCAGATCCTACTTGCGGGACCTGCCCGCCATGGGGGTGGACCTGGCGGTGTTCAGCGGTGGCAAGGGGCTTTTCGGCCCTCAGTCCACCGGTCTGGTGCTAGGGCGCCCCGACTTGGTCCATGCCTGTGCCCTCAACGGCAGCCCGCATTCGGCCATCGGCCGCGGCATGAAGGTCGGCAAGGAGGAGATTGCGGGTCTGCTGACGGCGGTGGAACTGTTCATGGCCCAGGACGAGGACGCGGTGATCCGGGACTGGGAGGCGCGGTGCCGCACCATCGGCCAGGTGGCTGACCAGGTCCCGGGCCTGCGCGCCGAATACACCGCTCCTTTCGCCAACAAATTCCCGCCGGCCAGCCCCTTGGTTTTCCTCCACTTCACCCCTGCTGCCCGCCTGAAGGGCAGCCAGGTCCTGACGGTCTTGGCCGAAGGCACCCCCAGCATCGAAGCCAGCGGTTCGGACCAGGGTATCTCCTTCGGTCCCCAGACCCTTCAGGAAGGCGAGGCCGAGATCATCGCCGACCGGCTGCGGGAGTTGCTGGGCGGTTGACAGGCCGGGGGGGGTGGGTATCTTCGCCCCATACCTGCATCGAGGAGGGAACCATGGCCCGCGAAGACAAATCAGTATTGACCCTCGCCCAGGTCGACGAGGAACTGAGGACGCTCGAGGGATGGACGCGCAGCGGCAACGTGCTCAGCCGCGCCTTCGTGTTCGCGAATTTCCGCGAGATCACCAGTTTCCTCAACCATCTGACCCGCACCATCACGGAGCAGGACCACCACCCCGATTTTAGCCTCAACACCGGGATGAAGATGGTGACCGTGGCCCTCACCACCCACAGTGAAAAAGCCCTCACCCGCGCCGATCTGCTCTTTGCCCGCACCCTCAGCGACTGGTTTGTGACCCGATAAAAAAGGCCCCCGCACCCAGTGCGGGGGCCTCGCCACCAGCGCCGGGCTGACGGCGCTCAGACCTTGGTGCGTTTGCCGGTCTGCAGCGACTCGATCTCGCGCAGGCAGAGCAGGAGCGAATTGCGCGCGCTGCGCCCGCCGATCTCTGCCGATTCCTTGCCTGCCTGCACCGCCTTCACCGCCTCGCTCAACTCCCCGACGAACCCGTCTTTACCCGGCAGGGCCGGGTGTTTCTTCTTGCCGTCCCGCGTCAGCAACAGCGGCGGTTGGCCCCAGGAGGAGTTGAACTTGAGGGTGGCGGTCTCGAAATACACGTCGTACCCATGCTCGAAGGGACAGCCTGCCTGTGAAAGCCAACCCCCTTCGGCGGTGATGGCCTTGCCGGGAAACTGGTAATGGGTGTGAATATGCTCGACCACCCCGCCCTTGCCCACATAGCCGCTGGAACTGACCGCAGCGGGCATGCCAAAGAGGAACTGCACAAAATCGGCGTCGTGGATATGCAGGTCGATGGCCGGCCCGCCCGTGCGGCCCAGTTCCTTGGGATCCCACCAGCCAGGCCGCGAGATGATGCGCTTGAAATGCGCCGCCAATACCGGCCCGTAGGTCCCCTTTTCGACCAATTGTTTGACGAGGCGGAATTCGGGGAAATAGCGCAGCACATGGGCAACCATGAAAAGCCGGCGGTGTTTCTTGGCGGCGGCCAGGATGCGGTCGGCACCTGCTAGATCCAGCGCAATGGGCTTTTCCAACAGGAGGTGTTTGCCCGCCTTGAGGGCCTTGATGCTCCACTCGACGTGCATCGGCGTGGGCAGGCAGAGATCTACCAGGTCCACGGCCGGGTCGGCCAGCAGGTCGGCCAGGTCGGCATAGCAGCCCAGTTTCGCGACATCCTGCATGCCGCCGCTGCCGCCAAAATTGCCCTGCACCTTGCGCCAGTCTCCCCGGAGCTTGCGCTCGTCCCGGGTGCAGATGGCCACCACCTTGGCGCCCCTGATCTTTTCGATGGCCCGGAAATGGGTGACGCCCATGAACCCCATTCCGGCAATGCCGATACGAACCATTTCCTCCTCCGTGGTTTAGCGGTGTTTGCCGCCTGGTGGCAACGACCTCTCGCTCAGTCGCGGACCAGCGCCAGTTTTCCCAATCTCACTTCCGTACCCAGGCTCACCCGGAACAAGTATACCCCAGATGGCAGTAACTGACCATCGACGCCCCGACCGTCCCAGACCACCCCTCCGTCTGCCTCATCCTCGACGAGGAACTGCTGCAACCGGCCCTCGACATCGAAGATGCGAACCTCCGCAC
>JADZBP010000081.1 GCA_020852055.1 Candidatus Latescibacterota bacterium
CGTCGTCCTCCCCGCCGGCCAGCCGGCGGCCGGCGTGGGCCGCACGGGCTCGCGCAAGAGCACGGTGCTCAACCTGCGGGCCGGGTTCTACACCCCCCAGCAGGGAGCCATTCTCCTCGACGGCTGCGACCTGCAGCAGGCCTCCGCCGCCGCGCTGCGGGACCAGCTCGGTGCGGTGTTCCAGGACACCTTCCTCTTCAGCGCCACCATCGGCGAGAACATCCGCCTGGGCCGTCTCGATGCCACCCCCGCCGAGATCGAAGAGGCCGCCAGAGCCGCCGAATTACACGACTTTGTCGCCACCCTGCCCCAGGGCTACGACACCCCGGTGGGCGAGTTGGGCGGCCACCTGTCGGGCGGCCAGCGACAGCGCCTGGCCCTGGCCCGGGCCCTGTTGCGCAGGCCGGCCATCATTGTGCTCGACGAGGCCACCTCGGCGCTGGACCCGGCCACCGAAGCGGCGATCAACAGCACCATCGAAGGCCTGGCCCGCAGACACACCATCCTCTCGGTGACCCATCGGCTCTCGGCGGCAGTCAACATGGACCGCATCTTCGTGATGGACCAGGGCCGGCTGGCCGAGCAGGGCACCCACAAGGAGCTGCTCAACCTCAAGGGATTGTATTACCAGATGTGGCAGGATTACGCGCTGGAGCTGACCGGGGATGCGCTGGTGGGATGGGTGGAGGGGAAAACCGGTGAGGCGGCTGATTAACGCAACTGCACTTGCTCCCAGGGCGCCGGGTCGAGCCCCGCGCTCCGAGCCGCCTCGCAGATCCGCGACCAGGTGGTGTTGTCCACCGGGATACCTTCGGCCTCGCGTTTGCGGGCGCTGCGGAACTCCGGCTCGCCCGGCACCAGAATCTCCCCCACCTTGGGGTCGATGCAGCTAGTGTGCACGTGTTGGATGAGGATTTCCAACTCGTCGTAGTAGCTGTCCAGATCGGTGAACTGCTCCAGGTCGTACACCGTCAGCAACACCCCGTTGCTGTGCATCTCGCGCTCGCCGGCCGCGCACCCCTCCCCGCTCAGCGCCCCGCCCAGGATCTCGACGACAAAGCTCAGGCAGTACCCTTTGTAGCCGACGACGCCGCCCAAAGGCAGGATGGCCCCCGGCGGGTTGCCGGTGAAGGCGTGCGGATCGGTCGCCGGTTTGCCCTCGTGGTCGATGATCCAGCCCTCGGGCAGCTGCTGGCCGCGGTTCTGATAAATCCGCACCTTGCCCTCGGCCACCACCGAGGTGGTCATGTCCACCAGCACCGGGTCGGCGTTGCGGCGCGGCGCGGCAAAGGCGATGGGATTGGTGCTCAGCTTGCCGTCGAGGCCCCCGTACGGGGCGATCTGGCGGCCCAGCTTGCCGGCGTTGACAAAGGCCAGCCCCAGCAGCCCCTCGCGGGCAGCCAGCAGCGGGTAGGCCCCGGCGCGCCCCACGTGGGCGGTGTTGCGCAGGGCCACCACCCCCACCCCTTTTTCGCGGGCCTTGCTTATGGCCAGCCGCGCGGCAAAGGTCCCCCCCACCTGCCCCAGCACCCCGTCGCCATCCACCACCGCGGTGCAGGCCTTCTCCTGCACGATCTTGGGTGTGCCCCGCGGATTGAAGCGCCCTTCGCGCAGATGCTGCACGTATTCGTAGAAGCGCAGTGTGCCGTGGGAGTCGTGGCCGTAGAGGCTCGAATCCACCAGGTGATCGGTGACGGTGCGCGCGTCTTCGGCCGAGCAGCCACACTGCTCAAAGAGGGCGTACCCGAGTTGGCGCAGGTCCTGGGGTTTGAAGTTGGGCATGCGAAATAGCTCCCGTCAGTTAGTCGCCAACACCCGTTCCACTTCCCGCTTCCAGGTCCCCCCCACCTTCACCCCGTATTCCTTCTCGCCCCCCGTAGCCTCCGGGCCGCTCAGGTGGGTGCGCTGGAAGCGGGCCTCCTCCGGGATGAAGTCGGTGCGCAGAAAGTGGAAGGCGATGCCGGCCCGCTCGCGCTCGGTGTTATTGGCCCCGGTGGCATGGGCCGTCCCGTAGCAGAAGAAGGCCACCCCGCCCGCCTCCAGCTCGATGGGCATTGCCTGCTCCTCGGGCGGATAACAGCGGATGTGGTGATCGCTGTTGGGGTCGCGGCTATGGGGGTATTGCTCCCGGAAGCTGCCGGGAATCACGCTGATGGTGCCATTGGCCACCGTGGCGTCGTGGGCGGCGATCCACATCGCCGTGCCCTTGAGCGGATCGGCGATCTTGAAGTAGGCGTTGTCCTGGTGCCAGGAGGTGCCCATGCCGTGGCGGCCCGGCTTGAGGAACATCTGGTCCAGATGCAGCACGAAGGGCTCGCCGATGAGCTGGCCCACCGCACCGGTCACCCTGGCCTCGAAGGGCAGGGCGCGCAGCAGGTCGCTCTTGTCGAAGAGCGGGATGAGCTGGAGGTTGGCCTTGGTCGTCGAATGGGTCTTGCCGTCCCCCTCGGTGGCCACGTTGCGCAGCCGGCCCTCGCGTTTGAAACGCTCGATCTCGGCCTGCAGGGCAGCCACTTCGCCGGCGTCAAAGAAGTGGGGCAGGGCCAGGTAGCCCTGAGTGTGGAACTGTTCCACCTGCTGGGTGCTGAGCATCGCGCGGTACTCTCCTCGAAAATGGGCAGTGCAAGATAAAAGGGCGCCAGCCCGGCTACAAGTCACACCTCGGCCAGGGCGCACAGCAGCGCGGCGCTGGTGCGTATGCCCCGGTGGAAATCGCGCAGGTTGAAGTGCTCGTCCGGGCCGTGCCAGTTGTCGGTGATCTGGCCCAGGCCCACCAGCAGCACCGGCGCCCCGGTGCGCTGGTGCAACTGGGTGACGATGGGGATGGAGCCGCCCTCGCGGGTGAGCAGCGGCTCCAGGCCAAAGCCGGTGCGGATGGCCTGCAGGGCGCGCGGCACCAGCGGGTGGTCGGGGTCGAGGTGGTAGGCCGGCGAGTGATGGCTGTTGCCAAACTCCACCTCGGTCCCGGCCGGCAACTGGTCGCGCAGGTACTGCTGCAGGGCGGTCTCGATGGGCTCGGGCTGCTGGTCGGGCACCAGGCGGCAGGAGATCACCGCCGCGGCGCGCGCCGGAATCACCGTGCGCGGGCTGCCGCCGCTGAGATGGTTGATCGCGAGGGTGGGCCGGGTCCAGCGGCGCTCCAGCAGCGAGTACCCCGGCTCCCCGGTCAGCCCCTTCACCCCCAGGTTGCGGCAATAGGCCGCCTCGTCCACCTCCAGCGCGTCGTAGAAGGTCTTCTCGCGCCGCGACAGGGGCTGCACCTGATCGTAGAAGCCGGGCACCCGCACCCGCCCCTCAACGTCGTGCAGAGCGGCCAGGGCGCGGACCAGCAGGTGATTGGGGTTGTGGATGGTGCCGCCGAAGAGCCCCGAGTGTACATCCTGTTTGGGGCCGTGTACGGTCATCTGGAAGAAGAGGATGCCCCGCAGCCCGAGCGTGAGGGAAGGGCGATCCGGGCCGTACATGCTGGTATCGGAGATCACCACACCGCGGATGGGCCCGAACTCGTCCAGGCCGCCCCCGGCGATGAACTGCGAGAGGGCGCGGCTGCCGCACTCCTCCTCCCCTTCGATCAGCATCACCAGATTCACCGGCAACCCGCCGGTGGCGTGCAGGGCCTGGGCCGCTTTGAGGTGGGCGAAACAGGGGCCCTTGTTGTCGCTGGCCCCGCGCCCCAGCAGATAGCCATCCCGCTCTGCGGCACCAAAGGGATCGTTGGTCCAGGCCGAGCGCGGGTTGTCCACGCCCTGCACGTCGTAGTGGCCGTAGATCAGCACCGTGGGCCGGCCGGCGGCGAAGGAGGCGCTGCAGGCCACCACCAGCGGGTTGGTGTCCGGACTCACCTGCACCTTGCGGGCGCGCAGGCCAATGCCTTCGCACTGGGCAACCGCAAAGTCGGCAGCCCGGGCCAGCGCCTCGCAGCAGTCCTCCTGGGCGCCGGCGCTGATGCTGGGCATACGCACCCACTCTTTGAGTTCTTCGATATAAGCGCGCAATTGAGCGTCGATGTGTTCAAGGGCCAGTTCGAGTTGGGCCACCTCAGCCTCCTCATGTGGGGCGGGGCCGGATAACCCCTTGCCCGTTGGTAAACGACTTGTATATAATAATACTTGAAGGTTCCCTCCAAAACTAGCCCTCAGATAGGAGCCCCATGGCTACCATTCCTGTAGCAATCAATGGGTTCGGCCGTATCGGCCGTCTGGTATTGCGCGCCGCGCTTTCGCGGGGTAAAGTCGAAGTGAAGGCCATCAATGATCTGACCGACGCCACCACCCTGGCCCACCTCTTCAAGCACGATTCAGTACACGGCCGTTACGCCGGCACGGTCGAGGCCGGCAAGGACCAGCTCATCGTCGACGGCAAGGCCATCCGTATCACCAGCGAGAGGAGCCCGGCGGCCCTGCCCTGGAAGGAGTTGGGCATCCAGGTGGTGGTGGAATCCACCGGCCTCTTCACCGAGCGCGACAAGGCCGCCGCCCATCTGCAGGCCGGGGCCAAAAAGGTGTTGATCTCGGCGCCGGCCAAAGGCGAGGATCTCACCGTGGTCCTGGGCGTGAACGACTCGGCCCTCAAACCCGAGCACCAGATCGTCTCCAACGCCTCCTGCACTACCAACTGCCTGGCGCCGATGGCCATGGTGCTGCACCAGCGCTTCGGCATCGTCAAGGGCATGATGAACACCATCCATTCCTATACCAATGACCAGAACATCCTCGATCTGCCGCACAAGGATCTTCGCCGGGCGCGGGCCGCGGCCCTCTCGATGATTCCCACCACCACCGGCGCGGCCGTGGCGGTGGGCAAGGTGCTGCCCGAGCTGAAGGGCAAGCTGGACGGCCTCTCGATCCGGGTGCCCACCCCGGACGGTTCGCTGACCGATCTGACCGCCATGCTGAGCCGCTCGGTCACCAAGGAAGAGATCAACGCCGCCTTCAAGGAAGCCGCCAGCGGCCCGCTCAAGGGCTACCTCGAATACTCGGAGGAACCGCTGGTGCTGGCCGACATCGTCGGCAACCCGGCCTCCTGCATCTTCGACGCCTTGTCCACCAACGTGGTCGAGGGCAACTTCATCAAGGTGCTGGGTTGGTACGACAACGAATGGGGGTACGCCAACCGTTGTGCCGAGCTGCTGGAGCGGCTCGCCTAAACCCCTGCGGGAAACGCGTCGATGGATAGTTGGCTCTGGTGGGTGCTGACCTGCGCCTTCAGCCTCTACTTTGTCATTCTGTTGCTCGAGTTCAACAAGCCGGCCAAAAAGCTCATGGAGCAGATCGATGCCCAGGAGAAGCGCCGGATCGACATGGAGCAGCGGCTGAGCAAGATGCGGGAGGACGCCGCCGGCCTGCGCGGCAAGCTCGAGGCCCTCGAAAGTGAATGGGACGAGCTGGAGGACCGCCGCAAGGATCTGCTGCCCCAGGCCAACGTCCGGCGCATGATCGAGATCAAGGCCGGGCCCTTTCCCATGGGCTCCCGCGCCGAGGACAGCCCCAACAACGAGCGGCCGGTGCACGTGGTTTACCTGCCCACCTTCTACATCAGCCCCTACCCGGTGACCAACCTGGAATACCGGGAGTTCGTCAACTGCACCGGGTATAAGGCGCCCATGCACTGGCAGCGCGGCTCGTACCCCACCGGCACCGGGCGGCATCCGGTGACCAATGTCTCCTGGCACGACGCCAAGGCCTACGCCGAATGGCTGGGCGCGCGCCTGCCCACCGAGGCCGAATGGGAGAAGGCCGCCCGCGGCACCGATGAGCGCCTCTACCCGTGGGGCTCGCGCTTCATGGACGAGCGCTGCAACTGCAACAACATGATGGGCGGCCCGCTGCCGGTCGACGAATTCCCCATGGGGCGCAGCCCCTACGGGCTGTGGGACATGTCGGGCAACGTCTACGAGTGGTGCGAGGATTACTACGACGAGAACTATTACAAGAACAGTCCCAACAACAATCCCAAAGGGCCCGAAGGCGGCCAGGAGCGGGTGGTGCGAGGCGGCAGCTACCAGGAAAACCGCCCGGCAGTGCGCACCACCCACCGCGACGGCACGGGTGAGCACATCACCCGCGAGATCCAGGGGTTCAGGCTGGCGATGAGCGAGCCGCGCGACAACCCCCGGACCGACGCGCCGCCGCGGAAAACGCCGCGGGCCGAAGAACCCCGGGCGGTAGAATCCGACGAGGAAGAATCTTGAGCAGTTCATCACAGGGGGGGCCGGTCATGTTCCAGGAAGTCTGGAAGAGCTACGAAGAAAACGAACTGACCCACAGCGCGGCGCACCATCTGATGGCCGTGCACGAACTGCGGACCCGCCACGGCTACGCCCGCGTTTCGGATATCGCCCAGTACCTCAAAATCACCAAGGGCAGCGTCTCCTCGGCCATGAAACACCTCAAGGAGCGCGGCTACGTGCGCGAGGACCACAACAAGTTCCTCGAGCTGAGCGACAAGGGCGCCAAGGTTGTCGCCGAGATCGAGTCGGCCCGCGTGGCCTTTCAGCGTTTCCTCACCCACGCCCTGGGCATGGACGAGGACGACGCCGAGATCGACGCCTGCAAGGTAGAGCACCTGGTCAGCGCCGAAGCCCGCCGGCGCCTGACCCACTTCCTGAGCTTTCTCTACTCCGACGAGCCAGCGGCCCACGCCTTCCTCGAAGCCCTGCGCACCCACACCATCGAACAGGGGGTGGCGCTCAACACCGAAGAGGTTCTCGACGGCGCGCCCCCGGTCGCGGTCCACGACAGGGCGTGAATGGATCGCCTGCCAGCCTTCCTCAAAAGACATTTTTTACCCATCGGGCTGGTAAGCGTCGCGCTCCTCGGCCTGTGTTTCCCCCCGCCCGGCATCTACATGGCCGGGCTGCCCACGCAGTACGTGGCCGTCAGCATCATCTTCATTTGCTCCGGGATGCTGCTGCGCACCAGCGAGATCCGCACCGCCCTCACCGCCTGGAAGGCCACGGCCTGGGGCTGCTTCTCGGTGCTCTTCCTCACCCCCCTGGTCGGTATCCTGTTAATCTTTCGCCTGCCCCTCGACCACGAGTTCCAGGTGGGATTGGCCCTCTTCTGCTGTGTGCCCACCACCCTCTCCTCGGG
This sequence comes from Candidatus Latescibacterota bacterium, assembly GCA_020852055.1. Classification (GTDB taxonomy): domain Bacteria; phylum Latescibacterota; class UBA2968; order UBA8231; family UBA8231; genus SICG01. The sequence goes on from JADZBP010000081.1 coordinate 7,092, forward strand.
CATCGCCCTGACAACCCAGGCGCGCGGCAATATGGCCCTGGCCCTGCTGCTGACCGTGCTGACCAATACCCTGGGCATCTTCACCGTGCCCTTTGTGCTGGAGCGCCTGCTCGAAGCCACCGGCAAGGTAGAACTCTCGGGGGGGGCCCTCTTCCTCGACCTGTGCCTGTCCATCCTGCTGCCCCTGGCCCTGGGCCGGCTGCTGCAACAGTTCTTCGGCGGGTGGATCGGGCGCCACCGGGCGCAGATCACCCTGACCAGCAACATCGCGCTGATCTCCATCCCCTGGATGAAATTCAGCCAGTCCGCCGACCGGCTGGCCCAAACGGCCAGCGCCAGCCTGGCGCTGGTGGTGCTGGCCGGGGCGCTGATCCACGTGCTCTACTTAGGCCTCAATGACGGGGCCAGCCGGCTGCTGCGCCTGCCCCTCGAGGTGCGCAAGGCCCTGGTGATCCTGGCCAGCCAGAAGAGCCTGCCGGTGGCCATGACCGTGCTGGCCTTTCTGCCGGTGCCGCCCGAGACCAAGGGCCTGATCGCCATCCCCTGCGTCACCTCCCACCTGACCCAGATCTTCCTCGACGCCTTCCTCGCCACTCGCTGGGGCCACACCACCTGAGCCCTGCCATGGCCCACTACACCGGCCAGCTGATCTATACCTGCAGTGACGCCGAAGGCGTGATCGAGGTGGTGGACGAACCCACCGCCCGCTCCCTGCACTTTGGCACCCGGGCCCGCCAGACCACCATGTTCCTGCACGACCCGCATGCCCTGGCCCTCAACTACACCCAGTGCCTGATGAGCGCCCTGCTCTTCTGCGGCCCGCCCGCCGCCGCCCTCGTCCTGGGCCTGGGCGGAGGGGCTCTGGCCCGCTTCCTGCTGCACCACTTCCCGGCCTGCCAGGTGGCAGCGGTGGAAAAGCGGGCCCTGGTCATCGATGTGGCCCGCGCCTTTTTCCACCTGCCCGAAGATCCCCGCCTGCGCCTCTACCTGGCCGACGCGGCCGCTTTCCTGCGCGGCCCGGCCACCACCCGCGAGTTGGTGCTGGTGGATCTGCACGACCCCGAAGGCATGGCCCCCCTGGTGAGCCGCCCCGACTTCTTCGCCCAGTGCCGGCAGCACCTGACCCCCGGCGGCGTGCTGGCCATCAACCTGTGGGCCGGCAGCCGCGAGGACGAGCTCAAGCGCATCATGCGCCATCTGCGCCTCGAATTCGACCACCGCGTGCTCTACCTGCCGGTGGCCGGCAAACGCAACTGCGTGGCCCTGGGCCTGAGCCAGCCCCCGCCGCCGCTGCCAGTTTTACAGGAAAGGGCCGCCCGCCTGCAGGCCCAACTAGGCATCGACTTCCCCCGCCTGCTGGCCGAACTGCTGCGCCTCAGCCCGCACCTGCTGCTGCCCGATCCGCCCGCCGCATGAAACCCTTTGCCCAGCTCTCGGGACCCGGTCAGGTGCGCCGGCTGCGCCCGCTCGCCCTGCAGGCCCTGGCGCAGTACGGGCTGACAGGAAGCGCGCTGCGGCCGCTCAAACACTGGAACAACACCACCTTTGCAGTGGAAGCCGGCCAGCGCCGCCTGGTGCTGCGCCTCAACCGGCCCGGTTTTCAGGATGCGGCCGCCATCCGCTCCGAACTGCAGTGGTTGCAGGCCCTGCGGGCCGCTGGCCTGCGGGTGCCCGAACCCGTGCCCGCCCTCGATGGTCAGTTGGTGGTGAATGCCCGCGCCGAGGGTGTGCCCGAGCCCCGCGATTGCGCCCTCTTCATCTGGTTGCCCGGCCGTTTTCTCAACCGCCGGTTCGGCGTGCGCCAACTCGAAGCCGTGGGCCGCTTCACCGCGCAACTCCACTGCACGCCCTTCGCCCTGCCCCCCGGTTTCGGGCGCAAGGCCTGGGACCTACACACCCTGCTGGGCGGCGACCCGGGCATTGACCACGAAGGCATCAAGGCCTATCTGAAACCAGGGGAGGGGCGGGTGATCGCAGCCGTCTGCGCCCGCCTGGAAAGCGCCTTCGTTGACCTGGGCCGCAGCCCGGAAACCTGGGGCCTCATCCACGCCGACCTGCACCCGGACAACCTGCTCTTCCAGCGCGGCGAGGTAGGGGCCATTGATTTCGACGACTGCGGCTGGGGCTGCTTGCTCTACGACCTGGCCGTGACCCTTTCCGAGTTACGCCGCCGGCCCCTCTATCCACAACTGCGCCAGGCCCTGTTGCGGGGCTATCGCCAGGGACGCCATCTTCCCACCGCCCACGAAGACTATCTGGATACCTTTATGGCCGGCCGCCTTCTGGGTCTGGCCATCTGGACCGCCGGGGTGGGGGATCATCCCGCCAACCGCGCCCGGGCCCCCCGGGTGGTGGCGGACACCCTGGAGCAGTTGCAGCGCTTCGTCCTTACCGGAAGGATGCCATGACCGATATCTACGCCGTGCTCGACCAACACCAGATCCCCTACGTGCGGGTGGACCACCCGCCGGTCTACACCTGCGAGGAAGCCGAACGCCTGGTGCCCCCGCTGCCCGGCGCCCACACCAAGAACCTCTTCCTGCGCGATAGCAAGGGCAGGCAGCATTTTCTGGTGGTGGTGGGCTGGGAGAAACAGGTGGACCTCAAGGCCCTGGCCGCCGTGCTCCGGGTGAGCAAACTGGGCATGGCCTCGCCCGAGCGCCTGCGCAAATACCTCGATGTGGAGCCCGGCGCCGTCACGGTGCTGGGCATCGTCAACGACCAGCAGCACGCGGTGGAGGTGATCATCGACACCCCGCTCTGGCAGGCCCCGGCCCTGCACTGCCACCCCCTGGTCAACACCGCCACCCTGGCCATCGCCTGCGAGGACCTCAAACGCCTCTTCCTCGCCTGCGGCACCCCCTACCGGGTGGTGAATGTGCCAAGCCGGACGGAGGAACACTGATAGAGCGGCGGGAAGTGATTGGATAGGGACGGGACGCGGGAGTGCTCCGAAGGTGGTTCTGGGGGAGTGGACGGGGGCAGGATCGCAGGGCAGGGCAGGGGGAAGCGTAGTTTAAGGAGCGAGGGGGAAGATCCGGGACTTCAGAACCACCGGAGTGGGCACCCCGCGGACCGGACCACCTACAGGTGCTTGGCCGGAGCCAGCCATTGTGCCTATTTTCGACACCGACCATCCCAACTGCGAGGAGAGCGATGACCACGGCAACCCAGCGGGAAAAGTACCGCCTCAGCCGCGAGCAGCGGCACTTCTACGGCCGCAACGGCTACCTCAAGGTCGAGGGCCTGCTCACTCCCGAGGAGCGCAGCGAGCTCGACCAGCATTCGATGAAGCTGGCGCGCAACCAGGTGGACTTCAGCAAGATCGAGGGGCTCAATCCCCGCAACGAAGGCACCACCCCCGCCGACATGGAGGACAAGTACTTCCGCTTCATCCAGTTCCATCGGCACCTCGAAATCCACGAGCGCTACCTCCTCCATCCCCGCATCCTCGACGTGCTCGAAGCCCTCATCGGCCCCGACGTGATGGCCATGCAGTCCATGCTCTTCCTCAAGCCCCCCGGCAAACCCGGCCAGGCCTTCCACCAGGACTCGTACTATATCAAAACCTTCCCCGATACCCTGTGCGGGGCCTGGATGGCCATCGACGACTGCGACGATGAAAACGGTTGTATGGGTTTTGTCCCCGGTTCGCAGTACGAAGCCATCTCCCAGGAGATCGGCCAACCCGAGAACACCAACGACTTCCAGGTTGGCCTCACCGAGGTGCAGGGCGTGGACGCCAGCGGGGAGGTGCTGGCCGAAGCTAAAGCCGGCGACGTGGTCTTCTTCCACGGCCATCTGCTACACCGCTCCCGCCAGAACCGCAGCCGCGACCGCTTCCGCCGTTCCTACGTCTGCCACTACGCCAATGCCCGCGCCTACACCGAATGGGGCGGCGGCAATCTCAACCACCTGCTGGCCCGCGGCACCACCCACCTGCCCTTTGCCAAAGCGAAGTTCAGCGACTTCGAACCCGAGCCGGCCGGCGGCGTCTGAGCCAGTCACCGGAGGACCGATGCCAGGCCTTTCCGCCAACCAGATCGAGCACCTGCAACAGGCCACCGAAGACCTGCTGGCCACCACCGGTTTCCGGGTGCAGCATCCCGAACTGTTGCGCCTGGCCGCCGCTGCCGGCGCCCGGGTGGAGGAGACCAGCGGCCGGGTGAAGATCCCCGCGCCGCTCTTGCGCCAGCTCCTGGCCCAGGCCCCCACTCAATACGAGATCGCCGGGGCCGGCAGCCGGCGCTACCTGGTGGGCGGCGGCGGGCAACACTGCCTGGCCATCGTCACCGATCCCTGGATTCTCGATTACCATTCCCGCCAGCCCCGCCATCCGGTCCTGAGCGATATCGGTCGCCACACCCGCATCGCCCAGCAACTCGAGCCGGTGGCGGCCATCAGCCTGATGGACTATCCGGTGGCCGATCACCCCGGCCCGGCCTCCTTCCTCCGCGCCCTCGAGGAGCACCTGCTCCACCACGACAAACACTGCTACGTGCTGGCCGCCTCGGCCGAGAGCCTGGATCGCTGGCTGCGCCTGGTGCCGCTGCTGACCGCAGGCCGCACCGCTGCAGAGAGCCGGCTGATCACCGTAGGGGTGGCCATACTCTCTCCCCTCACCCTCACCCAACTCAACGGAGATCTGTTGTTACAGGCCACCCGCCACGACCTGCCGGTGGTGCCCACTGTCTGCCCCATGGCCGGCACCACTGCCCCGTACAGCAAAGCCGGCACCCTGCTGCTGGCCCACGCTGAGGTCGTTTTCCTGGCCGCCCTCACCCAGCTGGTCCGGCCCGGCCATCCCTTTCTCTACATGATGGGCCCCTCCCGCACCGATCTGCGCAAGGGCGGCGACCTCTACTACACCCTCGACAAGGTGCTGTGGAAGCTGGCCAGCGTACAACTGGGGAAAAACCTGGGCCTGCCCACCGGCGCCGAATGCGGCGGCACCATGCGCTGCACCTACGACCTGCAGAGCGGCGCCGAGGGTATGCTTTTTATGCAGGCCGCGTTGCAGTCGGGGGCGGAGATGCTCTCGGGGATCGGGTCCTGCGGCAATGCGGTGGCCATGTCCGGGGAGATGATGGTGGTGCAGCAGGCGTGGCTGGAAGCGGCGCGTTTCCTGGAGACGGGCATGGATACCGGCGCGCGCCTGGGCCTGGATTCCATCGCGGCCCGCGGCCCGGGGGTGCACTACCTGGAGGACGACCTGACCCTGGAATTGATGCGGGGGGAGGAGTTCTTCGGCCACGAACTCTTCGGCTACGGGGAGGAGGAGGGCGCCCCGCTGCTGGAGCGGGCCCACCAGCGGGCCGAAGCCCTGGCAGCGGACCGGCCCTCCCCACTCCCCGGCAACACCCAGGAGGCGCTGCGGCGTTTTTTCACCGACGAGCGCGCCGGCCTGGAACGCTGACGGCTTTCAGGCCGCGCTCTGCAGCCGGAAGAGCGGCGCGCTCGCCTGCGCCTTCTGCTTGAGTGTGGCCATCTCGGCTTCGCTGAGCGGCGCGTATTGCTCGGCGATGTCCATGGCCAGGCGGAAGAGTTTCGCCTCCCCCGGCGGGATGGCGGCGGTGATGGGCTGCGAGAGGGTGAAGCGCAGCGCCAGCGAGGCCAGTTCGGGCTCGTCGATGGCTTCGTACCAGCACTTGGCGTAGCGCTTCGGCGCCCCCTGGGCCAGCTTGCCGTACGCCAATCCCTTGAGCGCCAGGCGCGCCGCGCCCTTTTCCACCGCCTTGTCCACCACCTGCGGCCCGAAGTTGGCGTTGAGGTAGTTGGACCAGTTGATGGGGAAGAGCACCGAGGCAAAGGGAAAGTGGTCGAGCAAGGCCATCGCGATCTCGGCCGAATGCGCCGAGAAACCGATATGGCGCACCAGCCCCTCCTGCTGCGCCTTGACGATCACCTCCAGCGCCCCGCCCGGTCCGGTGGCCACCTCGAAATCCTCCTGGCTGGTCATGCCGTGCAAC
>JADZBP010000082.1 GCA_020852055.1 Candidatus Latescibacterota bacterium
ACCAGGACACTCCAGGCCGCCACCAGGCCGGGCAGGCTGCCCCGGCCGCGCCAAGCCAATACCCCCAGCGAGAGCGCCAGCACCAGGGCCGCGACCGAGGCCGGGTCTGGGCCAGCCGCAGGAAAGAACTGGTGCTCGACATTGAGTGCCTGCGGCATCGCGGCCAGGCGCAGGTAGTACGCAAGGGCTTTGGTCTGGGTCCAGGCCTGCTCGCCGGCGCTGTGCACCGGGGCGGCGAGGGCGTCGCCGAGAAAGCGGTTGAGCAGCAATACCCCCACATAGGCGGCCGCGACCAGTCCCGGCGGCAGATAGGTGCGCCAGCCCGGTCGCCGGCCCTGCCAGCGATCGACCAGCACCAATGCCGCCGGCAGGGTCAGGGCCATCTCCTTGCACAGCAGCGCCAGGCCGAAACTGCCCACCGACACCCATCGCCACGCCGGGTGCTCGCCGGCCTTGAGATGGGCCAGGAGCGCGCCCAGGTACCCCAGGGCCGCCATGGACTCGGAACGGCTGCTGATGTAGTTGACCGGCTCGCTGCAGAGTGGATGTACCGCAAAGAGCAGGCCAGCCAACCAACCCCCTTCCCCCACCAGACGCAGGCCCAGGCGCCAGACCAGCAGGCTGCAGCCCAGGTGGACCAGGAGATTGACCAGGTGGTACCCGGCGACCTGGTAAGCACCGGCAGCGTAGTTCAGCGCGTAGCTGAGCACGACCAGGGGCCGGTACATCTTCTTCTCCGGGTCGCCCGAGAACATCAGGGGGTCGGCGAAGAAGGCCGGCAGCTTGGTGAGATTGCGGATATGGGGGTTGTCGACGATGGAGTGGAAATCGTCGTAGTGGAAGGACCCCGAGAAGGAGTTGGCGTAACAGAGGAATCCCGCCAAGAGCAGGACGGCGGCCCCGGGCCAGCTGCGGCTCATGGCGCCGTCCCCCGGAAACCGGGATCGAGTACGGCGGCCCGCTGGCGGGCCTGCGCCGCGCCCACCGCATCGCCCCCTTTCTCGCGCACCACCGCCAGATTGGCCCAGGCGAGACCAAAGGCGGGGTCGAGTTCAACGGCGCGGGCAAAGGATCGCCCGGCGGCCTCCAACTGGCCCAGCACGAATTGGGCATAGCCCAGGTTCACCCAGGTGCGGGCATCCTCTGGATCGAGGGTCAGGGCCCGCTGGTGCAGGGCCAGGGCCTCGGCCGGGCGGCCCAGTTCCTGCAGCACATTGCCGGTGTTGTTGAGCAGATCGGGTTGGTCGGGGGCCAGCGCCAGGGCCTGTTGGTAGGCTTCGGCGGCTTGCTGCCACAGGGACCGCCCGCCGTCGGCAGCCCCTTCGCGCTGGGCCTGCTGCGCCTGCTGCGCGCGCAATTCGGCCAAGCCGGCCCAGAGCCCGGCCCGTTGCTCGGTTTCTGCGGACCTGCCCAGGGCGGGTACCGCCAGGCCGCGCTGGTAGGCTGCCACCACTGCCGCCGGCTGGTTCAACTGTGCCTGCCACTGCCCGATCCGCAGGTACCCCACCAGGAAATTGGGGTCGCGCTTCAGGCCCTCCTCCATGGTGCGGGTGGCGGCAGCCAGATCGCCGGCGGCGGCGAGCGCCTCGGCCAGCAGGAAGCGCGGCCGGGCCATGTCCGGCGCCTTGGACACCGCGTCGCGCCACAGGCTCAACTCGTCCTGCCACACCCGATTTCGGGCTACCGTCACCGCGCTCAGCACCACCACCACCAACACCCCGACCCAACCCACCACCCCGGCCCAGCCCCGCCGCGCCAACTGCGCAGCGCCGTACCCCAGGGCCAGGGCAAAGGCCGCACTCGACAGGTAAAGGCGGTGTTCGTTGACCAGCACGTTGAGCGGCACCACCGAGGCCGGGGCCAGGGCGATGAGACCCATACCCAGCAGGAAACATGGAAGGGGGTGGCGCCGGCGGTGGTACCAGGCCAGGAAACCCAGGGAGAGCAGCAGCGCCAGAGCGCTGGCCGCGTAGGGATCGAAAAGGGAGTCGGAGACTTGGAACTGGTGATCGACATTGAGGCCGCTGGGCCAGCAGAGCAGCTTGAGGTAGAAGATCACCGCCTTGACCTGCGACCACCCTTGTTCGCTATAGCTGCGCACCGGCGCGCCCACTGCTTTGCTGAGGAAGCGCCGCACCACCACCAGGTACCCGAGACTCAGGACCGACAATACCGCATAGAGCCGCTTTTCGCGCCGCAGCGGTCGGCCGGGGAAGATCACCTGGTGCAGGGCCAGGACCGCCGGCAGCACCATCGCCGTGGACTTGCTGAGCAGACCGGCCAGGAAGGCCCCGCCCACCCAACCCTCACCCCGGCGCTGCAAAAAAAGCAGCAGGGCCCAGAGGAAACAGGCCCCGGCCAGCATCTCTGAGCGGCTGCTGATATAGTTGACCGCCTCGCTGTTGATGGGATGCACGCCAAAGACCAGCGCCGCCATGCCGGCCCAGGTGCGTTCGCCGAGAAGGATCCCGCCGATACGGAAAACCAGCCACACCGCCCACAGGTGCAGGCCCAGGCTGAACAGATGGTAACTCCACACCGCATACCCGCTCAGGGCGTAGTTGAGCGCAAAGGTGCACAGGAGCAGGGGCCGGTACATGGCGTACTCGGGGTTGGCCGAGAAGAGACCGGGGTCGACGAAGAAGGCCGGCAGGTTGGCCAGGGTGCGGAGATGGGGGTTGTCGACGATCGCGTGGGTATCGTCGTAATGGAAGGCATTACCCAGGGAGTTGAGGTACACCAGGGCCGGCAGCACCAGCACCAGCAGGGCCAGATGGCGGGACTGCCAAGGATTCATCGCGGCACCCCCTGCAGCGCGGCCAGGCGCTGGCGGGCCTGTTCGGCCAGGCGCGGGTCCTCGCGCCACAACTGGAGGAAGGTCGAATACGCCCGGGCAGCTTCCTCCCTCCGGCCCTGGCCTTCGTACAGCAGCGCCAGGTTGTAGTAGGGCTTGGCATAACCGGGGTCGAGGCGCAGGGCCTCGCGGTACAGCCCCCCCGCCTCCTCGGCACGGCCCTGCCGTGCCACCGCATCGCCCAGGTTGAAGTACACCCTGGCCTCGGGCCGCAGGGCCGCCGCCCGTCGCAGGGCGGCTTCGGCTTCGGACCAGCGACCCAAACCGGCCTGGGCGATGGCGATGTTGTTGTAGAGCTCGGGCCGCTCGCCGCCTACCTCCAGCGCCGCGGCGTACCGGGTGAGGGCCTCCTCGAAGCGCCCCTGGCTGGCGCAGAGGGTCGCCAGGTTGATCAGGGCCTCGGGGTAACGCGGCAGGAGGTCAAGGGCGAGCCGGTATTCGCGTTCGGCCTCGGCGGCGCGGCGCCCCTCCTGGTACAGATTGCCCAGGTTGTTGTGCGCCGGGGCATTGCGGGGGTCCAGTTCGAGGGCCCGGCGATAACACTGCTCGGCCTGTTCCAGTTCGCCGCGCTGCCGGTGCACCACGCCCAGGCGCAGGTGTGGCCGCACCATCAGCGGCCCTTTGGCGCGGGCGTCCTGCCAGAGGGTGGCCTCGTCGGCCCAGGCCTGGTTGCGCTGCAGGGTCAGCAACAGGGCCAGACCAAGACCCACCGCCACCAGGGGCCGGGCGGGCAGGGATTGCCGGCGCAGCAGCCACAGCACCAGGCCCACCATGCCGGCCAGGGGCAGGTACAGGCGGCGCTCGGCCACCAGCAGGTTGAGCGGCACCACCAGGGTGGGCAGCAGCGCCAGGCCCACCCAGCCCAGCCAGAACACTCCCTGCCGGCCGAGTATACGCCAACCCACGGCGGCCAGCGCCCCCACCAGCAGCAGACTGGCGGCCACGGTCCCGTCCAGAGGGGAAGCCGAAACCGAAAACTGGTGTTCGGCGCTGAGGGGATGGGGCAACACCAGCAGGCGCAGGTAGAACACCACGGCTTTGACCTGGGTGCAGAGTTGGGCGGTCCAGTCGCGCACCGGGGCCTCGACCAGGGCCTCGCCCACCAGCCGGTTGGTGCCTGCCAGGTAGATCGCGAGCGCCCCCCAGTACGGCAGGTGCCGTCGGACCTCTAAACGGGCCGGCTGAAAGGCCCAATCGTGGGCCAGCAAGAGCGCCGGGGTGATGGCGGCGCTTTCCTTGCTCAGCAGCGCCCCCACCGTACAGGCCAGGGCAGGCAACGAAAACCCTTTGGCGCGGGCGTGCCACAGGAGTGCGGCCAGAATAAAAACAGCGGCCAGGGATTCGGAGCGGCTGCTGATGTAGTTCACCGGCTCAGCGGCCAGGGGGTGCACGGCAAAGAGCAGCCCGCCGGCCAGGGCGCTGGCCGATCCGAGGCCCAGCCCTCCCAGCACCCCGTAGAGCAGGCAGGCGGCCAGGGCGTGCAGGGCGATGTTGACCAGATGATAACCCGCCACCGCGTACCCCCCGGCCTGGTAATTGAGGGCATAACTCACCAGCACCAGGGGCCGGTACATCTCGCTGCCAGGGTTGCGGGAGAAGAGCTGCGGGTCGGCGAAGAAGGCGGGCAGATTGGCCAGGCTGCGGATGGCGGGATTCTCCACCAGCGAGTGTTCGTCGTCGAAGTGGAAGCCATTGCCCAGGGAATTGGCGAAGGCCAGACCCGCAGCCAGGACAATGGCCAGCAGGGCGCCCGGTGCGCGGATGGTCATGGGCTCAGTGCCTGTCGAAGTAGGCGCGGAACCACAGTTCCAGCGAGAGCAGGCCCCAGACAGTGCGGCCGATGGGCTGCTCCCCCCGTATACACTGCTCCACCCCGTCCATGGCGAAGAAACCGCGCTGGCGGGTGGTCTGGCCCAGCAGGATATCCTCGACGAAGGGCCGCAACTCGCCTTTGAACCACTCGAAGATGGGCACCGGAAACCCCATCTTGTCGCGCCGGTCGAGGATGGGCTGGGGCACGACCCCCTGCAGGGCCTGGCGCAGCAGGTGTTTGGGCCGGCCGCCGGCAAAGCGGTGCCGGGCCGGCACCGCAAATACCATGTCGACAATACGGTGGTCCAAGAGCGGCAACCGCGACTCCAGCGAGACCGCCATGCTGGTGCGGTCCTCCAACTGCAGCAGGGACTGCAGGTGGTTTTTGAGGTCCATGTAGAGCATGCGGTCGATGAGGGCGTCGGTGCGCGGGGCCATGAACTCAGCGCGGAATAACTCGCGGGTCGAGTACCCCGGCGTCTGCCAGTCCCCCGCCAGCACCCCCTCCATGTCCTGGGAGCGCTTCAGCAACAGGTAGTAGCGGTCGGCAGGGTCGGCAAAGAGATCCTGACCGAAGTATTTCATGATCGTCGGCTCGTACCCGCGCAGGTAGGAAAGGCTCGGCTCCAGGTCGGCCAGGCTCACCCCGGCCACCATCGACTCGGGCCGCACCCCGTAGATGGCCTGCTGCAGACAGGCTTCGAGATAGGCCACCAGGTACCGGGCGTACCCACCAAAGATCTCATCCCCGCCCTGCCCCCCGAGCACCACCTTGACGTGGCGACTGGCCAGTTCGGACAGGAAATACTGGGGAAATACCGCCGCCCCGGCGATGGGTTCGTCGAGGTAGTGGATCAGCTTGCCAAAGGTGGCGGCCAGGTCGGCGGCACAGGGGAAAACCTCGTGGTACACCGCGCCCAGTTCCCTGGCCACCAGCCGGGCGTAGGACGACTCGTCGTACCGGGCGTGGTCGCGGAAACCGCCGGTAAACACCTGCAGGGGGGTTTCCAGTTGCCGGGCGGCCAGGCAGGCGATGGCGCTGGAGTCCAGACCGCCACTCAGGTGGGTGCCCACGGGTACGTCGCTGCGCAACTGCAGGCGCACGGCGTCGCCCAGGAGTCCGGTCAGGCGCGGGACGAACTCCGCCTCGTCGTAGTGGTCCTGGGGGGCGAATTCGACATCCCAGTACCTGCCGATCCGCACCTGCCCTTCCTCCCACACCAGGTAGTGGCCGGGCAGCAGACGTTTGATGCCTTTGAAGAGGGTCTTGTCGCCCAGGCAGTACTGGAGGTCCAGATAGTCCTGCAGCGCCTCAGGGTCGAGGGTGGCCCGGACCCGGGGGTACTCGAGCAGGCTCTTGATCTCAGAGGCGAAGAGGAAGGTGTGTTCGTCGGCGTAATAGTAGAAAGGTTTGATGCCCAGGTGGTCGCGGGCGGCCAGCAGGCGCTGCCGGCGCCGGTCCCATAGACCAAAGGCGAACATGCCGTTGAGCTGGCGCAGGCTTTCCAGCCCGTCGGCCTCGTAGAGCTGGAGCAGGACCTCGGTGTCGCTCTGGGTGACAAAGTGATGCCCCCGGGCCACCAGCTCGGCGCGCAGCTCCAAATAATTGTAGATCTCGCCGTTGTAGGTGACCCACAGCTGGTCCCCGGCTGCCGCCATGGGCTGATGCCCCCCGGCTAGGTCGATGATGCTGAGCCGCCGATGGCCCAGGCCCACCCCCGGCTCCAGCCACAGGCCACGGTCATCCGGCCCGCGGTGGCTCAGGGCGTCGGTCATCCGCCCCAGGACCTCCGGGTCCACGGCCCGGCCGCGCTCGCGGTAGATGATGCCGGCGATGCCACACATCGTTCCTCAGTTCCCTCCCAGCCGTTGCGCCGCCTCGAGGGCCCGGCCGGCAAAATCCTGGTACTGCGGGTTCTGCCCGTATTCGGGGGCGGCCAGCAGCAGTTCGCGGCAGCGCCGGTACGCCCTCACCGCCTCTGCGGCCCCGCCGCGCTTTTCGAGAGCCAGCGCCAGATTGTACCAGGCCTGGGCCAACCCTGGATCGAGGGCCAGCGCCTGGCGGTACTCGGCCAGTGCTTCCTCTGGCCGGCCCAGCGCTTCGTAGGCCTGCCCCAGGTTGTTGCGGGCCTCGGCAAAGGCGGGGTTCAGGCGCAGGGCCTCGCGATAATGGTCCACCGCCTCCTGCCAGGCCCCCCGGCCCTGCGCCAGGTTGCCCAGGTTGTAGTGCGCCCCTTCCAGGGCCGGGCTAAAACGCAGCGACTGGAGGTACGCCTCGGCGGCTTCGCGGGCCTCGCCCCGGTCGCTGAGCAGGTTGCCCACCTCGACCCAGGCGTCGGCGTAATCCGGTTTGAGGGTCAGGGCCAGACGGATCTGCTGCAGCGCCTCATCGTCGCGGCCGGCGTGTTTGTACGCCAGGCCGAGGTTAGCCCGGGCGCGGAACATGCCCGGCCCCTTGGCCACGGCGTCCTCCCAGAGCGCCACCTCGCTGGCCCAGACCGGGTTGCGGCCCAGGCTCAGGGCCGCCAGCAGCGCCACCAGCACCACACCGGCCCAGCGCAGGCGGTGATCCCGCAACCGGGGCCAGCACCAGGCCAGCACCACACACAGCCCGGCGCTGGCCAGGTACATGCGGCGCTCGCTGACCAGGATGTTGAGCGGCACCAAGGAGGCCGGCGCCAACGCCAGGACGAACCACACCCAACCCTGCCCGAGCAGTTGCTTCCGGCCCCGCCAGGCCAGCCACGAGAGCGAGCCCAGGAGCAGCAAGGCCGCGACCACCGCCCCATCCAGCCCCGAAGATACAAAGAACTGGTGTTCCACGCTCAGGTGTGCGGGCATCATCACCAGCCAGACATAATACACGTACGCCTTTAGCTGGGTGAGCACCTGCTCCCCCCAGCCGCGCGGGGTCTTGGACAGCGAACCGGGCAGAAAACGATTGAGACTGATGAGGACCAGGTACCCCGCCCCGACACCGCCCAGCGCCAGGAAAGGCCGCCAGGCCAGTCGCACCCGCTGCCATCCCTGCTGCAGGCCGGCCAGCAGGGGCAGGGTGATCGCCACCTCCTTGGAAAGCAGCCCCCCGGCGTACACTGCACCGGCCGCCCCCCACTGGTGGCGGGCCAGCAGCAGCAGCCCGCCCAGGTACCAGCAGCTGACCATCAGGTCGGAACGGCTGCTCAGGTAGTTCACCAACTCCGCGTGGGTGGGATGCACCAAAAAGAGCAACCCCGCCGCCCACGCCCCCTCACCGCTGCCGCGCTGCCGCACCCAGGCGAAAAGCAGGACAGCGGCCAGCAGGTGCAGGCCGAGGTTCACCAGGCGGTATCCGGCCACCCCCTGCCCACCGGCAGCGTAGTTGAGGGCATAACTGATCAATACCAGGGGCCGGAACATGGTGCCCCGGCTGTCACTGGAGAAGGTATGGAGGTCGGTGAAAAAAGCCGGCAGATTGCCCAGCGAGCGCAGGTGGGGATTGAACTGGATCGAATGCCGGTCGTCGTAGTGGAAGGGATAGGAAAGGGTGCCGCCGTAGAGCAGGGCGGCCAGCACCAGCGCCACCAGGCAGAAGCGGACCAGCGGGTGTCTCGCCCAAGGGGCACGCGCAATCGCCCTCACCTCAACGGGCTCCCAGCGCGGCGGCCTTTTCGGCGGCAGTGCGGGCGAAGTCGCTCTGGGGGGCCATGAGGCGGAGATTGCCGTACAGCTCGCGCGCCCTGGCCAGGGCGCCGCTCTTCTCGCAGGCCATGCCCAGGGCCAGGCAGGTCTCGAGGCGGACCTGGGCGCGCAGGGAGGCCTCCAGCGCCGGCACGGCCTCGGCGGGCCGATCCTCGACGAGCAACATCAAACCCTTCTTGTGCAGGGCGTGCGCGGTGGCGTCCCAGGCCGCCTGCTGCAGGGCGACCAGGGCATCGAGGCTGACCCGCGACCGGGCGTAGGTGGGATCGATGGCCAGGGCCCGGCAGTAGGCCTCGATGGCTTCGTTGCGCCGGCCCAGGGCCAGGTAGGCGGCGCCTTCGTTGTTATAGCTGATCAGCAGATCGCCGGCGCTGAGCACCGCGGGGTACACCGCGCGGGTGAGGTGGTATTCGCGCAGAGCCTCCTCATACCGTCCGGCCTGTTGCAGGCAGTCGCCGAGGAAGAGGTGGGGCCTGGGCATGTACGGCCCGCGACTGATCGCGTCGCGCCACAGCGATTCGGGCGTCCGCCACACCTGGGTGCGCTGGGCGGTGTGCAGGGCGTACCCCCCCAGCCAGCAGACCACCAGCACCTCCCCGAGCCGGCCCCGGTTCTCGATCAGGCCCCCCAACAACCGCGCCACCAGCGCCGCAAAGCCCACCAGCGGCAGGTACAGACGGTGTTCGTTGACCAGCACGTTGAGCGGCACCACACTGCTGGGCAGCAGGCCGATGAGGGCCCACGCAGTCCAGAACCGCACCTGGCCGTCGGGCCAGCGGCAGAGCACCCCGGCTGCGGTGGCCAGGAGCACCAGCGCCCCGAGCACCGGCCCGGACCCCAACCCGGTGGCCAGCGAGAACTGGTGCTCAACGCTCAGGCCCTGAGGCCACGCGAGCAGTTTGAGGTAGTAGGCCAGCGCCTTGACCTGGGTGAACCCCTGGACCGCCAGCGGGCGGACCGAATGCACCATCACCGCATCGCTGATCGCGCCGCGTATAGCCACCACGTAGCCCATACCCAGCACCCAGTACGGCAGGTAGGCCCGCCACCGGTCCCGCCAGGACGCCGCCGCGGGCCGGCACCAGAGGTCGCAGGTGATCAGCAGCGGCAGCAGGGCCAGAGCCACCGATTTGGCCAGCAAGGCCGCGCCAAAAGCCGCCAGGCTGATCCCCCGCCAGCGCCACCCACCCGCCACGTATCCATAAAAAGCCAGCAGCAGGAAGAGCACACACAGGGTCTCGGAGCGGCTGCTGATATAATTGACCGGCTCGCTGGCCAGCGGGTGCAACGCAAAGAGCAGGGCGGCCAGCAAGGCCTCGTCCCGCCCCCTGCCAAGGCGCAGGATCAGCGCCCAGATCAGTCCGCTGACCCCCAGATGAACCGCCAGGTTGAACAGGTGGTAACCGAGCACCTCGTATCCCCCGATGGCGTGATTCAGCGCGTAGCTGACCAGCACCAGGGGCCGGTACATGGCGTTGCGAGGATCGGCGGAGAACATTTCGGGGCGGGAGAAAAACGCCGGGATATGGCCCAGCGAGCGGATATGGGGATTCTCGACGATGGAGTGCAGGTCGTCGTACTGGAAGGGGTTGCCCAACCCCCGGGCATATACCAGGGTGGTGCACAGGGCGAGCAGCAGTAGGCCGGCGTACCGATGGCGGCTCAGCGCCTCCATGGCCCAAACCCTTTCCCGCCCGACCGCCGCCCGCGCAGTGCAAAACCCAGACCCACCGCCACCACCGCCAGGCCCGCCAGCGAGAACCAGCGCCACCATACTTTATACGCGGGGCGGCGGTACTCGAGCTGGACCTGTGCCACCCCGGCGGGCAGGTAGACCGCACTCAGGCCCGCACCGGTCTTGAACACCCGGAGGGCCTGCCCGGCGCCGTCGGCGGCGTGCCAGTCGGCAAAACGCTGCAGTGAGATACCGGCGAAACGCCCGGCCGGCGCGGGTGCGAGCGAAAAGCCGAGGCGCTCCTCCTCCCAGCGCTCGGGCGGCAGCGACAATCCGGGAACCGCTCCCGAATCCTGCCGCAATAAGTCCCGGACCTCGTCGAGGGCAAGGACCCGGAAGGACGGGGGCAGCCCGACGGCATCATCAGCAGGGAGCACCCCGGCCAGTTCCTCTTCCAGGCCGTGTAATTCGGCCGGGTCGGCGCAGAGCAGGAAGAGGACCCGGTCGAAGCGGTAGCCTGGCTCCAGGCAGAGGGATTCGAAAAGCTTCTCGCCCAGACGCGGATCACCGACGATGGCCACCACCCGGCCAGGGACCCAGGCCAGGGCGGCCCGCTGATTCTCGAAGATCACCTGCTCTGGGGCGCTGGCATCGAGGGGGGTGCGCAACCACGATTCGTCGCGCCAGTCCGGGAACCGCTGGGCAGCCTGCCGCAGATGCGGATCGGCGCGGAAATGCGCCAGCAGTTCGCGCTGGTGGCCGGCAAAACGCCCGACCCACCCGGCCCGCGGCAGGTCGATGTACCGAACCCCGAGGACGGCCAAATATTCACTGGGCTGCGCGCCGTAGGGACCTGCCGCGGCGAAGTGCTTGTTTATGGCGTCCTGGTAGCTGAAGTACTCGGGGTTATAGTCGCGCTGGTGGACGATATTGGCGGTGGGCCTGCCGGTGAGGGCGGGGAAGAGCATAAAGGCCAGGTCGGCCTTGAAGGTGAAGAAGCGTTCGCCGGGCCCCCAGGGGTGGCCTTCGCTGAACTGGCGCCAGAAACTCACCTGGGGGATCTGTTCGAGTCGTTGATGATGGGGACCGATCTGGTAGAAAGCCGCCTTGAGCCCGGCCAACTCCAGCAGCACCAGGCCGGGGATGCCCCATCGCCAAAGCCAGCGCCGGCGACCACGCCACCGGTCGTGAAGCTGCGCGTGCCCGCAGCCTGCCAGCAGGGCCAGGCAGAAGGTGGGAATGAAGAGCATGTTCCGCGGGGTGCCCACCCACTCGGTCGCCCGCCCCCACGAAAAGGCATAGAAGAGCAGGAGCGCCAACCCGCACAGGCCCCAGATCGCCCCGGCCAGACGGCGTTTCCCGCCCCGGCCAGCCCACCAGGCGTACCCCGCCAGGGCCACCACCCCGAGTCCCTCGTAGTGGGAATCGATCACCGCCCACCGCGGCACCTCGAAGAAGGGTCCACCGCCCAGGCGGGTGGCGACCAGGTCCCAGAGGTATTCCGGTATGGCGACGAAGTTCTCCCACCCGCGGGGCCAGATCGTGCCCCGCTCGCTCAGGGTGTAGACCTCCCGGCGGTGGATCAGTGCCGTGGCGATATGGAAGGCCGAAAGCCAGGCGGCCACCGCCCCGACGATCCCCAGGGATAATACCCGTTGCCGCCAGGTCCGGGGGCTGCCTTCACCTGGTTCGACCAGCAGCCAGGCCAGGCAGAACCCCACCACCTTGATCGCCATCTGCGGATTGGCGGTGATACACACCGCGGTGAGCGCCCCAGCAGCCAACTGCAGGGCCCTATCGCCGGCGGCAGCCCCGCGATAGGCCAGGACCATCCAGGGCAGCAGGGCCAGTTGCAGCAGGTTGCTGGTGTAGACGTAGAAGTCGGCGGTGCGGGTGAAATACCAGGAGAGCACATAGGCCAGCGCCGCCAAGAGCGCCGAAACCCGGTGGCCACACAGCGCCAGCGACAGCCGGAAAAGGCCCGCGGCAGCCAGCGCGTGACAGGTGATGACGAAGAGCCGGATACCCCCTTCCAGCCCGGCGATCTCGGTGAAAAACGCCAGGGCCAGGGCATCGGGCAGATGGTCGAGATTGAAGACCGGCTGGCCGCACCCCGAGAACATGGTCCAGTCGGGCAGCGTTCCCTCGGCGAGGTGGGGCCCGACCAGCCAGGCAAAATGCAGCCAATAGAAGAAATCGTTGCCCTTTGAATAGCTGATGCCCAGCAGCCAGGGGAAGGCCGCCAGGATCGCCAGGAAGCCGGCCAGGACCGGGCCGGCAAACCGGTATCGACTCACCTGGCGCTCCCCTCCCCCAACCTGGACCCGCGCGAAGGTCTGGGCAGCATCGGCTCAGACCTTCCGCGGCCGGAGCACCTCGGCCAGCAGGTTGGCCAGCCAGGCGGCGGCCAGCGAGGTGAGGCTCAACCACCAGATCCAGTCGGCGGGGGCTTCCGGGTAGTGGACCTCGAGGCGGCGGAACACCGAACCCGGCTCCAGCCCGGCGCTGCGCGGCGCCAGCAGCTGGGCGACCAGCTCCTTTGAGCGCACCGCCCCGATACCGTGGCCGGCGGCGCCGACCTGCAGGGGAAGGGTTTCAGTCCCGGCCGCGCCCTGCAGACGCAGTTGCAACTCGCCGGCCAGGGCGGGTTCCACCCGCCAGATCACTCGGTGACGACCGGGCTGCCGTACCGGGGGGGATATCGCGCCCTCGCCATGGGCCCACGCCAGTTGCACCTCCAGGTCCGCGCCCGGCTCCAGCTCCGCCACTACCAGCACCGGTTTGCCGGGCATGATGGCCTGCAGACCCCAGCGGGCCTCCGCCTGCAGCAGCAGCGGCGCGGCCAGCAACAACGCGGCGGCGAGGGGCAGGACCAACGCCCCCAGATAACGCAGATTCGCCCGTGCCAGGTCTCCTTCGGCCCACAGTACCACCCAGGGATCGTGGCGGAAGAGCCACATCTCCAACAGCGCCGCCCGCAGCGCGTTGCGCGCTGCATCCAGGCGGGGGCGGTCTACCAGTGCCCGAAAAACCAGCACCATCGCCACCCCCAGCACCACCGACACCCACACCAGCACCCCCCCCTCGCCGAGGAACGCCGGCAGGGCGCAGAGCAGGTCGAAGAGAGAGTTGCCCAGCGCGCCGGGCAGGGCGGTCAGGGAGGCCATCGCACTGCTACTCGAGATACCCCAGACCTTTGAGGCGGTCCGCCAGCACCGCCTCCTCGGCAGCCCGCCGGGATTTGAGTTCCTTCTCGATGCAGAACTGCACAAACTCCTCGACGCTGGAGAAGCCGGCCTCGGCCACGTGGGCCCGTACCCGCTCCATCAACCCCTCGTCGAGCTGAATCTTGTTGCCGCCGAACAATGCCATCTCCACCTCCTGTTTCACCAGATTGATTTGCCCTTCATCGCGACCCCGGGCGGCAGGCCGTAAAACCCGAGGATACTCACCGGCACATCCCGCAACTCGAACTCGCCCTGCCGCAGGGGCTGGTTGCTCAGCAGCACCCCGGGCACCTCCTCGGCGGCGATGCAGTGGTCGCCGCTCCAGGCAGCCATGTTCGGGTCGATCACCGCCGGGGTGAGCTGCCCCACCGCCGACTCGCCCGAAACGCGGTACCCGCGCGCGTAGCCGACGATCAGGTCCGGGGCCAGGTCGGGAAACTGCACCCTGGCCTCCTCGGTGCGGTACACCTTGCGGATCACCGGCTGCTGCGTGAGCGGGTCGCGCACCTGCAGCAGCCTGGCGGCCAACTCGGCCAGCACCTGCTGCCGATCCTCTGGCTCGACCATTCCGCCCTGTTCCCGCCCCCAGAGATTCAGGTACAGACCGTTCAGACCCAGGCCATAGGCCCGGGTCTTCTTCCAGTCGACCTGATTGGACTTGATGATTTCCAGAGGGGTGGAATCGGCCCCGGGCCGAAGGGCAAGGTATCCTTCGCGCTGCAGCCAGGTGTTGAGGTTGAAGGAATACTCGTAGGGGGCGAAACCGTGATCCGACAGGACGATGAGCCGCGTTTCCCGCCCCAAGGACTCGACCACCTCGCCCAGCAGGGTGTCCATGGCCGCGTACTCGTCCTCGATCGCAAGATGGTACGGGGCGAATTCGGGCCGGTACCCAGGGTGGTGCGGCTCGGAGGTCCGCCAGAGCACGTGGCAGAGCTGGTCCAGGCTGCCGACGTAGAAAAACACGAATCCCTGCCGGAAGTCGGCGAGGAAATGGCGCAGATGCGCCCGCCGCTCCCCCAGCGCCAGGCGGTGCTGACTCAGATAATCGGCGTAATCGAATACCGCCGCCTCCAGCGCCTTGCTCTCGTCGGGGATGCCCAGGGTGAAGTGCCGCCCTTCGGCGCGGGCCAGCTCGTTCACCGCCTCGGCCGGGGTGGACAGGGGCATGGCGGGATGTTCGGGGTCGAGGTTCACCGGACTCAGATAGAGCTGCAGGTGGGGCTTGGTCGCTTTGAGGTAGAACCGGCAGATACCCGTCAGGTGTTCGGTGCTCAGGGGCCGGCGGCCATAGTCGACCTCCAGCCAGGGGGTCCACTCTCCGGCCCGGACCACCACCTGCTGGCCGCCCAGTTGGATCTGGGCCACCTCGTGGTCGCGATCCACCACCAGATCGAAGCTGCTCTGGTACTGGTGGTCGCCCACCTGTGGGCCAGCGATGCTCAGGTGCGCTTCCCCGTTCTGGGGCTGCACACTGACCACCTGTCCGCCCGAGACCTCCAACTGCCCGCCGGGGGCGAGTTCGGCTCCACCCTGCGTCAGATGGGCTGGCACCCGGTACGGGCCGTCGGTGTAATACACGAAGGTGCCATAGGTGCCCAGCAGGTCGGGAGTGCCCATGCCGGCAAAAGCCATGAAGCAATTACACCCGTGCGGATCGGGCGCCGGCGAGGGCGGGAAGTTGGCCGGCACCTTGAAGATGGTGGTCGGAATGCCGGCATTGCCGAGCAGATCCCAGAAGGGCACCCCGCGGCGCAACAACTCCATGTGTTCCCCCGAGGCGTCGGCCTTGGAGGTGGAGAGGAAGGGCATCCGTGTGGCGGCGTCGCGATGCACAAAGTCGAAGAGTCCATGGCCTTCGGGGCCGGTGCCGGTGATGAAGTTGGACCAGGCCACCGGGGATTGGGGCGGGATACTGGTTTCCAGGGGGGCCATGCCTCCCTGGCGGGCCAGCCGGGCGAAATTGGGCAGACGGCCGGCGTCGATCAGGTGGGCGAGGATCTGTGGGTCCATGCCGTCGATGCCCAGCACAAAGAGCCGGGGGGCCGGCGGGGCCGGTTCGCGGCAGGAGGCCAGCGCCACGACCAGCGCGGCCAGGAGGCTTCGCCCGATCATCACCTTGCCTCTTTTTCTGCAACAAAAAGGTCGCGGCCCTGCATATAGGCCGGCGCATCCACCCCCAGCAGGCGCAGGATGGACACCGGCATATCGATCAGGGCCGGGTCGGTGACCTGAACCTTGCGGTCGCAGAAGAACACCCCGGGCACCAGCCCCGGATCGACGCAGTGATCCCCGCTCCAGGGCCGGGTGTTGTCCTCAAAAACCGCGGTGCCCACCACCCCGCTGGCCCCGCCCCAGGAGATGCGGTACCCGCTGTTGTACCCCACCAGCAGATCAGGGGCGTCCATGGTGTAGGGGCCGGTAAAATGGGTCTCGGTGTCCCATACCTTGTTGATCGCCACGGCGCCGGTCTCTTCGTCGACCATGCCGCCCAGTTTGCCGATCAGCTCGGCTTTGAGCTGGGCCAACTCCTCCCCGGCAGCAACCACCCCCTGCGCCTCGCGGCCCTGGCGGTTGAGGTAGATGCCCGACAACCCCAGGGCAAAGGCGCGGGTCCGGGACCAGTCCACCTGGGCGAACCACTCGCCGCTGCGGCTCGCGCCCTCCTTCAGGGCCAGGTACCCATTGGCGTGCAGCCAGGTATTCAGATTGACCCCCCGCCGGAAATTGCAAAAGCCGTGGTCCGAGATCACCAGCAGCACCGTGTTCGGGTCCTCACCGAGCCGCTCCCGCACCCGGCCGATCATCTGGTCCATGCGCTGGTAGAGCTGGGGGATCACCTGGGTATAACCGGCCACCTCGCGGTGGGTATTGGCCGGGTGAGTGGGATCGAGGGTGCGGTAGAACATGTGCTGGATGCGGTCGGGACCATCGAAGACACAGACCACCAGGCCCTCGCGGGTGGTCGCCAGGGACTGGAGCAGCATGGCCTCCCGCTCCTGGTGGAAGGCATAGGCCTGCTCCAGGAAACCGTCTTCGTCGAGCACCCCGTCGTTGAGCGCGTCGGTATCCTCGGCCAGACCCAGGGTGGCGAAACGGCCCAGGCGTTTGGCCAGGTACAGGGCGTACGCCGCCGGATGGGAAAGGGGCAGACCCGGGTGTTCGGGGTCCAGATGCAGCGGGGTGGCATAGATCCGCAGCGGGTCCGTGCCGAGCAGATAGAAACGACAGATCCCGTACACCCCTATACCCAGACCGGCGGCGAATCGAACCGCCAGCCATGGGGAGAACTGGCCGCGTTTCAGCCGCACCGCCTCCTTGCCGACCCGCAGCACCACCTCGGCGCCTTCCACCGCAAAACCGACCTCGGCCTGCAAGGGACCAGCGCCGGGTCTGAAGGGGTGGGCCGGGCCGGCGAAGAGCGCCCTGCCGCGCTGGCCTTCCAGAGTGATGCGCACCAACTGCCCGTGACTGGGCACCTTTTCGTCGGGGGCGCTGCTGAAGAGGGTGAATTCCCCCTGGGTGCCGCGCAGGTCGGGCACACACATGCCCGCCAGCAACACCCCGTTGAAGGATTCGGGGGGAAAGGTGATCGGCACCCGCACGATGGTGCTGAAGATGCCCCGCGCGCCGAGGATCTTCCAGAAAGGCTGGCTCTTGCGCAGGCCGCGCACCCGCGCCCGCCGCAAGGGGATGCGGTACCGCCCCAGCGGCATGGTCCGCGACGCCGGCACCAACTCGGCCGAGGAGAGCAGCGGCTGGTAGGTCTTGGGGTCGCGGGTGACAAAGTCGAAGATGTTGTGCCGGGAGGCGTCGACCCCGGTCTGGAAGGTGGACCAGGCCGAAGGGGTGATCGCCGGCAAGGTGGTTTTCAGGGGGCCGAAGGAGCCTTGGTCCCGCAGACGCGAAAGATTGGGCAGCAGCCCCTCATCCATCCAGCGCTGCGCCAGCCCCGGATCGAAACCGTCCAGACCCACCACCACCACCCGCCGCACCCGCGCCTGCCCCCGGCTCCGGCTCCGGCGCCACCACAGCAGGGCGAAACGCACCGGCAACACCAGGGCACTGAGGGCGGCGACGATGAGCACCAGGAAGGTCCAGGCGCTGCCGGCCAGCGCAAAACCCGCGCCGGGTCCCACGTACGCGTGTGCCGTGGAGGCCCAGGCCACCAACAACCCGATCAGGGGGGGCGACCGCTTCATCTTATTCGATATACCCCAGCGTCTTCAACCGATCCACCATCGCCTCGCTGGCCTGGGAAGTGCGGGCGGTGCCGGCATCCCCCTCCTACCGCGCCGACCGGTACCCGGCATAGGAGGGCACGGAGAGCAGCGGGTATTTGCCCCGGAACTCCGGCGCCAGCGCCTCCTCGAGCACCCGGCCTTCCATCTCGCCGGCCACCGGCATGCCCAGCAGATATAGCAGGGTGGGCGTGATATCCCGCACGTGCGCCCGCGGTGTACTCCCGGCGAGCACGCCGGGCCCGCTGAGCAGGATCACCCCAGGTGGCCCGCTCTTGTGGTGGAAGTAATTCGGCGGGCCCTCCAGGGTGAAACCATGGTCCGAAACGATGAATACATAGGTATCGGGGGTCACCAGGCCGCACAACTCCCCCACCCAGGCATCGACCAGCCGGTAATAGGCCTTTGCTGTCTGGTGGTAGGTGGCCAACTCAGCCGGGTCGAGGCTGGCTGGGTCGGCGCTCAGCCAGTAGTGCAGCGCCATATGCCCGACCGTGTCGAGGCCTTCCAGGTACACCGCCAGGAGTTCGGGTTGGCCGGCGTGCAGGATACTCTTGGCGATGGCCAGCAGCCCCGAGTCGTGCTGGAGGCTGTGCAGGATCTCGCGCATGGCCGGTGGGGCGGCGTCAGGCCCCTGGTCCTTGAGCAGTGCCCCTTGCTCGGGGGTGAGGGCGAAGAGCTGTTCCAGCCACTCCCGGGGCGGCTGGCGCGCTGCCTGCAATTCGGCCGCCACCATGCTGCGGGCTGTGGGCGGATAGACCTGGGCCTCCAGCGCCGCCGCCGACAAATCGGTGTGGGTGGCGTAATCGGAAACCATGATGCCGTTGAGCGGCTCGGCCGGGGCGCTGGCCCACCACCCCAGCACCGCGGTGTTGAGCCCGGCATGGGAGGCCAACTCCCAGAAGGCCGGCGCCCGGCGGGTGTTGCTGGTCACCGAGCCCGGCTGCACCAGACCCAATTGGCCGAAGACCCGCAGCACGTACGGATTGCCCAGCAGCAGGGAGGGCTCCACCAGCGGCTGCACTGCCACCGCACCGCCCAGCCCGTAGGCGCTGAAATGGCGGATATTGTGGTCGGGGATCTCGCGCCCGGTGGCGATGGTGGTCCACACCATCGGCGAATAGGCCGGCACATAGGTCTCCAGAGGCGCCGCTGCGCCCCGCGCCGCCAGCGCCTGCAGGTGGGGCAACTCGCCGGCGGCCAGCAACTCGCCGGCGATCTTCCAGTCCAGCGCGTCGATGCCGATGAAGAGGATGCGCCGGCCGGGCCGGGCCAGGAGCGGCGGCGGCGTCTCCCGGTCGGCCAGGCTTCTGGCCGCCTCGACCCCCCAGGGCACCAGCAGACCGGCGGCCAGCAACACCCGGCACAGGGTCTGCCAGCGGCCCGCCGGCAACGCCGCCCGCAAGCGCAGCAGGGCCCAGGCCAGGGCTGCGCTGGTCGCCACCAGCAGCAGCAAGATGCCGAGGTTGAGCGCCCCCTCGGCAGTGACGGGGACAAAGGACTCGGTCAGCAGGCGCCAGACCAGCAGGCCGAACTCGAAGGTGGAGTGATGGTAAAAGGAGTCGAAGTTCCAGAAGAAGAGCAGCACAAAGAGGAAGAGACCAGCGAATACCGCCTGCCTGCCCGCTCGCTCGTCGCCCTCCACCCGGCCCCACCGCCGGAGGACCCGCCAACCCAACAGGGCCAACCCGCCACCTGCCAGCCCGGCCAGGGCGTAGAAAACCGCCAGATAGAACCCCAGTTTGGCGAAACCGCTGCTGGCCAGCGACAGGCGGTTGTCGAAGAAGAGCAGCGCCCCGATCAGGTATCCGCACAGGGCGCCCGCCGTCGCGTAGCCGATCCACTCGCTGCGTTTCACGCCCGCAACCTCCGCGCGATCGCCACGGCCTTTTCGCGGGCGCCGCCATACACCTTGGAGAGAAAGCCGTAATACACCGGCTCCCCGCCCCACTTGGCCTTGAAGCGCTGGATGCCCCGCTGCCGATCGTTGGCCGGCACCACGTCGAAGCCGGTCAGGTCGAAGTAGCGGTACCCCTGTTCCTTGGCCCAGCGGATCATCTCCCAGCAGAGCAGGTCCCCGTCGTGCAGGTTGCTGCGGTGCCACTCGTCCCCCCGGGCATGGGAGTTGAAGGAGACGATGCCGTTGTAGTATTTGGCCATGGTGCAGGAACCCATCGTCCCATCCTTCCAGGCACAGAAGAGTTTCAGCAGGCCCTGCTCGGCGAAAAAGCGGACGTGGTCGGTGATGCTGTCCTCCGAGTAGATCGGCCGCAACATGCCCTTGCGCTGGTCGCGCACCCGGTTCTGCCGGAACAACTCGTAATAACGCGTCAGCTCCTCCTCCCCCTGTCCCAGCCGGACCTCGATCCCCTGTTTGCCGGCTTTGCGCACGGCGGTGCGGGCCTCCTGCTTGAGGTTGGACCACAACTGGTCCAGGTCCACCGACAGATCGACCAGAAAGGTGCCGTGGGCCTTGCGCTGGAAACCGCGCGCCGCAAACCACGATTCGGGCAGCGCCGGTACCGCCCCCGGAGCGGGGTAGCGTAAATGGGCCAACTGGTAGATGTGGCGGCGGCGGGCCAGCTCGTCCACCGCGTCGAGCAGGGCCACGGTGACCTGGGCCTCCAGTTCCGGCTCAAGGACGATAGGGATGGTGAAATGGTCGAAGGTGCGCAGCCCCAGCCGGCACAGCCCGATCAGCGGGCGCCAGGCGGGCATCCAGTTCAGCAGATCGTGCCCCAGGTAGGTCTCGCAGAAACCCAGCCAGCCCACCTCCCGGCCATCCAGGTGGGCGGTCAGATAATAACGGAGGGTATCGGGGTAACACCTGCAGGCCGCCTCGTGCCGCAGGGTGGTGTCGTCGAAACGCCCGAAGGGGTGGCGCAACACCCGCCCGTTCCATTCGGCCTCGTCGGTGTGGTTCGAAACCTCCACCTCGATCGGGCCGGAACGAAGCACCGGCGGGGCCATCTCCATCATCTCCATATCGGTCCTGTCATTTGCTCCACAGAAAACGCAGACTCTCGCGGCCAGAACGGGCCTGCTGCCACAAGCGCAGGGCCGGTCCGGCGAGCAGTTGCCATTCCTCGCGCGAGACCAGACCGGTGGCGGCCAACAACAGGGCGTAGACCCCGGCCCCCAGCGGCACCAGCAACAGGCTCTCGCCCAACACCTCGGGCTGTCGGGCGGCCAACAACACTGCGCCCATCACCAGACTGCACGCGGCCACCACCACCAGGCCCCGCCATTGCCCGCGCACTGCGGCGAGTGTGGCCGGCTCGCTCAGGACCAGGAGGCCCAGCCCGTACACCGCAAACGCCCCCAGGGTGGCCAGCGCCGCGCCCATGCCGCCCCCCAGAGGGATCAGCAGCCCGTTCAAGGCGAGGTTCACCCCGAGGCACAGCGAGTACAGCCCCAGGAAAACCCGGCCCCCGCGCCGGAGGAACACCAGATGGTAGAGGGGATTGCTGAGGCCGATCAACAGATAGGCCAGCCCCAGGACCGGCACCATCGGGGCGGCCCCGCCGAACTGACGGTGCCCCACCAGGCCGATCACCGGTCCGGCCACCATCGCCAACCCCACCACACCGGGGATCAGCAGAATCCCCAGAAATTTGATCGCCGCCCCCAGGTACCGCCGGGCTGCGGCCGGGTCCCGGTCGATGAGGTTGGCCAGGCGTGGCTGCAACATGCCGTTGATGGGCCGGGTATAGTTGAGCAGGAACACCGCCACCGCATCGGCCGCATTGTACACCGCCACCTGCGTCAGATCCCCCAGCCGGTTGAGCATAAACCGATCGACCCCCATGATCAGCGCCCAGATGAAGGTGGCCGGGATCATCGGCAAACCGAACTCCAGGTACCGCCGCACCTCGGCGCGCGGCTCGGGCAGCTCCGCGCTGGCCACCCCTTTGCAGGCCAGCAGATGCTGGATCACCACCAGCAGCCCCAGGATAGCCACCCGCGCCAGCAGCAGCACCTCGAGGCGCGGCAGCCAGCACACCAGGACCGCCAGTGCGCCGACCTCGGCCAGGTACCGGCACGAGGTCAAGGCCGCATAGGCTCCCAACCGCTCCTGCACCTGCAAAAAACTGTTGCCCAACTGGAACTGGGCCTCCAGCGGGAAGAGCGCTGCCGCCAGGACCACCAGCGGCCAGTGGGCCTCGCCCCCCAGGAACCCGGCCGCCAGGGGGCGGGAGGCGGCTGCCAGGATCAGGGCGATGAACAGGGACCCGTACCCACTCACCCGGCTGGCCAGCCGGTAGGCCCCGGCCTGATGGGCAAAACTCGGCAGCGCGGGACAGAAACGGATCAGGGCGCTGGCCAGACCCAGCGTCGCCCAGGGGGTCAGATAGCTGGCCACCAACAGGGTGAGCACCCAGAGACCGTAGGTTTCGGTCCCCAGCCTGGTCAGGGTGTAGAGCAGCGCGTAGGTGGCGGCCGTGCCCACCAGCTGCGCCCCGCCTAGATACCAGGTACTGGCGACGAAATGCTGCCGATCGTCCCGGACCTGGGTCATGGCCGCTTCTGCAGCACCACATCGTAACGGGCGGGGTTGTTGCGCCGGCCGTCGGCTTTGGGCGCACCCACCTCCAGTTCAACCTCGGCGGGAAGCAGCCGCCCGAAGAACTCGGGGTCATAGGCCTGGTACACCACCCGGCCGCGCCAGGAATCGATGGCCGCCTTGAGCCGCAACCCGTGCAGCAGCGGCCCGTGCAGCAGCCGCGGCACCCTTTCTATATAAGATCGCTCGAACTGGATCCGCGGCGGAGGGAGGATATCGCCGATCAGGGCACGTCCCCCCGGCCGCAGCAGGCGCACGATCTCGGCCACGGTGCGGCGCGCGCTTTCGCGATCGAGATGGAAGAACATGCCGAAACACAGGATGCGGTCGAAGGAACCCGCCCTGAAGGGTTGCGCGTCCGACCGCGACTGCACCAAGCCACCCAAAGGCCCCAGACCCGCTTCCAGGTCGCGGCCCCGGCGCAGCAACACCCCGGCCAGATCCGTACCCACGGCGTACGCCGCCTCCCGAGCCAGGGTCCGGGTGAAAACCCCGAAGCCGCAGGCGATATCGAGCAGGCGGTGGTGGGCCTCTACCTGCAGGTGCAGGCGGATCTGGGCCAGCAGGCACCTGAAGAGTTCCTCATGGCTCATGCCCGGCCCCGGATGATACCCGAGCACCCGCATAAAATCCGCCGGATCGCTCTGTACGGCCCGCTGGTCGTAGAACTGCCGCCAGTACGCGGCGGTGCCGGTGGCGGCCATCTGCGCCTGCACCTCCCCTCAGGCGCCCTGCAGTTGTTCAATGGCCAGCAGGGCCTCGCCGGCCTCGGCCTTTCCCTGCCCCTGTTTGAGCCGGCCCGGAGTCCGGGCCGAGGGCTGCGGGTTCATCTCCACCCGGTAGCTACAGCGGGAATGGCAGTACGAGGGGTATTCGCCCTTCAGCATCAGGGCGCGCAGCTGGGTGAAGGCCTCGCCGTTCCACACCTCTTCGAAGTTCTGCTCCTTGAGGTCACCCATGTGGGCGACATTGGTGAGCCGGCAGCAGGGCGCCACGAAGCCCTCGTAATTGAGGGTGATGTAGCCAAAGAAGGGGTACTCGCAGAGCTTGAAAGGTTTAAAAAAGAGCGGGTCGAAATCCGGATCGTCGATATTGGTCTCCAGCCCGTACCGCCGGCACTTGTCTAGCACCGTATCGCGCAGTTCGCGCAGTTGTTCGCCGGAGACATGGTAACTCTCGCCCTCCCAACCGAGGAAGCCGACCTCCACGGGCTGGAAATAGAGCTGGCGCACGTTCTTGGTCTGGCTCAACAGATCGGGCACGTTGAGCAGCGAGCGCCAGTTGGTCTTGCTGATCACCGACACCGTGGAGATGGGCGTGTCGCAGCGGGACGAGAAGAACTGCATGTTCTCGATGATCTGCTTCAGGGAAGTGCCCCGGACCTGCTGGAAGGTCTGCTCATCGGCCCCGTCGATGCTGATGCGCAGGCCGTCGAGGCCGCTGGCGGCCAGCTTCTCGGCGCGTTCCCCGCGCAACAAGGTGCCGTTGCTGTGCATCAGCACCGTCGGCACGTACTGCTTGGTCAGGGCCACGGCCTCAGGCGCGTATTTGTAGGTCAGGGTCTCGCCCCCGCCGCAGAACATGACCCGGTTGATACCGGCCAGCTTGGGGGCGATGCGCTGGTAAACCTCCCAGGGGATCTCGCGTTTCTTGACCTCTTTGTCGGCGTAGTGCTGGGTGTCGCACCAGGGGCATTGCAGGTTGCAGATATTGGTCAGCTCGATATCGATGCCCACCGGATGGTTGTATGCCCGCGGGCTGGCATTCCTGCCCAAAAGGCTGAACTCCACCTTCTTGCAGGCGCACAGGAAACTGGTGCGAGGACTTTGCCGGATGGTGCGGCTGATCCGGCGCACCCGATCCAGGGAGATCAATGCCATCTTTCGCCTTTCGAATGGACGCCGGCCCCGCGGGCGGCGAGCAGGGTGAAATGGCTGCCCAGCGTGGGCCATACCCGGCGCAGGACGCCGTGTAGCCAATTGAACAACGCCGTGTGGAACGCCGAATAGCAGTACCACCTGGTCTGCAGGCCGGCTGCCGCCAGGACCTGATTGAGCTGGGCCGGGTCCACCTCGAGGGTCACCTTGGCCGCCCCGGCCACCGCCGCCGGCCGGGCCGCTGCCCGGCTGGCCGGATGGACCAGGCGATGGGCCAGGTAGTCCAGGCGGGCCAGCAACTTCTCCAACCGCGGGTACCGGCCGCCGCCCGGCAGGCGGGTGCTACTGATATAGA
The DNA here is from genome assembly GCA_020852055.1 of Candidatus Latescibacterota bacterium. GTDB lineage: Bacteria > Latescibacterota > UBA2968 > UBA8231 > UBA8231 > SICG01. Next base: position 24,287 of record JADZBP010000082.1, read on the forward strand.
ACCCGGCTCGGCCCGGAACCGCAAGTGCGGCCACCTGGGCTGCAGCGGCGGGCACATACTGGAGGACCGAGCCCATGAGGTAAATATCGATACGGGAGAGCAAATCCGCCCGTTCAGCGGCGAAAGACGCCAGGTCGGCCAGGTGGCATTCGACCCGGGCCCGGGGGTTGGCGGACAGAATCCGGGCGCGCGCCGCCGCCAGGAAGGCCTCGTCCAGGTCGAGGCAGTGGAGGTGATGGGCCCCGAGGCCGGCGGCGATCTCCGCGTAGAAGCCGGTGCCGCAGCCCACGTCCAGGATCTGGGCCTCGGCGAGGGGCTGGCACCCCGCCAGCCAATGCAGATCCGCGGCAATACGCCGCCGCTCGTGGCGATAGAAGTACTCGCGACCCAGGTCGTACTCCGCCGCAAGGGCGCGGTAGAACCCAGTGTTCTCGCGCACCACCAGGGAATCGGGCTGGCTCACGGCGAGGGCCTCGCCAGGGCACGGCACTGATCGAGCAGGTCGCGCAGGATGGGTTCCCAGTGGTGATGGGCCATGATCCAACGCCGGCCCTCGACCTCGAGTTCCCGGCGGCGGGCGGGGTCGAGCAACTCCTCGAGCCGGCGGCACACCGCCTCGGCGCCATCGGCATTGAGCACCGGCGGCAGTTCCGGGTAACAGGCCCGCTGCAGCTCCTCGGTGAAGTAGCCCAGTACCGGTCGGCCGCAGGACAGGGCCTCCATGGCGTTGTAGCCCAGGCGCGGCATGTTGAACTGGTCGACCACCGCGTCGGCGCGGTGGTACTCCTCCAACAACTGGGGTTTGGTCAGCGGGGGCACAAAATCGATGCAGTCCGCTACCCCCAGGCGCTGACACAGGGGTTGAACCTGGTCTTTATCGGGGCCCCACAGGGGCACGGTCACCTGCAGGGGCAGACTGGGGTGCCGGCCGCGGAAGAGGGCCAGCCCCTCGAAGAACAGGTCGTTGCGTTTGAGGGTGCGCCGGTGCAGTTCCTTGTCGGTGGTCCAGTCGAGGGTCCAGCTCAGCGAGGAACCGTGCAAGAGGCGCAGCCCCTCCCCGCCCGCTGGTCGCGGCCGCGGGCAGTATTTGTCGGTATCGATGGGGATGGGAAAGTAGTGGGCCTGGTATGCTTTGGCCGCCACGGCCGGCAGGTGGTCCACATCGTTGTAGTACAGGCGGGCGGCCCGGCGGAAGGCGGCGTCCATCAGGCGGCCCCGCAGGGACTTGGCGAAAACCAGTTCCTTCATATCGGCGCCCAGGGCGATGGCCAGGTACGGCCGGGTCAGCACCAGGGCGGCGATGCCCATCATGCCCATCGCCACCACCACGTCGTATTCCTTGAAGATGCGGCGCAGTTGCAGCAGCGACGCGGGAATGCCCAGGCCGCGAGGGGAATCGAAGGTCCGCATCAGCGGCCCGGCCACCGCCTCTCCATCCTCCCAGAAGGGATGGGAGACCTCGCGCTCGGCCGAGGAGACCAGCACCTCGGCCTCGACCCCCAGCCAGCGGCTGAACTTGGCGCAGCTATAGGCGATGTTGTCGATATTGCCGGTGAAGAGCACCTTCATGGCTGCCGGGCCTGCCCCGTCCGGTGGTCTAGGCGATGGTGTAGTCGAGCCACCAGTAGTCCTTCCCCGGGTGGATCACCAGGTCGCGGGCGCCGGGGCCGAAGATCCGCCGCAGCTCCGCCTCGTCGAATTTGTTGTCGATGATCGGGTAACGCGCCCCGCCGTCCAGGCAGCGCAATTCATAGCTGTCCTGCTCACCGGGGCATTCGAGATCCTCCCCGATATTGTAGCGTTCGTCGGCCAGGAAAACCCGGCCGCCCCGGCCCACGCGCTGGTGCAGACCGTCGAGGAAAAGCTGGTGGCGTTCGCGGGGCACGTGCGCGAACCAGGCCAGCGCGTACGCGGCGTCGAAGCTTCCAGGCACCTGATCGAGGGCATAGGCATCGGCCCGCAGGAAACGCACCCGGGACCGGTCGGGACCCTGGCGGCGCCGGGCCAGTTTCAGCCGGGTCGGCGACAGGTCGGTGGCCACCACCGAAGCGGCGACCTCGGCGACCAGCCGGGTGGCCCATCCCGAGCCGCAGGCGATCTCCAGGGCCTGCCGTCCGGCCAGGACCTGTTGCAGCCGCCGCACCATCAGCCCCTCCTCGGTGCGCTCCAGCGCGGCACGGGCCGGATCGTAGGGCGGGTTGCGGTCGTAGTACTCGTACATGGCCAGATCGTGCCGACCAAAACGGTCGGCGCTGCCGACTTGGGCCACGGTTTCGAGCTGTGCGGACATTCAGCGCTCCTCTCTGCTGGGCGCCGGTTGGCGGCGCGTGTTCCCTTCCCGGAGGCGGCGACCGATCTGGGTGCCGAGGCGCACCGCAGCGGCCCGCCAGGGGGAATAGACCTTGGAGTAGGAGGCGTACTCCACCAGCGCGCCTCCCCATTTTTCCTTGAACTGGTAGATGGCCCGGCGTTTGGGATCCTCCGAGCCGGTCTCCACCCCCATCAAATCGTAGCTGCGGTATCCCTGCTCGTGCCCCCAGCGCATCAGTTCCCACTTGATGAGGTCCTGACCGTACAACCTCTGCTGGATGCCGAACTCGCTGTAGGCAACCCCCAACTCCTGAATCCACCCGTTGTAGGCGCGGAAACACAGGCCGGCCACCGGCTCCCCGGTGCTGGTGCGCACCAGGATGCCCCGCAGTACCCCCTCGCGGTGGGGACCGGACCAGAACTTGGCCTCGAAATCAGCGAGGGTCCGGTAGGAGATGACGCGCCGGCTGCGCCGCTGCGTCGCCACCAGCATCTCCCAGTACGCGGCCACATCGGCCGGGGTGTCTAACGGGGCAGCCACCAGCACACCGCCGTCGAGGATCTTGCGCAGGTTCTTGCGGGCCGAGGATTTCAGCCCTTGCCACAACTCGTCATGGGTCTGGTGCAGGTCCACCTGAAAGGTGGTCTCGCGCTGGCTGGCGAAACCCAGTTCCCCGAGCACCGCGCCGCCCACCTCGGCGAGGTGGCGGTCGGCGTAGAAGGGCAGGGTCACCCGCCGGATCTGGTACACCCCGCCCCCGCCCCGCAGGCTGACATGCCCCAGCAGGGCGCGATGCACCTCGGCAAAGCGCTCCCT
>JADZBP010000083.1 GCA_020852055.1 Candidatus Latescibacterota bacterium
CCTCGTTGAACTGGGTGTCGGAGAGCATCAGGGACACCCGGTCGAAACCCGCTCCCCCGTCGATGGTATCGTTGCCCTGACCGGCCGCCCACAACACCTGGTCGTCGCCCGCTCCCGAGACGATCTGATCGTCGCCGGCCCCGCCGACGATCACCAGGTCTTCGGTGGCCGCCGACTGGTCGATGTGGTCGTTGCCGGGCCCACCGCCCACCCCACCGATAACCACCAGCGCGGTGGCGGTGCTGGTGACGCCGGTGGCGTCCTCGACGGTGTAGGGACCAAATTCGAAACCCGTCCCCACCGGGGTATAGAGCAACCCGTGCCCGTCCGGCGCGACCTCGGCGTGTTCACTGCGAACACTGGTGATGCGCAGCGCGTCGCCGTCCACGTCGGTGTCGTTGGCCAGCACCTCGAGCAGGCTGGTCACTCCCGGCTGCACCGCGATCAGGTCCCCTGCGGCCACTGGCCCGTCGTTGGTCCCGGCCACCGCAACGGTCACCTCCTGGGACACGGTAGCGATCCCGTCGCTCACCTGGACCGCGAAGGTCTCGGTCTGCACCTGACCCGCCTTCAACCCCTGCACCGCCGCTGAGGTGTTGTCGAGGGTGTAGGTCCACTGGCCGGTCTGGTCCACCGCCAGCGCCCCGTACGCGCCGGTGCCCGCGCCGGCAACGCTCCAGGTCAGCGCCGTGTTGTGATCCACGTCCACCGCCGTCAACTGCCCACTGACCACCTGCGAGGCGTCCTCGGTGACCGCCCCCGCCGCACTGCCCACGCTGAGCACCGGGGCATCGTTGCTGCCAGTCAGGGTGAGGGTCACCACCTGATCCGCCGTCGCCCCGTGCTCGTCGGCCACCCGCACGGTAAACTGCTCGCTAAGGGTCTCGCCAACCCCCAACGACTGCACCGCCGGCGAGCCATTGGCCAGCAGGGAATAGGTCCACTGGCCGTTCTGGTCCACCACCAGGGAGCCGTACGCACTGTTGGCTGCCCCCTCGACGCTCCAGTTCAGGGTGGTGTTGTGGTCCACGTCAGTGGCCACCAACTGGCCGCTGACCACCTGCTGACCGTCCTCGGCCACCACCCCGGTGTCGCCGCCGGCCTCGAATACCGGCGCGTCGTTGGTCCCCGTCACCTCCACGCTGACCACCCGCGACACCGCAGCCCCGTGCTCGTCCGTCACCTGCACGGTGAACTGCTCGGTGCGCGTTTCGCCCTCAGCCAGCGCCTGCGCCGCGTGGTTCAGGGTATAGGTCCACTGGCCGGTCTGCGGGTCCACGGCCAGGGAGCCGTACGCCCCGGTCGCCGATCCATCGACACTCCAGCTCAGCACCGCATCGTGGTCCACGTCCACCGCCGTCAGTTGGCCACTGACTGCCGGAGAGCTGTCCTCCGTCACCGCCCCGGCGGTATCCCCCCCGGTGAGCACCGGGGCGTCGTTGGCCCCGCTGATCGTGATCCGGGCGGTGGCCGTGCCAGTGTCCCCGTCCGCATCGGTGACCTGGTAGGTGAAGGAGACCGTCGCCGATTCGCCCAAGGCCAGGCCATCGAAGGACGAGCCGGGATCGTAGGTGAAACCGCCATAGGCCCCAAATCTCAAGGTCCCCCCCTGCGGCGGGGTGAGCAAGGTCACGCCGCGCACCAGGTCGGGCACCTGGTCGTTGCTGGTCACATGCCCCGCGATCGGGCTATTTTCACCGGTGGTGAAGAAATCGTCGCGGGCCACCACGGCATCGTCCCCCGCACTCAGCGAGGTCCCGTCCACCCGGACCCCCAGGTGCTCCACCCCCTGCACCGTCATTCCGATGGAGTTGAAGCCAAAAGCCTGCTGGCGCCCCTCGTCGTCGTCGTGGCCATCGCCGGCCCGGTGCCTGGCCTGGGAGGCCATGAAGGACACGTAGTCGCTGATCTCGGCCTGGAGATCGGTGCGCATCCACTGCCCCAGGGTAAGGTCCAGCCGCAGGGTGTCGTCTCCATCCCCACCCAGGATCACCTCGCCCCGGCTGTTGAGGTTCTCGCTGACGTTGTAGACCAGCAGATCGTTGCCGCTGCCCCCCTCCACCCGGTCCCGGCCCGCACCCCCGTCCAGCACGTCGTTGCCCGAGCCGCCCAGCACCCGGTCATCCCCCTCGTCCCCAGAGATCGTGTCGTTGCCCGCACCCCCGGCAAGGGTATCGTTGCCGGCGCTGCCGGTGAGTTGGTCGTTGCCGCTACCCCCATCCAGCGTATCATTGCCCGCACCGCCCGACAGGGCGTCGTTGCCCGAGCCGCCCTCCAGAGTGTCGGCGCCTTCCCCACCCAGGAGCGTATCGTCCCCCGAGCCCCCGTCCAGTTCGTCGTTGCCCGTGCCCCCGCTCAACTCGTCGTTGCCAGCCCCGCCCAACAAGCTGTCGTTGCCTGTGCCGCCGTCCAACTCGTCGTTACCCGTACCCCCGTCCAGGGTGTCGTTGCCCGTACCCCCGCTCAGGTCGTCGTTGCCGGCACCCCCAGAGAGCAGGTCGTTGCCCGCACCACCGGAAAGCTGGTCGTTGCCGGTGCCGCCGGCCAGAGTGTCGTTCCCTGAAGTGCCCTGAGTCGACTGGGTGGTGGTGTTCGTTCCGGAGGTGGGGGCCATGCGGTGACTCCTGTTTGCGCGTCGGGAATGGGTGCAGGTGAAAAATCAGTGCCTGCACCCGGCGCAAAGCCTGTGCCACATGGCGACTTGGATGCCTAACCGATTTAAAATACGATAGATAGAGGACTGTCAATGTTGGATCGGAGAAGGGAAGTGCAACAAATTCAGACATTTTGCCTGAATCTGTAACATCAAATTGTCGGGATTTGTTACAGGCTTTCGGGCGGGGTGCCCAGGATGCGGTAGATGCGGGTGCGGTTGGTGCCCAGCAGCCGGGCGGCGGCGGCCACGTTCTCGCTGGTCTGGGCCAGGGCTCGCCGCACCAGCCCCACCTCATACTGCGCCACCGCCAAGTCCAGGTCCCCCGGCAGGGGGGCGGGCCCGGCAACGGGCGGAACGGCCGGGGCGCCCTCGGCGGCCGGCAGGTGCAGGTGCTCGGGGTGGACCCGACCCTGACGACTCTCGATCAGCGCCCGCTCGACGATGTTCTTCAACTCCCGCACATTGCCCGGGAAGGGGTACCCCTCCAGCAGCGCCACCGCCGCCGGGTCGAGGACCGGGTCCTGAATGCCCATCTCCAAGGCAAAAACCTGAAGGAAATGCCGCGCCAGCAGGCCAATGTCCTCCCGCCGATCCCGCAGCGCCGGCACCCGCACCGTGAAGGGGGCTAGCCGGTAGTAGAGGTCCTGGCGAAAGGTCCCCGCCTGGATCTGGGCCGGCAGGACACTGTTGGTCGCCGACAGCACCCGCAACTCCAGCGAGCGGGGCTGACGCGCCCCCAAAGGCAGCACCCGACGCTCCTCCAGCACCCGCAACAGCTTGGGCTGCAACTCCAGCGGCATCGTCCCCACCTCGTCCAGGAACAGCGTGCCCCCCTGCGCCAGTTCGAAATACCCCGCCTGGTCCCGCTCCGCTCCGGTGAATGAGCCCTTCACATGCCCGAAAAGCAGCGAGTCGGCCAACTCCCGCGGAATCGCCGCGCAGTTGACCGCCACGAAGGGACCCGATGCCCGGCTGGAGCCGGCGTGGATCGCCCGCGCCACCAACTCCTTGCCCGTCCCGCTCTCCCCCTCGATCAGCACCGCCGTGTTCGGCGCGTCCTGCAACAGACCGATGTTGTCCAGCATCTGCCGCAGCGTCGGGCTCTGACCCACCAGGCTGCCCAAGGCCCAGTGCTGCGCCTCCCGCTGCGCCGCCAGCGACAGACGGCCCGCAAGTGCGTCCCGCTCGCTGGTCAGACGCTGACGCTGAGCCATCTCCGCTTCCAGCGCCTCGTTCTTCGCCTTCAATGCCCGCAGCAGCGCCGCCTTCTCCAGGTGGGTGTGAATCCGCGCCAGCACCTCCTCCTTCTGGAAGGGCTTGGTCACGTAATCTACCCCCCCCGCGCGGAAGCCCTCCAAAAGGTCGGCCGTCTCGTTGCGCGCCGTCAGGAAGAGCACCGGGATAGCGCGGGTGGCCGCGTGCTCCTTCAGCCGCCTGCACACCGCGAAACCGTCCAGGCCCGGCATCGTCACATCCAGCAGCACCAGGTCCGGGACGAAGCGCTGCGCCAGTTGCAGCGCCAGCTCACCCGAGGGCGCCACCATCGCCTCATACCCCGCCCCCGACAACGCCCGGCACATCAACTCCAGGTTCGCCGGTGTGTCGTCCACCACCAGCACCCGAGAGCCCTCGATCTCCACCTCAGACTTGGACATCTACCCTCTCCTTCGGCGTACGGGGTCCCCTTCAGCGCTCCAGGGCCGCAGTCTGGTTGTACCCGCTGGCGTGGGCCCCGCCGATGAGGACGGCGCGGTACTTCGCTTTGCCTCTGGCCATATCCCCCCTTTCAGGTCTGTGGCGCCAGTTGAGCCTCCACCAGCTGCCGGCCCTCTTCCAGGTACTCGGCCCGCATCTCGGTGGAGACGGTGCGCCAGACCAGGAAGCGTTTGCGCAGCACGTTGAGGAACCCCGAGTTCAGCCGCCGCCAGGAAGCCACGTCGCCGCTCACCCGCCGCAGCTCCATCTCAATGCGATAAATGCCGGGGATATCCTCGGTGGGCAGGGTGCGCAGCACCACCTGCTGGCTCACCCCCAGGTCATAGGGCGCCAGCCAGGCCATCAACTCGAGCCAGTAGACCGGGTCGGCGTGGGTGCCAGCGGCCCTGAACTGCACGCCCTCGGTCATGAAGTCCCCCACCGAGCCCTCGCCGTAGGCGGCGAAGATCCGCCGCAGATAGGAACACACCCCCAGGGCGTCGCTGCGGCCGATGGTGAAGGGAAAGTCGAAGCGCCACAGATCCCCTTCCGGCTCGGGAAAGGTCCAGCGCCGCGTCACGTCGGGTACCGACATGTCGGCGGCCCGCCGCGCCGGGTACAGGGTGGAGAGGATCACCGTGACCATGACGATGACCGTGGAGCTGATCGCCGAGAGCGAGGAATAGTTCATGAACATGCCGCCCAGCCAGCCCAGGCGCACCATCAGCAGGGTGAGGGTCTGCCCCACCAGATAGCCCAGCACCGCGCCCACCGTGGCAAAGACCAGCGCCTCGGCGATGAAGAGGGCGGCGATGTGGTTGGGCGCCAGGCCCACTGAACTGTACACCCCGATCTCGCGGTCCCGCTCGTACACCGAGCCCATCATGGTGTTGAGCACGATGAGGGCGGCGATGAGCAGGGGCACGATCAGATTGCCCAAGCCCGAAAAGGACGCCGAGCCCATCGAGGTATAGACCCGGGTGCGCTCCCCTTGCCCCACGAAGACCGGCATGGCCACGCGAGAGACGAACTCCTCCACACTGCGGACCAGCTTCTCGTCGCCGGCAAAGCCGGAGATGGAGATGGAGCGCAGGGTGCCGTTCAGGTCGATGACCCGCTGGTAGGGCAGGATCACGGTGTTGCTGGCCAGCAGGTGGGCGAAACTCTCGATGGCCGCCGTGTCCATCAGCCGCGGATCGAGGGCGGCCATGTCCTGCATCTTCTGCGCCTCGGCCACGGTGTCCACCGGCTGCAGGCTCTCGTTGTCCAGGTCGCGCAGCCGGTCCACCGCCTCCCCGTCGATCACCCCGATCACCGTATAGAGCTGGCCCATCACCTCCACCTGCGCCTTGCCGATCTCCGCCTCGCCAACGCCGAGGATCTCGGCCATCACCTTGGGCAGGATACACACCTGCTGCTCGCCGGGCTGGAACCAGCGGCTGGCCCCGCCCACCAGGTAGCGGTCGACTCCCATCACCTGGCGTTCCTCGGGGGTCAGGCCCAGCAGGGCGAAGGCGTAGCTGGAAGCCTGGCCGCGGTCCACGTCGATATAGGCGCGGTCGCCGATCAGCTGGGCGATGTACCAGGAACGCGGCGCCACCCGCGCCTGCTCGCCGAAGGCGCTGCGCACATAATCGAGCACCGACAACTGCAGCCCCTTCCAGCCGCGGTCGCGCAGCAGGGCCCCTTCGTAGGCCGGGGTGTTGGACCGGGGGATCTGGTAGAACTTGAGGTAGCTCTGCACCGAGGTGAAGGCCTGGGCGGTGAAGGTGAGCAGGGTGAGGGTGATCACCGTCAGCGAGGTGCGCAGCTTGCGTTTGCGCAGGTTCGAGATGCCCAGGGAGATGGCCGCAGCCGTGGCGCTGAGCCGGCCGATGTCGGCCTCGTGCACCCCGCTGGCCGCCCGTTTCTGCTGCGCCACCCCGCGGGTGAAGCGGCCCAACACCATGGCCAGGGCGGTGCCGCCGATGGCAAAGATGACAAAGGCGAGGAAGATGATATAGGGCGAGGAACTGAGCTTGAAGGCCGGGTGGATCAGGCGCATGACCAGGAAGATGCCGACAAAGAAACCAGCCGCTCCCAACACCTGTCGCCGCACGTCGGCCGCCCCCACGAAGAGCCGCTCGCAGAAATAGGAGAAGGGCAACAGCAGGGCAAAGTAGAAGATCACCCCGTACACGGTGTCGTCGGCCATACTCTTGATATCCGGGTACCCGCGCGAGGCCAGACCCCAGGCCTGGCGCGCCGCCCCGGCAAAGGCGCTGTACTGGCGCGCCTCAAGGTGGCTGCGGGCGTCGTTGAGGGCCAGCCGGGCCTGCTCGTGCAGGCGCAGGAAATTCTCGTTGCGCACCCCGTAGCGGGCCAACTGTTTGAGGCGGGCGTCGTTGAGCACCCACATATCGCGGGCCGCCGCGTAGGCCGGCAGCAGCACCCGCCCCTCGTCCACCGCGTACCCGCGGCCGTAGGCCTGCTTGAGCCGGGCCTCGTCCACCTCATCGGGTTCAGGAGGATGGATGACCCACTGCTCGGGCGCGTTGCTGAGCAGGTACCGCACCCCGAAGAGGCTGGTGCTCATCAGCGCCTTGACCTGGGTGCCGGGTTTGGCGTAGACCACCGAGGCCAGGGTGATCTTGCCCTCCTCGTTGCTCTGCGACTCGACGTAGTCGGCCCCCCAGGACTGGGGCACCCCGTCGCGGTCGTCCAGCACTGTCAGGTGGTCGAGGACCGACAGGTACCGCGAGTCGATGATCTCGAAAAGACTGAGAGCCCGGCATTTGAAGACCACCTGCAGCATCTCGTTCTCCCACCAGCCCCAGGGCTGCTCGATGGGATAGGTCTCCTTGCCCTCCTGCCCCATATCCGGAGCCGAGGTGATCTGGCCGTCCTCGGCCAGTTGGTAGGCTTTGACCGTGTTGCTGTACTGGTTGCGCATCACCTCGAAGAGGAACTGCCCCTGCTCGTCGGCCCGCTCCACCATCAGGGTGCGCACCCCGGCCACGCTGTTGGGGCCCAGTTGCTGGTAGGTCACCAGGGCGTTGGGCACCGGCGCCTTGGGCACGGCAAAGTTCACGTCGCGGTCGAACCAGTAGATGGTGCCCTTGAGGCTGTGGCCGTAGTCCTCCAACTCCAGTTTGGTGGGCCGCAGCAGGTCGGGGTCGCGGCTGGCCCACAGCACCATGCCGGCGATGGCCTGCACCTGGCGTTGCAGACTGGCCAGGTCCATGCGCTCGGGCAGGTCCATCGGGGTGTCCACCCACTGGCGCGCGTCGTTGGGCGTGGCCACCGCCAGGGCCTTCTGGCCGACGAAGGCAGCGGCCTCGGCATCGAGGGCCAGAGGGATGGGCATGTAGTTCTTCCAGGTGCGCTTGGGCGGGGCCACCCCCTCGACGTGGCGGCTGCTATCGGCGAAGATCTCGTTGACCGCCAGACTCAGCCGCTGCGAGTACGGGGTCAGCATGAATTTGAGGTAATTGTCGGTGGTCCACTTGGGGTTGTAGAAGGTCCCCATGCCAAAGGTGGCGCTGCGGTCGTGGTGGCTGGACAGATCGAGGGAGAGCATCAGGTCGAAGTCGATGCGCTCGCTGGCGGGGATACGCTCGTGGAAATACTCGCTGCGGCGGCTGTGGCGGTAGAGGAACTCGTTGATGCCGGCCAAGCCCTCGAAGTGGCCGGAGGTGGCCAGGAAGAGCACCGAATACTGCGGCCGATGCTCCTGGAGCAGCCGCGCCAGCTGCAGCAGGGCGGCGATGCCGGCGGCGTTCTCGGCGCCAGGCGCCAGGGCCGGCACCACCGACATGGCGTCGTAATGGGCCTCGATGACGATGGTCTGCTCTTTCCAGCGCATGGGGTTTTCGCGGCTCTTGGCCGGCAACTGCTCGTCGCGGCCCGGCAACCAGCCGTAGATATTGCGCCCCTGCGCCGTCTCCCAGTCCATGCGCCCGGTCAACCGCACCCGTTGCGGCCCCTGCTGCAGCGCCGCCAGCAGTTCCTCAGCGTCCGCCCGGCCGATCCAGTACCGCGGCACATCCACCGAAACCTTGAGGAATTTGTCGGCCGCCTGCTGCCGGCTCACCTCCCCGCGCTCAAAGAAGACCACCGCCCGCGCGCCCAGCGTAAAGGCGTTGAGGTAGTCCTGGCCGCAGTCGAAATCCAGCAGCACCACACTGCCCGCCAGCGGCTTGCCGTCCAACTCGGCCATCGAACCGCGGCCCCCGTAGACCAGGGGCCCTTGCACTCCCGCCGCCGGCAGCGAGGGGGTGCGCACCCCGTTGGGCCATAGACAGTAGAGGGGTTTGCTGCTGCCGCCCTCCAGCTCCAGCCGGGCGCCCTTGTCCACCGGCACCGGCACCGCAAAGGTCTCGGCCTCGATGCCCTCCAGGCCCAACTCGGCGAAGCGCTGCAGCAGGTAGTCGCCGGCTTGCTGCTCCCCGGGATACCCGGTCACCCGCGAACCCAGGGACGCCAGATGCCCGATCTCAGCGCCCAGTTGCTCGGCCGAAATACTCTCGGCCAGGGCCCGGATCCGGTCGGCCTCCTGCTGCGGCACCATCCGCGCCTTGACCGGCTGCTGCGGCGCCCAGCCCATCAGCGCACTGACCCGCTGGTTGATGGCTACCGGATCAAAAAGACCCACCGCCGCGATCATGGCCAGGGCCAGGACCAGGAGGATTACACTCAGCACTTTGGACATCAGCGCGCTCCCTCGATCGAGAATCCGACAGTCATTCTATTCCTCTGCGCCGACGGCCGAAAGGTAAACCGCAGCGATGGCAGCGGCAAGCAGCGCCCCGCCTCACCAGGGCACCCCGTGGCCGGTGCCGAAAAACCAGCTCACATCCACCACAAAGGAGATGCCCACCCCGAGGAAAAACCCGGCGGTCAGGCCAACGAAGAAGGGCCGGGTGGCCCGGTAACCGGCCACCCCGCGATAGCGCAGGATCAGGCTCTTGAGCGCCCAGGCGACAAACACCGAGAAGGCGCACAGGCGGGTCATCCACAGCGGCGCCACCGCCAGGCCCACCGGGTGCAGGGGCCACCAGTGGAAGCGGTACTGGCAGAAGGCCAGCAGCGAGTAGGCCAGCGCCCCGAAGCCGGCGTATCCCAGCTTGCCCCAGTCGGTGCCCACCGGATTGTTGAGCTGCCGGATCACCCCGTCAAAGGCCATGCCGCCGATGCCCCCTCCGGCGGCGAAGTACCAGGAGCGCAGATTGCCGGCCCCGTACTTATAACACAGGTGCAGCACGAACCAGGTGGTGCTCACCAGCCCCACCAGCACCGCCAGGCCCAGCACCGGCCCCAGACGGCGCCGCACCCCGGCCACCTCGTCGAGTTTGGCCGCGTGGGCGGCCGAAGGCATAAACACCGATTGCACGTCCCCGTACCAGGCATAACTCAGGGAGAGGGGCACCAGGTTGGCCGCCCCGATGCCGGTGCCGGTCAGCGACAGGGCAAAGGCCTGGCCCCCCACCGGCGTGGTCAGATAGTACATGCCGGTCTGGATCACCAGCCGGGTGATGCCGGTGTAGCCGATCAACACCCCGATCACGAAGAGCAGGGCCACGTGCAGATCCACCCCCGAGCGCACCAGCCACCCGACGATATAGACCAGGGCCAGCAACCCACCCCAGACCGCCGCCCGGTAGGAGAGGATCTCCCCGCGGTCGTCGAGGGTGTGCTCGCCCCGGAATACCTGTCGGCCCACCGCCCGCAGGTGCCCGCGCCCCACCCACAGGCTCCACAACACCATGCCGACAAAGGCCCCCCATCCCTGCCACGACAGGGACTGCATGCCCCAGACAAAGGCGTCGGGCTGGGTCAGATCGTAGCCAAAGCGGTTGGTCACCCCTTCCTGGATCACCGCCACCAGGTAGAAGAACCAGATGCTGAAGGAGATGCTGGTGCCGGCCAGGAAGATGAAACCGACGATGGGCGGGATCAGGCGCAACTGGATCTCGGGGAAGTCGCGGCCGAACTGCAGCGAGGTCCCGGTCCAGATATCGGTGCGCGGGAAACCCGGCTGGAAGTAACTGATCAGGTTGAAGAGCACCAACCCCAGGCCCAGGGACAACCCGATCCAGAATACCGGAGCCCGCACACAACCGCCCTCCTCCTCGATGAGCAGACGGGGCATCTCGGTGAGCGGAAAGATCAGCCGTTCCTGCTCCACCCACTGGCGGCGCAGCAGCACCACCAGGCACAGGCAGACGAAATACACCGCCGCGATCAGGCTCAGCCACCACCACAGCGGCCCCAGCCACACCCCGAGCGGGAAAGGCTGGCCCGAGGGCAGACCTTCCCAGAACCAGCGCAGGCTGTCCCCCACCGGCTGCGGAATGGCCCAGGAGGGCAGGTAGGGCTGGATGTACCCCGCCCAGTCGTTTTCGGGGGTCGCCGCGTAATAAGGCGAGGCGATGAGGGCGATGAGGGTGCCGAGGACAAAAACCGGGATACCGGTGACCACCAGGCCCATCACCAGCACCACCAGCAGTTCGCCCTCGCGCAGGGCGAAACGCCCCCCCAGGCGCCGCAACAGGGCGTTGCCCAGGCACAGCAACACGAAGGGCACCCCCACGATCGAGGGGAAAAAGGACCAGGTGGGTTCGGTGGAGCCCACCAGCCACAACGAGTACGGAGCGCCCAGGCTGACAAAAAGCACCAGCAGCAGCCCCAGGCCCAATGCCCGCCAGCTCAGTCCCCGGCCCTCCTGTTGGGATTGGTTCACCGGCTCAGAGGTCCCGGGCACAGCGAAACCCGATGTCGATGTCGGTGACGAGCGGCTCATAGGGCTGGCGCAGGGCGCTGCGCAGGTACGGGGCCTCGAACCACCACGAACCCCCGCGCAGGACGCGGTGGTCGCCCTGCGACGGCCCGGGCGGATTTTCGCGCGGACTCCTGGCGTAATAGTCGGGCGCGTACCAGTCGGCCACCCATTCCCAGACATTGCCGGCCAGATCGTGGACCCCGTACGGCGATACCCCTTCGGGATGGCTGCCCACCGGCTCGGTGGCCCGGCCCGACCCCTCGCGGTAGTTGGCCAACTCGTGGCCCGTTCCTTCCCCCCACGGATAAGTGCGCCCGTCCGCGCCGCGCGCCGCCCTCTCCCACTCCGCCTCGGTGGGCAGGCGCAGGCCGGCCCACTGGCAGTAGGTCTGGGCGGTGGCCCAGGTCATACAGTTGATGGGATGACTATCGGGCACCCCGCCGTCCCAGTTGCACAGATTGACCAAGGTCGGTTCCTCGCAGATCCCCGCCGCGACGCACTGCCGGTACTGGGCAACACTGACCTCGTATTGGTCGATGTAGAAGGAATCGATCCAGACCTCGTGTACCGGCAATTCGTCTGCCCTCCCCCGTGCCGAACCCATGAAGAACCCGCCGGCCGGCACCAGCACCTGCGCGTGAATCGGCGCCTGAATCACCACCTCGCTCCCGCCGCCTGTCACGGTTGTTGGCGGCAGGGGGCGCTCTCCCGTCGGCCCCTGGTTGCCGCAGCCCGCCAGCAACAGGCTCAGGCAGGCCGCCCCAAACCCTCTGCTCATCGGGGCACGACCCGGATCCGGTGGTTGTGGGTATCGGCGATGTAGAGGTTGTCCTGCCCGTCCACCTCGATCCCGTAGGGCCGGTACAGGCGCGCCTGGTTGGCGGCGCCGCCGTCCCCCTCGTCCCCGCGCTTGCCGCACTGGCCGGCCACCGTGGTGATCATGCCGGCGGCATCCACCTGGCGCACACAGTTGTTGAAGGTGTCGGCGATGTACAGGTTGCCCTCCCGGTCGGCGGCCACGTCGCAGGGCCAGTAGAAACGGGCCTGCGTAGCCGGCACCCCCTCACCGCTACTGCCCTTGTCCTCCCCGCACTGTCCGGCCACGGTGGTGATGATGCCCTCGGAGTCCACCCGCCGCACACAGTTGTTGAAGGTATCGGCCAGGTAGAGATTGCCCGCCTCGTCAAAGGTGATCCGACTGGTGGGCGGGGCGGCCTGGCCCACCGGCGCAAAGATCTGGGCCGCCACCGCCGGCCCGCCGTCGCCCGAGTACCCCGCCAACCCGGTGCCGACCACGGTGCTGATGGTGCCGTCCGGCTCCACCCGCCGCACCCGCTGGTTCTCCTGATCCGCGATGTACATCCGCCCCTGCGAGTCGAAGGCCGTCGCACTGGGCAGGTTGATGGCCGCCGCCACGGCCGGCCCGCCATCCCCGCTGTAGGCCCGTTGCCCGGTGCCGCAGATGGTCTCCACGTACCCAGTGGAAAAGTCGTAGCGCAATACCTTGGAGTTATGCCACGCCGCAAGCACCAGCCGGCCCAGCGGATCGAAGGAGATGTGGGTGGGGTGGTTGAGTTTCACCTCCAGCGCCGGTCCAGACTCCGCATCCCCCAGTTCGCCGGTGCCGATCAGGGTGTGCATCAAACCATCGTCGATCACCCGCACCCGGTGGTTGTTCCAGTCGAGGATATAGGCCCGTCCGTCCGGGCCGAAGCTCAGGTCCTGCGGCAGATAGAGCTGGGTCTGCAGGGGCGGCTTCCCCTCTGCGCCCAGGCCCGCCTCGCCGGTGCCGGCAAAGGCCAAGATCGGCCGCTGGCCGGCAACCGGGCCGGCCGGGGAATCGCCGCAGGCCACCAGGCCCAGCAGCAGAACACAGCTCCACCAGAATCGTCTCACGGATTCACCCTGCGGATGCGGTGGTTGTAGGTATCGGCGATGTAGAGGCGGCCCTGGCCGTCGAACTCAAGCCCGACTGGCCGGTTGAGCAACGCGGCTCCCGCCGGTCCACCGTCGCCGCCAAACCCCTCCACTCCGTTGCCCGCCACCGTCTCGATGGTGCCCTGGTCCAGATCGATGACCCGCACCCGGTGGTTCAGCTCATCCGCCACATAGAGCCGGCCATCGGGCCCCAGCGCCAGATCGCGCGGGTTGTTGAGCGCCGCTCCGGTCGCCGGCCCGCCATCCCCCCCGTACCCGGCCACGCCGGTGCCAGCCACGGTCTCGATGCGGTCGGCGGCAAAGTCCACCCGGCGGATGCGATGGTTGAGGGTGTCGGAGATATAGAGCACGCCGGCGGCGGCGAGGGCCATGGCACCGCCGGGCGGCGGGTTGCTGCCCCTGGGCAGGTCGAGCTGCGCCTGCAGGGGCGAGCCGCCGTCGCCACCGGCGCCCACCTGCCCAGTGCCCACCACGGTGCTGATGGTGCCCGCGGGCGAGATCCGCCGCACCCGCTGGTTGCGCTGGTCGAGCACCAGCCAACTGCCGTCCGCGGCCAGGGCGCATTGCTGGGGCTGATTGAGCAAGGCCTGCCGCGCCGGTCCGCCGTCGCCGGCAAAACCCGCCCCGGCCCCACAGACCACCTGCACCAGGCCATTGCGCGGATCGTAGTGCCGCAATTTGTGGTTGTGCCACGAGGAGAGCAACAGGGTGCCGTCGGCCAGGGGCAACAGATGGGTGGGGTGGTTCAGATAGACTTCGGTGCCCGGCGCTCCGGGTGGGACCTGGTCGGCCGCGTCATAGGGGCCGTCGCCGACAAAGTCGGACCCGATCACCGTCTCCAGCCGGCCGTCGCGCCGCAGATGGCGCACCCGGTGGTTGTTCCAGTCGAGGATATAGGTCTCGCCCTCAGGGGTGATGGTCAGATCGATGGGCCAGTAGAAGGACGAGGCCGCCAGCGAATGCCCGTCCCCGTCCCAGCCAGCCTCGCCGTCGCCGGCCCAGGTGCAGATGACCCCCGCTCCGGTCCCGCAGGCTGTGTCCGGGCCGATCTCGGGGCCAGCGCCGGAGGAGCAGCCCCACAGCGCCAACAGCCCGCCCAGCAGCGCGGCCCTGGAGGCGGCGCGCATCAGAACACCACTTGGGAGATGGCCTTGGAGATCAGCGCCACGGCGATAGAGGTCATGCCGATCAGGCCCACGCCGCAGGAATAGCCGGCCAGGAGGATAGGGGCATAGGAGCTCCAGCGCTCCTCACCGAAGCGCTGCCGCAGGTAGTAGCGGCCCAGCAGAGCGCCCAGGAAGTTGGGGATGGCAAAATGCGGCCACTGCCCCAGCCCGCCGACGAAACCGTAGAAGAGCCCCATCGGCGCGCCCAGCGCCCCCAGCGCCCAGTAGAGCACCCCGCTGAAACCCAGGCCGGCCGCGACGTACTGCCAGCTGATGATCTGGGTCACCAGACCCTTGCCGCCTGCTCCGGGCAGGGTGGACTTGGCCCAGAAGGCCTGCATGGTGGCGTGGAAAGGCCAGAACTTCTGCACATAGGGATAGGCCGAGGAGGGAATCGGCCCCAGTTTCCAGATGAAGGACCAGAAGAGGAAACTGCACGCAAAGAGGATGAGCAGCGCCACCGCCGTCATCTTGACCAGGCTGTCGAAGCGGGTGCGGGTCAGTTCCAACTGCTTGAAGGCCTGGGCCTCGTACCCCCACTGGAAGAGCGGCATCGGCGCGAACCAGATCGCCGCCCCCTGGTACCCGGACAGGTAGAAAGAACCCTCGCGCAGATAGGGGAAGCTCACCCCCTGCGGGCTGCCGGTCAGCCCGATCATACGCGCGCTGATATACGAATAGACCGGGGTCCAGATGAAGCCGAAGAAGAGGGTGATCCAGATCGGAAACTCGGGCACCAGGAACCAGACCAGGGCCACGAAACCCAGGGTGCTGATCGCCCACAGACCCAAGGCCTTGGCGATGTCGAGGTCGCCCCGGCCCAGCGGCGGGCGCGAGACCTTGCCGCCGGCCCTGGCCTGCGCCAGCACCTTGACCGCGCCCCAGAACCCCACCCCGGCCACCACCAGCGCCCCGCCGATGGAGAAGCTCAGCCAAAAATCGAAGGAATTCGAGATCATGGTGGGGATGGCTGACATGCCCGGCGACCAGGTGTGCAAGATGCCCGCGTTGTAGAGCAGCGGGTTGGCCACCAGGTTAACCAGCAGGGAGGAGGCGAAACTGCCCACGACGATCCAGAATGGCAACACCAGCCCGATGAGCAGATGCACCAGATCCGTGGCCAGTCCCAGCACCCCGGCCGGCAGCACCGCCTTCATCGGCACGGTGAAATCGACGAAGGGTATGGGCAGGATGGAGACCGTCTCGGTCAGGAAGACGCCGGAGAGGGTGGGCACCACCACGTAAAGCAGGCCCCAGATGGCGCCGATGAAGGCCCCGGTGCTGAATACCTGCCAGCGCCACCCCTCCTGCTTCGACGAGGTCTCGGCCAGGGCGGTGGCCCCGCCGGCCTGCACCTGGGCCATGGGGAAGGGCAGCCTTTCGATATCGTGGGTGAGCCGGAAAAGCGCGTAGCCCAGGGAGAGCCCGTTGAGGCGCTGCAGGATCACCACCACCAGCAATATGGCAATGGGTTTGAGCCAGGCGGCATGGAAGAGGGTGCGCTCGAGCAGGGCCTCGGAACCGCGCGGCGGCGCCACCCAGCTGGGGATATACTGGTGCAGGCCGTCGGCCTGCGGGGATTGGATGAAAAACTGGTCCCAGATCAGACTGCCGAAGGGGCCGCCGAAAAGGTCGGCGCCGGTGCCCAGTTTGCCGCCGATGGCCACCAGCCCGCCGGCCACCCAGTAGAGGATGATGATCTCCTGGGTGCGCAGCCGGACGAAGGTGCGTTTGGCGATCTCGATGAAGAGGATGAGGGTGACCCACTCGGCCCCACCCGCCATGCTCTGGCCCGTCACCAGGCCCAGATAGATGGCCCCCGGCAACATGACCAGGCCCACAAAAAGGGCTGCCCACAGGGTCTTGAGATTGAACCCCGGCTCGAAAGGCAGGCCTTCGGCCGCTGGCGCCGCCGGGCGGTTGGAACCTTCGCTCATCCCCCGACCCCCAATCGCGGTTCAGACACCAACGGCCTCTTTGGCGGGAGTGGCGGCGTTGAGGTGGTCCTCGAAAATCCGCACCTGCGCTTGCCGCTGGCGGCGCAGTTCCTCGAGGAAGGCATTAAAGGCGCGCCGTTCTTTCTCCTCGGTCACCTCACGGGTCACTGCGCGCAGGACCCCCTTCAGTTCGAGGCCGAAATAGCTTTCGGATTGGCGCTCGATCACCTTGAACACCGAATACCCGCCTTTACATCTGAGCGGCCCCTGCACCGTGTCCAGCGGGACATTCATCACCGCTTTGACCCACTCCTCCCCGAAGATGGGTCCCTGGAGCCCATACACCAACAGCGCCCCATCCTGGTGACCCTTGCGGATACTTCTGGTCTTGGCCAGCGCCGCCAGGTCCGCCCCGTTCTGCACCTGCTGAGCCAGCGCCCGGGCCTGGTCCGGGTCCTCCAGCAGCACCTCCTGCACCTTGGCAGCGGCCGGTACCCGATAGGTTTGCCGGTGGGCCTCATAATAGGCCTCGAGGTCGGCCTGGGTCACCTCGATCTTCGCCACCGTCTGCGAGCGCAGGCGGGCAATCATCAGGTCCTCCTGCTCGCGCTGCCGCCACTGCCTGAAACCTTCCTGCTGGTCCAGGCCCTTGCGGCGGGCGTCCTGGGCCATCACCATTCGTGAAAAGAAACCGTTGGCCAACTCACCGACCAACTGCTCCTTGGTCACCGCCGGCCACTCATCGCGAGCCGGCAGGGCCACCTCCAACACCTCCTCCACGCTCAACTGACGGTCGCCGTAGGTATAGACCGGCAACCGGCGCTGCTCGGCGTCGGGCTCTTCCACCTTGCCGGTCAACACCCCCATCACCACATCCATGCCCTGGGGTTGCTCCTGGATTTTGAGCTCCTGGTGCAGGTGAAGGAGGTAACCGTCCTTGAGTTCGTTTTTTTGCTGGCGCTGCAACGACTTGAATATCTTGTCCCGCACCACCTCCAGTGCCACCGGCCGCTGCTCGACAACCCTGGCGATCACGTAGCCGTCGCGAACGAAAATCGGCGCGGTGATTCCCCCCACCGGCAGCGCGTTTACGGCCTCGACCACAGCCCGGGGAGCATCCTGAGGTGAATAGACGAAGGGTTGCGAGGCCTTGGTGGGCATCTTGAAGATGCGATCGACAGCAAACTGGTCGGCCACGGTCTCAAACCTCGCGCCCCCCTTCAACAGCGATACGGCTTGGCGGGCGCGGGCCTCGTCAGCGACAAAGATCTCCTCGGTGACCACCTGGCGATTCCAGCCACCTTGGGTATAGGCCTGGGAGACCTGCTCCTCGGTCACCGAAACCCGGTCGAGGACCTGGCGACGCATCATCTGGTTGGCCAGTTCCTTGACCTCCCGCTGCTCCAGGGACTTGAGCACCTCCGCGTCCTTGTCCAGCCCCTGGGCCCGGGCCTCCTGCAGCAACAATTCCCGGTCCACCAGGGTCTGCAGGTTGGCGCGATGGTCGACAGGGCCCTTGCTGGCCGGCAATTTAGCCTCAAACCCTTGCAGCATCGCCGCGGTGATCCGCACCTCACCCACGCGGGCCAGCACCGCCGGATCCTCGTTTTCGCCGCAGCCACCCATTGCCAGCGCCGCCAGCACCACCACCCAACAATGTATTTTCATGACTCACCAATTAAAACAGGAGCTGGATCGGGTCCAGCTCCTGATTCGTTTCGGCCAGGCTGACGCCGCCCTGCCCCGCAGCGCCTCAGAGCTTGCCGGCAGCGCGGGCAGCCGGGCTGGTGATCCCCTGGTTCACGTGGAAGCGAAAATCGACGTCGATAGTATTTTCGGGGTTGCCGCTGGCGTCAAAGGAAAGCACGAAGCCATTAAAACGAATCACCACCTCACCATCCTTGTAGTCCTGAGGCAGCGGATCGAACACCAGCAACCCCTGGCGCTTATCTTCCTTGAACACCGGACGATCGCGGTGATATACACTCTTGTACACCACCCCCATGCGCTCGAGGGCTAGTTCCTTCTCGTATCCCGAGATGCCGAGTTCGACGCGGTAGTATTTGCTGAAACTGTTGCCTCCTTCCGCCAGATACCCTTCGCGGCCCGGATCGTAGTACCGATAAGTCTGCCCGTCACTGGTGATCATCAGGGCCTTGGCTGGATCGAACTGGATCTTGGCGTAGGTATTGTTGATCACCGTGACATCGAAAACCGTGAACCGCGGCGGGATATAGCTGGTCTGTACTTCCTTCTGGTCAAAGGTATAGGGATTCACATGACGGCCGTCGAAGAGCGGTGGAAAACGCCGGTTCAACTCGTCGTCAGTCAGCGGTTTGATCTTGATCAACAGACCTTCTTTGCTGAACACCATAGAACTGTCGTCGGGATCAATGGAGTAGTCGCCGCGACCCTCCGGCAACACCGATTTCATCTCGACCACATACTTCTGCTTGGTGGGGATCAATCCCCCCGCACACCCCCAGGCCACCGCCACCAGTACCAGGGCCAGGGCGTACGGCGCAAAAGACCTTTTCGTTTCCATAGCTGAAATTCCGCCCTCCTCGGCGATCAAATATCCG
>JADZBP010000084.1 GCA_020852055.1 Candidatus Latescibacterota bacterium
CTCGCGAGGCCATCGGCGCGGTCTAGACCGCGGTCCAGCCCCCGTCGACGAAGAGGGTATGGCCCGTGATATAGGAGGCGGCCTCGGAGGCGAGAAAGGCCACCGCCCAGGCCACCTCCTCGGGCCGTCCGAAACGGCCCATGGGGGTGCGCTCCTCGACCCGCTGGCGCAGGTGGGGGTGCTCCTGGATGCCGGCCGTCATTTCGGTCTCGATATAGGCCGGGGCCACGGCGTTGACCCGCACCCCCGACTTGGCCCACTCCACCGCCAGGGTGCGGGTGAGCTGGTCCAGCGCCGCCTTGGTGGCCGTATACGCGGTGAGGCGGGGCAGGGCGCGCACCGCGCCAATGGAGGTGATGTTGACCACCGCCCCCTGGCGGCGGGCCGCCATCTGTCCCCCCACCTGTTGCAGTACAAAGAAGGCGCCCCCGAGGTTGACCCGGATGATCTGCTCCCATTCGGCGACGGCCACCTCCTCGGCGCGTTTGAAGATGGGGCTGATGGCGGCGTTGTTGACCAGCACGTCCACCGGCCCCCAGTTCTGTTGCAGACCAGCCACCAGGTCCTGCACCTGCGTCGGATCGGCCAGGTCCGCCGGGCAGACTCGGGCTTGGCCACCCTGGGCGCGAACGAGGGCGGCGGTTTCCTCGAGCTGGGATGGGGTGCGGCTGACTATTGCCACCTCGGCGCCCGCCCGGGCCAGCACCAGGGCGCAGGCCCGGCCAATGCCACGACCCCCGCCGGTGACCAGGGCGCGTTTTCCCGCCAGCGAATAAGAGCTCAGATCCATACGTTTACCCTCCATATTGCGTAGCCCGAATATAGACAGGCACAGGAGATTGTGTCAGGCGCCAAAAAAAGTTGACAAATAGCTTGTTTTTTTTTCCGCCATCGCTATATATTTAACCCACATCCCCTGCGTAACCACCGTTTGGCTTAACTGCGGTTCCACTGCGACACTCCCCAGCGTCGCGCAGCCGGCCAGACGGCGTGTTCTTTTTCTCAACCAATCCCCGTTTTTTCTATTCGCTACCGCGTCGATTGCGGGCGACTGATCTCATTTTTCCCTGAGACCGCAGTCTCCTCGCCCACTCGTTTACGGAGGGATGTGACTATATGACCACCATGCAAACCGACACGCTGATCGACCAGTACTTCCACGAGATCGAGAACTCCGTGGGCCTGTCGGCGGAGCAGGAGATCGCGGTTGCCAAGCTGATCAAGCAGGGCGACCAGGAGGCCCTGGCGAGTCTGGTCAGCGCCAATCTGCGGTTTGTAGTCAGCGTGGCCAAGCAGTATCAGAATCTTGGATTGCCGCTTTCCGACCTGATCAACGAGGGGAACCTGGGCCTGATCATCGCCGCCAAACGCTTCGACGGCTCCAAGGGCTTCAAGTTCATCTCCTATGCCGTGTGGTGGATCCGCCAGGCGATCCTGCAGGCCCTGGCCGAGCAGTCGCGCATCGTCCGCCTGCCGCTCAACCGCATGGGCGAGTTGACCCGGGTCAACAAGGTACTCACCAAACTCGAACAGCGCCTGGGCCGGCCCCCCGAATTGGAGGAGATCGCCGCCGAACTGGAGACCGACCCAGGGGACATGGACCTGCTGCTGCGCCTGGCCCAGCGGCCCGTCTCCCTGGAGATGCCCTGCGACGACAACGAGCAGGACCGCTGCCTCGGAGATTTGCTGCCCGACGAGTCGCTGCGCCCCAGCGATGACGTGCTCTCGGAGGAGGAACTGAAAGACGAGGTCAAGCGGGCCATGCACGCACTGACCGAGGGGGAGGCCCGCGTGCTGCGCATGTACTACGGCCTCGACGGGCACGAGCCCATGACCCTCGAGGAGATCGGGGCCTATGTCGGCCGCACCCGCGAACGAGTACGCCAGATCAAAGAGAAGGCACTCCAGAAACTGCGGCATCCGACGCGCAGCGAGGTGCTCAAGGAGCACTACAGCGCCTGAGACGCCTTGACAGGGGTGAATCCGGCCCCTATTTTTGGAAGCCGTTTTAGATCGTGTTCCGGCGTAGCTCAGCTGGCAGAGCGGGTGACTGTTAATCACCATGTCGTAGGTTCGAGCCCTACCGCCGGAGCCAGAAACAACCAGCGCCACTCCCGTTTTCCGGGGGTGGCGCTTTTTTTGCGTGGTGGCTAAAGGGCACGGCGCTCAGTTGCCCTGCTGCTCCTCGTGTTTCTTGCGCAGATAGGCCTCGAAGGCACTGAGCTTGACCAGGATCTCGTTGAAGTACCGGTTGCCCCGGAATCGGGGGACGACCCGCCAGAGTTGGAGGTCGTCCTTTTTCATCTGGAACATCTGGGTGTCGTAGTCGAACTGGATGCTGTGGGTCAGGTGGCCCTTGATCCGCTCGGTGCGCACGATCCGGCCCAGCATCTGGATCTTGTAGGGCAGCTCGGGGATGAAGCGGTCCATGAGCTGGAGTTCCTGTTTGCGGAAGTGAACCTCATAGGTCTCGCGCCGCACCACCGGGTAAATCGCGCAGTAGAGGACGATGGACTTCAGGTCGCGAAGGATATTCTCCTGGTAGGTGGAGAGATGGTGGAAATCGAACTCCTCCAGGTTCTCACCGGTGACGTAGCGGATGAACTCCATATCCGAGGCCACCATGATGCCATTGCCGCGAAAGTTCATCACCGGCAGGTGGAAGCCCGGGTCCTGGGTGATGACGCTGGTGGGCCGGAGTTGTTCGTTGCCGGTCCGCCGTTCCATGACCTTGCAGGCGAAACTGCGCTCCATGCCGTCGAGCATGTAGCTGAGCACCACCACGTCGTTGGCGTCGAGGTTGAAGGGGTTTTTGCGGTCGCGGTCCGATTTGGCCGATTTCTTGAGGTAGATACAGCGCACCCGGCTGAGCAGTTCCTCGTTGTCCACGCTCAGCACCGCGACCCGGCCGTGGTTGTACTGGCGGTCGGCGGACATGCCGCGATCGGTGGTGCGCTCGATCTTGGCCAGGTTCACCACCCGGTCATTGGGCGGCAGCGCCCGCATGGTGGTGTAGAACTCGCGCAGGGTCTGATCGACTTCGAAGGGCAGATCTTCACCGGACGAATAGGGGATGAGGGTGACTTCGGTGATCCGGTCCACCAGCGGCGTGTCGGGCGGCACGACCATGCTGGTCTTCTGGACAAAGAGGTCCATGGTGACCTGGTGTACCACCGCCTTCTTGTCCTCGGCGACGTAGTTGAACTGGATGAACTGCCTTTTGTTGTGGTTCTGCGGCATGCCGGTGGGCACGATGCGGAAGGCGTTTTTGATGCCGGCGAAGTCGAGTTTCTCGATCTGATCCGAACGCAGACGCACCCGCTGCACGATGGTGCAGGGCACCTCGTAGGGCATGCCGCTGCGCAGGAAACGCAGGACTGCCTGCCGGTTGTTGTAGAAGACCGGTTTGGGGGCGTTCTCCCCCTCGCCGCGGGTCACGGTATCGTCGTCGGAACTCTGGGATTTGAGTTTGTCGGGGGTGGTGAGGAAGAACGAGCCGCCCTCGCGATAGACCTTGTCCTCGGAGCGCAGGAACTGCGAGCGCCCCAAATCCTCCTCCTCCCCCTTGCCGTCGACCAGCACGATGTTGACGCGCCGCAGATTCAGGTCGACGATGGCTTCGAGCATCTGGTCTTGCTCGTTGTCGTTCTTCTTGGAACGGCCGAATAGGTTCATACGGGTGCGCGAGGGGTAGGGGACTTGAGGGAGCCCTAAATCCGTTGTGAGACTTGGTTTTGCCTAAAGTATAACCAATTGCCCCGTTTTATACCACCGCGCGCAGGGGGGCCAGGGCCTCAGGGATTGGCATACCCGTCCTGATGTTGTTTCCGCCAATCGGGCAGGTATCCCTCGCGCTGGCCAAATCCGTAGGAGGGGCCGATCTGGTTGGCACTGGACCAGGGCCAGGCCTGCCCGCCGAGGATGCGGTACTGGTCTGCCGCTCCGCTGAGCCAGTAATAGAGGTGGGCGACGTACCGGGCGACGTTGTGGCCACCATAGTAGGCGCGATGCGGATCGAAGCCCGGTTCACCGATCCAGTCGCGCTGCGGCGGGGTGGTGCGCCAGTAGTTGTATTTGAGCATGTGGCGGATACCGCTGGCCGTCGATTCGCCCCGGCGGTGCAGGATGCTCTGATGGTGGATACCGAGGGTGCCGGCCGGGCCTTCGGCGAGCACGCCCTTCTCACTCAGCTCCCGCCGGCTGGGGCCCAGGTGGGTGCCAGGGATCAGTTCGGTGGGGCCCAGCGCGGCCGGGGTATCCTGGGGGAAATAGAAGACCTCGACGAAGTGGAGTTCGGGGCCGAAGACATGGTCGGCGTCGTGGTGCCAACCCTGGGGTTGGGCCGGGCATTCGACCCGGTGGTGGCTGGCCAGCACCGGCAGGCCGACGCGGCGGCCCAGCAGGGAGCGCATGATGCCGGCCAGCTGGGCATTGAGCAGGACGTGCTCGATGAACCAATCCTCGAGGAAGATCGAACTCGGCTCGTGGGAGGCGCGGATCCGCTCCAGGTCCTGCAGGCTCATGCCCGGAGGCAGGTAGCTGGGGTTGGCAGGAATCCGGCCCTCGAGGTAGTCGCAGGTGCGCTGGTTGATGTGGTCGGGCACCGCGCCCGGCAGGATCAGATAGCCCTGGCGACAGAAATCGAGCACCTGCGAGTCGTTCAGGGTTGGCTCGCAGTCGAAGGTCCGCGTGGTGGCGTCGTAGTGCAGCATGGTTTCCTCCCGGTTTTGGTCGTCGTGGCGCAAATATAACCACACCGGGCCCTGACCCGCACCTGGGGGAAGGGGGCTAGAAATACTGGCCCAGGCCCACGGAGAGCAGCCAGGCGCCGCGGCTCAGGGGGCGGGCCAGGTCGGCGCGCAGTACGGGGCTGTTGTACAGGCGTGGCAGGCCCAGGCGCACCCCGGCGCCGGCGGTGGTTTCCAGCCGGGGCAGGGAGCCGCTCCAGGCAGCGCCGGCATCGGCGAAAAGCGCCCCGGCCAGCACCCAGGAAGCCCGCCGGTGTACGGTGGGGCGCAACTCCAGGTTGCCGATCAGGCGTCGTTGGCCGGCGAAGCGGCGGGGCAGGACCCCGCGCAACCCGCTGTCGGCGCCGAGCAGGAACTGGGCGCGGGACTCGGGGCGGGTGATGGCTTCGGCCCGCAGGCGCAGTGCCAGCCAGTGGCATTCGCCCAGGCGCTGATAGGCGAGCAGTTCGCCCAACAGATTCAGCTCCTGATAGGTGCCCGGCCGCGCCTGGACGCTGGCCAGGATGGTTGCCCAGAGATAGGTATGGGCCCCCAACACCCAGCGCGGGGAGAGCTGCAGGGTGAGGGGAGCGTAGCTGCGGCGTTGCGGCAGGCCGCGCCACGCCAACCCGGCCCGCAGGCTCAGCCAACTGCCCACCTGCAGGTCCTCGGTGCGGCCCAGTTGCTGCAGGTAGTGTTCCTGCCGGTACCGGGGTTGCCAGAGGGTGAGACCCAGGCTCGGCACCAAGCGCCGGCGTCCGGGAGGGGCGTAGGCGAACCCCGCCGACGCGCGGTAGTGCTGGTCGCTGAAACTGAGCCGGAAACTCGGCCTGATCTTGATGGCACTACCCAAAGAGCGGCTCAGCCACAGGCTGCCGCCCCGGCTGGCGTGACGGTACCTGGCGCTGAGGGTGCCGGCCTGCCACAGGCGCTCCACCTGTTCCTCGTCGTAGAGCGACAGGCCGTAGGCCCAGGGCTGGGCCAGGGAGAGGAAAGGCCGCGAAAGGGTTCCGGCCAGGTCGTGGCCCTCTGTCGACCAGGCCGCCTCGCCGTCCAGGCGATGGGGGCTGCCCCCCAGGCGGGGATTGGCGAAAAGCAGCGCCGCCTGGTCACCGCCGATGGCCCGATGGTGCAGGGTGAGTTGGGCGAACTGGCCCCGGCCCCCGAGGTTGTAGTCGAGCGCCACCACCCCATAACTGAGTTCATCCAATTGGCCGGAGAGCAGCGGGGACAGCGCCCGGGAGTAGAGATCCTCCACCTCGACGACCACCTCGACGCCGTTGGCAGCCGGACGGGTGTGGAGGTGCACCTTGCCGAGGAAGGGCAGGCGCCGCAGGTTCCGCTCGCTTTCGGCGACCAGGGCGCTGTCGCAGGGCTGCCCGACCTCCAGCAACACCTCTCGCAGAATGGTATCAGCGCGGGTCCGCGTCGAACCCTCGACGGTGATGGCCCGCACCAGGGGGAACGCCGCCAGGCAGGGGAACGCGAAGAGCAGGCAGAGCAACAGGGGGAGGCACATGGGGCACAAGATGATGGGCCGCAACCCGGGGCGCAAGGGTATGGTGGCGCCGGCGCGCGGGCTTTGCGATTATTGACGGGAACCCGAGACCCCTGGTTGGAGGAAACGAGATGACCCGCGATCTGAGCGATCCCGGCGTGGCCGCGCGCATCCAGCGGCACCGCGACTACTGGTGGAACCAGGAGCCGGCTGGCGCCGGGCGGCCCCTGTACCAGGTGGTCAAGGCGTACGCGATGTCCGATACCGCCAATCCCCATGAGCTCGAACCACCGCCCTTGCTCGATGCTGCGGCCTTCCGCACCAGCATCGAACAGTCGTACGACCAGCATGGCCTGTACAACGACGATCTTTTCCGCCTGGTCTACACCGGGATCTCCAGCGAGGTGCTGGTGGGCTGCCGGATCGCGGTGCGGGCCGGCACCCACTGGGCGGAGCCCTGCTTCACCGACTGGCACCAACTCGACGGGTATCGGGTGCAGGATACCCTTTGGTACCAGCGCCTGCTCGAGAATACCCGCCGGGCGGTGGCCGCGCTGGGGGACGAAAAATATCCCTTCTGCTGTATGCCCTTCCGCGGCGCCGCGGACATGGCCGCCGCCATGCTCACCGCCGAGTTTCTCTGCGACGCGGTCCTCGACCAGCCGGCGAAGCTGAAAGACCTGCTGGCGCGGATCACCGATATCACCATCGAAACAGCCCTGGCCCACGGGGCGCTCCTGCCCCGCCACGAGGGCGGGCAGTTCAACTCCTACGGCATCTGGACGCCGGGCCGCACCGTGACCTTCACCGTGGACGCGGCCACCTACTTCTCGCCTGCCTGTTACGAAGATATCTTCCTGCCTTTCGACCAGCGCCTGTGCGCGGCACTCGAGACTCCTTTCGTGCACACCCACGCCTCGGCCCGGCAACACTTTGCCGGTTGGCTGGAAATCCCCAACCTGGGCTTGCAGTGTGTGATCGATCAGGCCTACCTTCCCGAGGGAGCCAACCAGCCCATCGGGCCGCAACTGGCCGAACTGCTGGAGGACTTCCAGACCATCCGCCGGCGCAAGTCCCTGATGATGTATGGATACTGGGACGAGCCCACCATCCAACTGGCCCTTGAGCAGCTACCCGCCGGCGGCTGCGCCATTCTGGGGATGGTGGAGGACCCAGCGGCCATCCGCGAGAAGTACCTCGGCCGCGCTGCCTGAGCAAAGGAGATCCCATGCCCCGATTCCCGCACATGAAAGGCCTCTTCGGCCTGCTGCCCACCCCCTATACCGAGGATCTGGAGATCCACACCAAGGATCTGCGCTCAGTCGCCGACTTCTGCTGCCGGAGCCGCCAGCACGGCATTGTCTGGCCGGTGATGGTGGGGGAGTTCTACTTCCTCGGCGAGGAGGAGCGCGTCCGCAACCTCGACGAGGTGCTCGCCGAGGTCAACGGCCGCCTGCCCGTGGTTTTCGGCTGCTCCGGCATCTCCGTGCCCCAGGTGGTCCAGTTTGCCCGGGCTGCCGAGCGGGCCGGCGCGGATGCGGTGATTGCCATGGCGCCGGCGCGGACCAATCAGGCCGTGGCCGTCGAGATGTACCAGCGTATGGCCGGGGCGTTTTCGGGCCCGATCATGGTGCAGAACGCCGATGGCTACGCCCCGCTGCGGGGCGACCAGTTGGCCAAACTCGTCGAGGATGTGCCGAGTATCGAGTACATCAAGGAAGAGCGCCAGCCAGGCCCCAAACACATCGCCGAGGTGAAAGGGGTGCTGGGCAACACGCTCAAGGCCATCTTCGGCGGGGCAGCCGGCAAGTTCCTGCCCGACGAGATGCGCCGCGGGGCCGATGGCTGTATGCCGGCCTGCGAGCTGGGCGACGTCCTGGCCAAGATCACCGAGTTGTGGTGGGCGGGAAAGGAAGAGGACGCCCGCGCGCTGCACCGCCTGCTCCTGCCCCTGCTCAACCTTGAAACCCATCC
Organism: Candidatus Latescibacterota bacterium; assembly: GCA_020852055.1. Classification (GTDB taxonomy): domain Bacteria; phylum Latescibacterota; class UBA2968; order UBA8231; family UBA8231; genus SICG01. The sequence continues at coordinate 8,200 of JADZBP010000084.1, forward strand.
CTTCATGCGCTACGTGCTCAAACGGCGCGGGGTGTTCTCCAACACCATCGAACGGGCCCCCGCCGGCGTGGTTGCGCTGGACGAAGGCGACAAACGCGAGATCAGCAAGCTGCTCGAAGCGCTCAAGGACCATATCGAGGTGTTCCCCATCGGGCCCGAATAACGGGCCTGGATGATCTATCTCCAGTTCGCCCGTTTTGTCCTGCCCCTGGCTCTGACCCTGGTGGCACAGGGGTTCAGCAGCCAGTTCCTCAGCGGCGGCATGGCCCGCCTGCCCCAGGCCACCCAGGTGCTGGCTGCCTACGGGGTGGCCTGGGGCCTGGCCGATTTCCTGGCCAGCCCCCTCTCCCAGATCAACCAACTCAGCCTGGTGCTGGCCGCCAGCCATCCGGCCCGGCGCCGGGTCCAGGGCTTCGCCCTCCTCGGGGGCGGCTGCCTGGCCGTGGTGCTGGCCGCCCTGGCCTTCACCTCGCTGGGGGACTGGGTCATCTACCGCGGCCACGGTCTCAGCCCCGAAGTGGGGGCCTCGGTGCGGCGCGCCCTCTTCTGGCTGGTGCCCATCCCGATCTGCGAGGGCTTCAACCGCAGCCTGGCCGGCCTGCTGATGCGCGCCCGTCGCACTCAGGTCGTCAGTTATGCCACCCTGGCGAGCATCGGCGCCAGCATCGGGGCGGTGTTTGCCCTGGTTCCCAGCCCATGGGTGCGCGAGGAGCCCATGTGCCTGCCCCTGCTGGTGGCCTACACCGGCATCGGGGTGTACATGGGGGTGATGTTCTGGGGGTACCGCCGGTGGGTGGCCCCGGCACTGCCGCCGCAGGGGGAAGCGCCAACCAGGCAGTACCTGCTCCGCTTCTTCTGGCCCCTGGCGCTGGTGATGGCCATCCAGGGACTGAGCCGGCCCCTGATCAATTTCTACGTCGCCCGCGGTCCGGACGGGCAGGAATCCCTGGCGGTACTGGCCGTGGTCTATTCCCTGGCCCATCTACCCTATGGTTGGGTGAACGAGGTGCGCAGCCTGGCGCCGGCGTTCCGGTATGTGTCAAGGACTTTGAGACCACTCGGGTGTAGCATTTAGTGTAGCATCTGTTGCGCTGGGACGGTCGCGATCGGGTTTGTTGATCCAGACCGCCGAGGGCAGCTGCTGGACCCGGGGCCGTCCGCGGACAAAGCGTTCGGGATGGGCCTCATAGGCGGCCTGCAGCACCTGTTGCCGCTGTGCCTGGGTTTCCTTTGCCTGCCCGTAGTGGACGGTGGCTGGGGTCAGCAATCCCAGGCCGGAATGGTAGTGCTGCTGGTTATACCATTGGAAGAAAGCCTGGGCCCAGGCCCGGACCTCGGCCAGCGAGCCGAAGCGGTCGGGGTAATCGGGTCGATACTTGAGGGTCTTGAAATGCGCCTCGGAGTACGGGTTATCATTGGAGACGTGGGGCCGGGAATGGGTCTTGATCACCCCCAGGTCGTCCAGCAGTTGTTCCACCGACTTGGCGATCATCGGTGCGCCCCGGTCGGCATGCAGAGTCAACGGCTGCGCCGAGATGCCCTGGCGCTGGCAACTGGCCTCGATCAGGACCTTGGCCAAGTCGGCCGACTCGCGCTGAGCCACCATCCAACCCACCACGTAGCGGCTGAAGACATCGAGGATGACATACAGATAGAAGTAACTCCCCACCGTCGGGCCACGCAGTTTGCTGATATCCCACGACCACAACTGATTGGGGGCGGTGGCCAGCAGCTCCGGTTTGGTGTAGGCCGGATGCCGCAGTTGGTTGCGCCGTTCCCGGACCTGATCCTCGACGGCCAGCACCCGATACATCGTCCGCCAGGAGCACAGATACTGCCCCTCGTCCAGCAACTGCGCCC
>JADZBP010000085.1 GCA_020852055.1 Candidatus Latescibacterota bacterium
CAACCTGGGTTTCACCGTCTCCTGCAACCGCGGCCTGGCCCGCGCCCACAGCCGCTACGCGGTGCTGCTCAACGACGACACCATCGTCGCGGCTGACTGGCTGCGGCCCCTGGTCGAGGCCGCCGAGGCCGACCCCCGACTGGCGGCCTGCCAGCCCAAGCTGCTCTCGGTCGCCGACCCGGGCCTCTTCGACTACGCCGGGGCCGCGGGGGGATATATCGACGGCCTGGGGTACACCTTCTGCCGGGGCCGGCTCTTCGACCACCGTGAGCGCGACGAAGGCCAGTACGACCGGCCGGCGCCGCTCTTCTGGGCCTGCGGGGCCGCGCTCTTCCTGCGCCTCGACGCCGTGAAGCAGGTCGGCCTGCTCGACGAGGACTACTACATGCACTTCGAGGAGATCGACCTGTGCTGGCGGCTGCGCCTGGCCGGGTACCGCATCCTCGCGGTGCCCGCCTCGGTCATCCACCACCACTCCGGCTGGTCCCTGCCCCCCTCCTCCTACCGCAAGGCGTACCTCAATTACCGCAACAACCTGGTGCTGCTCTGCAAGAACCTCGAGTTGGCGCGCCTGTGCTGGGTGCTGCCGCTGCGCCTGGCCCTCGACCTGTGCAGCTCCCTGCTTTTCCTGGCCAAGGGGCAGTTCGCCCAGATCCCCGCCCCGCTGGCAGCCCTGGCCTGGCTGATCACCCATCCGCTGCAGGTGTGGCGCCGCCGCCGCCAGTCCCAATCCCTGCGCCGGCCAGCCGGCTCGCCGCGCCGCGACGGGGTCTACGCCGGCTGCCTGGTCTATCAGTACTATGTGCGCGGGGTGCGCCGCGCCGGCCAACTCTTGCCCGAGGCCGCATGAGGCGTCTGCTCGAACTGGTGGCCAAACTGGGCATCAGCCTGGGGCTGATCTGGTACCTGGCCTACAAGATGGACTGGCCGATGCTGGGCCATATCTTCGCCGCCACCCACTGGGGGCCTTTCGGCGGGGCGGTGCTGCTCTTTGCGCTGAGCAACGTGCTGGGCACGGCCCAGTGGCACCTGCTGCTGCGGGTGCAGGAGATCCCCATCACCTTCCGCAAGTCCCTGGTGGTCTACCACGTGGGGGTCTTCTTCAACAACGTGCTGCTGGGCAATATCGGCGGGGATGCGATGCGCATCTACGACATCCGCCGTCTCAGCGGCCAGGCCAGCGGCGGGGTGGCGGCCACGGTGATGGATCGTTTCGTCGGCCTGCTCTCCACCTGCACCTTGGCCCTCATCGCCTACCTGGTGCTGCCCGAGGTGCACGACCTGGCCTCGATGCTGGTGCCCATCTGGCTGGGGCTGGTGGTGGTGGTGGGCATCGGGGTGAGCCGGCGGGCCGGCCTCTATTTCGAAGGTCTGGCGCGCCGCTGGTTGCCGGCGCGGGTGGCCGAGGTCGCCGGCAGCCTGCGCCAGAGCATGGGCGCCTATCGCCACCGCTACGGGCTACTCGCGGGCATCTGGGTGCTCTCGCTGATGGTGCAGTTGTGCCGGGTGCTGGTCTACTGGGCCGCCGGCCTGGCGGTGGGCATGGACGTGGCGCTGGGTTATTACGTCTGTTTCCAGCCCATCGCCGCCATCATCGCCGCCCTGCCCATCTCGGTGGGCGGCCTGGGCGTGCGCGAGAACATCGTGGTCAAACTCTTCGGCTCGGTGGGCGCGGAGGCCAACCTCTCCTTCGCCATGTCCCTGCTGGGGTACCTGGCCGGCATCCTCGCCAGCCTGCTGGGGGGGGTGGCCTTCATCTTTCGGCGCATGGCGCCGGCGGAGACGCGATGACACTGCTGGGTACCGACCGCCTCCTCGAAGAGGCCTTCCCGCTGATTGCCGGCCGGAGCCTGGGCCTGATCACCAACCACTCCGGCACCGACCGCCGCCTGCGCGCCACTGCCGACCGCCTGCACCAGGCCGCCGGGGCGGAACTGGTGGCCCTCTTCGGGCCCGAACACGGCATCCGCGGCGACGCGGCCGACGGCGCACCGGTGGGCGGGGGGCGCGATGCCCGCACGGGGGTGCCGGTGCACAGCCTCTACGGCCAGACCCGCCAACCCACCGCCGAGATGCTGGAAGGTATCGAGGTCATGCTCTTCGATATCCAGGACGTGGGGGTGCGCTTCTACACCTATCTCTACACCATGAGCCTGGCGATGCAGGCCTGCGCTGCGCGGGGTATACCCTTCGTGGTGTTGGACCGGCCAAACCCGCTGGGAGGCATGGTGCTGGAGGGCAACATCCTCGACCCGGCCTTTGCCTCCTTCGTCGGCAAGTACCCCATTCCGGTGCGCTACGGCATGAGTGTGGGGGAGCTGGCGCGCTTCTTCAAGGGTGAGTTCGGCATCGGGGTGGAGCTGCAGGTGGTGGAGTTGCGCGGCTGGCAGGTGGCGGGAGGATGGCCGGAGACCGGCCTGCCCTGGGTGCCGCCTTCGCCCAATATGCCGGCGGTGGCTACGGCCGAGGTTTATCCGGGTATGTGTTTCTTCGAGGGGACCAACGTCTCGGAGGGGCGGGGCACCCAAAAACCTTTCGAGCAGGTGGGCGCCCCTTATATCGAAGGACACCGGTTGGCCGACGCGCTCAACGCCCTCGAATTACCCGGCGCCGGTTTCCGCCCGGTCTACTTCCAGCCCTCGGCCGCCAAGTACGCCGGCGAGGTCTGCCAGGGGGTGCAGGTACACGTGCTGGATCGCGCCCTCTTCCGGCCGCTGCGGGTGGGCCTGGAGGCGGTGGCCATGGTGCGCCGGCTGTGGCCAGAGGCCTTTGTCTGGCGGGTGCCGCAGGGCGGCATCCACAACTTCGATCTGCTGGCCGGCACCGACCGGTTGCGTCTGGCTCTGGACCAGGGCCAAAGCGTCGCCGAACTGGAGGCCGGCTGGGCGCCGGGCCTGCAGGCCTTCCGCCGCCAGTGCGAGCCCTATCTGCTCTACCCCCGCGATTGACAGGCGAAGGGGATTTTTTAAACTATGAGCCGTTTCCCCTTCACCCCAACCAGCGAGCCCCCATGCCCGCGCCCCTGGTACCCGGCACCTTCCTCATCGCCTCGCTGAATCTGGAGCAGGACCGCAACTTCACCCGCAGCGTGGTGCTGATCCTCCGGCACAGCGCGGAGACCGGCACCGCCGGGGTAGTGATCAACCAGCCCCTGGGCCAGCGCCGGGCCGCCGAGTTGCAGCATCTGGCCGAAGGCCTGGAGCACCTGCAGACGCCCGAGGGCGGGCTCTTTTATCAGGGGGGGCCGGTGGGCCAGGAGCATCTGGTGGTCCTGCACCGGGTCGAGCACCTGGGCGAGGGGCCGCCCATCTTCGAGGATCTCTACGCCAGCGGCGATCTGGATGCCCTGCGCGCCCACGCCGCCTTCATGGACCCGCAGCAGCCGGTGCTGCGTTTCTATCTGGGTTTTGCCAACTGGAGTGTGGGGCAGTTGGAGAACGAGGTGGCGATGGGGTTCTGGGTCCTCTCCCCCGGCTCGGCGGATCTGGTGTTCTCCACCGAACCCGAGCAGGTCTGGCAGCAGGCCCTGTACACCCTGGGCGGCAAGTACCGGGCCCTCTCGTACGTACACGAAGACCCCCTGGCCAACTGATCCCCGCTCAGCAGATCATCCCGCGTTTGGCGCGAATGCCGTGGATGGGCGGGTCCTCGCCGATCCAGCGCTCGTCCACCGCCTCCGAGGCCAGCTGGTAGCGCGAGTCGGAGGAGATGCGGATGTGATTGGTGTGGTTGTCGGTGCTGGCGTGTAACACGTACATCCCAAAGACCAGCAGGTCGCCCATCTCGTATTCGGCGCTCAGCCAGCGGCCACCCAAGTCGCGGCGGGCCGCGATGGCGTCGGGGTTGTAGGCCCCCGTCGAGTTCCAGCGGATCTGCTGGCGCTCTTCGGCGCTCAGCTCGCGGCCCTCGCGGCGGGCCTGTTCCACGATCGCCCGCGCGTTGCCCTCCTCGCAATAGGCGTCCACGTCGGTCTGACCGTAGGTGCGCACCATCTCTTCCTGGCGGTGCGAGTTTTCCAGCACGATCAATCCCCCCATGTCATAGGGCACGTCCACCAGCGGGGTCCACGAGGTGTAGAGCCGGTGGGTGCCGCGCCCCATGTAGACCACGTCGTAGTGGGGCTGGGTGGCGGTGCGGGTGCCGGGGGTCTTGGCGCGGAACCAGGTGTAGTCGTAGTGGCGCACCGGTCCGCCCAGGAAGCGCGTGTAGAAATCCATCATCGCCCCCGCGTAGAGCACCTGCATCAGCGGCTGGTTGCCCTTGGCCAACTGGGGCATGAAGGCGAGGGTCTGGTCGGGTCTGACCACCCCTTCGTAGGCGGGATAGGCCTCGTCGAGGATGCCGGCCGCCTGCAGGCGGTCCATCACCTCCTGGCGGGCGGCGACCACCTCGTCGCGGTCGAGCAGGCCCGGCAGAAAGAGATAGCCGTCCTCGGCCATGCGCCGGCGCAGTTCGCCGACATCGCGCGCCGCGTCGTCGGAGCGGCGCAGCTCGCCAAAGCCGGCGGGGGAGGTGTCGATGGGGTTGCCGCAGTAGGTCAGGGTCTGAGAGGCTTCGAGGGTCATCGTCCTTTTTCCTTCGCCGATCCGGGGGAGATGGGGGTCCAAAAGTAGGCGGGCCGACCGGGCCGGGTCAAGGGTCGAGGGGGGCCATGGGCCGGGGCAGGTGGCGGTAGGGGAAACGCCGCAGGTCGCTGGCGCCCAGCCCCGGGGTATCGACATAAAAGCTCTCCCGGAGGATGGGGTCGTATGCGGCCTTGTGGGAGATGGCCGCCTTGATGCCGATCAGGTACAGCTCCTCGGGAACCAGCCCCTGACTGCGCAACTGGCCCAGGTCCATGGGCGGGGTCTTGTTGGTGGTCAACAGGATATAGATGCCCTGATGGCGCACCAGGGCGGTGGGGCCCATGTCCACCTGCCGGCCCACCAGCGAGGCCAGGTGGGATTTCTCGTTCTCCAGCGCGAAGCGGCCGTCGCTTCGGCGCAGCAACTCCACCGGCAGGGTGAGGGTGGGGCCGTGGAAGCGATCCATCTTGCCGCCGATGGGCAGGGTCAGCCGGTCGCCGGTGCTGGCGGTGTGGCAGGCGGCCGCCGCTTCGGGGTCGTTGATGACCACGGCGCTGTTGGTGGCGCCGTAGCTGATCAGGGCCTGGAGGATGCCGGTGCCGTCGCCCGGGGTGCCGCCGCCGATATTGTCCGAGGGTTCGATCAGGCCGATGGGTCCGCGGGCCAGGGCCATCGCCCGGGGCATCACCTCGTCGATGGGCGGGTCCTGCGGGTTGCCGGCCTGCGCCTGGGCCAGAGCGTAGCGGGCCAGGGGCTGCAGCAGGGCCTCGGCCTCCCGCGGGTCGCCGGTGGTGGTGGCGCAGAAGGAAACCCCGGCGCAGGGCACATCGGCGTAGGCGAAACCGGGCAGTACGCAGACCTCGAGCAACTCGGGGTGGTCGGCCTCCAGTTGGCGGGCCATGGCTTCGAGGGTGACCACGGGTTCGGCGGCGGTGGAAGTGCCCTTGGGGCTGTAGATCACCGGTGGCTTGAGACACACCACCTGCGGCCGGGCCCCGCCCATGGCCAGATCGAGCAACTGCGCGGCCCGTTCGCCGGCCTGGCGGGCGTCGGTGTGGGGGTTCTGGCGATACCCGGTGAAGATGTTGGCGTTGCGGGCCATCCGGGGGCTGAAATTGGCGTGTAAGTCCAGGTCGGCGGCGATGGGCAGGCGGCGCTGGCCCAGCCGGTCGCGGACCCGCTGCAGGAGTTCGCCCTCGCCGTCGGCAAAGGAGGTGAAAGCCATGGCCCCGTGCAGGATCAGCAGAATGCCGTCCAACCCCTCCTGCAGGGCCTGGTCCAGGTCGGCGCCGAAGCGCTGCCACCAGGTTTCCAGCACCTCGTCGGCCACGGTGCCCGAGGGCATGGCCGCCCCGTACACCGAAGGGTAGACCCGCCAGCCGCGCTGCTGGGCCACCTCCAGGGCGCCTCCCATCGGGGAAACATCCCCCTGGCAGCGGTCCAGAAGCCCGGAGCCCTGGACCCAGATCAGGCGGGAGAAGGCCTGCAGATCCGTGGTTTCGGCCAGAAAGGTATGGGTTTCGTGTACCAGGCCGCCGATCAATACCCTTTTCATGGTTTCGCCCCCTTTATCTTCGATTGACTCCCCGGGTCCAAGCTTTTATCTTAGAGCACCCCTGCAACTCCCCGTTGTGCCCGTATCTCCTTTTCCTGCCGATATATAAAACAGACAACTATGCGATTTATCTATCTGGTACTCTCCGTATCTCTCTGTATGCTGGGCGGCAACGCCGAGGCCCAGCGGCTGGCTGCCACCAAGGTCCGCAAGGCCAAAAGCGCGGACAACAGCACCTGTGCGGCGGCCATCCTGCTGGAGGCACAGACCGGCAAGGTGCTCTTTTCCTATAATGCCGATCTGCCGCGTCCCCCGGCCAGCACCCAGAAGCTGATGCTGGAGTTGGTGGTGATGGACGCCCTGGCTGCCGGCGAGGTTTCCCTTGAGGACACTATCCGGGTCTCCGCCGAGGCCAGCCGTATCAACGGCTCCCAGGTCTTTTTGCGCGCCGGCGAGGCCATGCCCCTGCGCGAGATGCTGAAGGCGGCGATGGTGGCCTCGGCCAACGACGCCTGCGTGGCCATCGCCGAGCACCTGGCCGGCACCGAGGCCAAGTTCGTCACCCGCATGAACGCCAAGGCCCGCGAGTTGGGGTTGCAGCACACCCACTACAGCAACGCCTACGGGTTGGATACCACCCCCGAAGGGCAGGGCAATATCACCACCGCCCGCGAACTGGGGCAGATCGCCCTGGCCCTGCTGCACCAGTACCCCGAGGTCCTCGAGGTCTCCTCCCTGCGCCAGACCCCCTTCCGCGACGGCACCCAAACCCTGCACAGCACCAACAAACTGCTCGACCGTTTCGAGGGTATGGACGGCCTCAAAACCGGGTTCACCGGCCGGGCCGGCTTCTGCCTGGTGGGCACCGCCCAACGGCGGGATATGCGCCTGGTGTCGGTGGTGCTGGGGGCGCGCAACCCCCGGGTGCGGGAACGGGAGACAGTGCGGCTGCTGGAATGGGGCTTCGAGCACTACGCCAAGGTGCCCCTGGCTGAAGCCGGCCAGTCCATGGGGCTGGTTACCCTCGACTGGGGCGCCGAGCCGGCGGTTAACGCCGTGCTGAGCAACCCCCTGGCCGTGGTGCTGCGCACCGAGCAGAGACGCCAGCTCCGCAGCGAACTGGAGCTTCCCACCAAACACCCCGCCCCGGTGCGCCAGGGCCAGGGCCTGGGCAAACTCAAGGTTTCCCTGGGCGACAGCCTGCTGGCCGAGGTGGACCTGGTAGCCGAGAAGAGTGTGGAACGGGTCGGGCTGTGGGAGCGCCTGATGAGTTATTTTTGATCAGTAGTGGTCTGGCGCGATGCTCAGGTCGCGCTCTGCCAGTGGCAGTTCCACCCGCCGGCCGCCCTGCCGGTGGGAGGCGATGATCCCGAAGATCAGTTCCTGACTGCGGCAGGCCAGTTCCAGGCTGCCCTGCGTATCGCCGCCGGTGTCGAGGGCGGCGACCAGGTCTTCGACGCTCTTGAGGGTGCCGCTGGCGATGGCCGTCGCCGGCACCTCCTCCTCGTGCAACTCCCCGAACTCGTCCGCCGTCCGCAGCGTATACCCGATGCCGTTGCTGAGGGTGCGCAGCTTGCCCTTGGTGCCACTGACCTCGAATTCGGACCCTCCGGCCGCCACTAGGTAGGCGTGCACCCCGTTCTTGAAGTGTACGTACCCACTGGTGATGCTGGGGTCGATCTTGAGGCGCTGGCCTTCCCAGTCGCTCTCGGCGAAGACGGCATGGCCCTGCACGAATTCGGCCTCGCCATCCCCGGCCAGGAAGAGCATCATGTCGGCGGCGTGGGTGTGGCCCCACTGGGCGACGCTGACCCCGCAATTGGCCACCACCGCCTGCACCTGGCCGATCCGCCCCTCGTCGCAGAGCTGGCGGACTTGGCGGTAGATGGGCGCATAGCGGCGCTGGGTGCCGTAATTGAACTTCACCCCGTGCCGGCGGCAGGCCTCCAGCATGGCGTCGGCCTCGCGCATCGAATTGCAGAGGGGTTTCTCGCAGTAGACGGCGCCCACTCCGTTTTCGGCGGCGAAGATGGTGGTTTCGGCGTGGGGGCCCGGGCGGGTGGCGATGCTGACCAGATCGAGCTTTTCCTGGCGGATCATCTCGCGGTAGTCGGTGTAGGCGCTGGCTACCCCGTAGCGCTGCTGGGTGGCCTTGGCTTTTTCCTCCACAGGATCGCACACGGCGACAAACTCGATGCGCGGACAGGCCGCCAGGGCTGCGGCGTGGGAATAGGGCAGGAAGAGTTCGCTGTGGGGCCGGTCTTTGACTTCGTCGTCGATGGTGGCGCCCATGCGGCCACAGCCGATCAGGCCGGCGCGGTAGGTCTTGGACATTGAGTACCTCGGGGGAGTGGGGGGTGCTTGACCAGCAGGCGCTTTTGCCCTACATTATCTGCCGCTTTTGCAGCCGGCGCGTCTGAATAAAACCAATGCCCGGATCGCTGTAAAGAGGGCGATTAGCTCAGCTGGTTAGAGCACCTGCTCGACAAGCAGGGGGTCACTAGTTCGAATCTAGTATCGCCCACCATCAGGAAGGCCCTCGCAGCCAATGAGTTGCGGGGGCCTTTTTGTTTTTGTCCCTCGGGCGGAATGGGGCTCTACCTTTAAGGCCGCATATGGGGAGTCGGAGGGTGTCCTCTCGAGGGGAATAACACATCGATCTGGGCAGTTCGAAAATACGCCCGAAAGAATACTACGATCCGCCAGGGTCCCGGTGGACAACCCCGCCGGCTGCTTTTTTTTGATGAGCGATCCCCGTATATTCGCCGCCTATGAAACTCCGCTGGTTTCTCTGCGCCTTGCTTTTGCTCGGTGTTGCCCGCCTCGCCTTGGCCCAGAACCAGTTGCTGGAGTTGGACGGCAAAGGGGCGTACGTGCAGCTGCCCCCCCGCATCTTCGACGCCCTGACCGCAGCCACGGTAGAAGCGTGGGTACGCTGGGACGACTGGGCCTTTTTCTCGCAGTGGTTCGGTTTTGGCACCGACGACCAGTGGCGGGCCATGTTCATCAACCACCGCGAAGGCAGCCCTATTTTCCAGTACGCCATCTACACCGGCCGCGACCAGTTGCATCTTTTGACGCTGGGAGGAGACCTGCGTCCGGGCCAGTGGTACCACCTGGCGGCAGTATCGGGGCTGGGGGGCATGCGGCTGTATCTCAATGGGGTGGAGGTGGACCACAATAGCTACGAGGGCAGCTTCGCCGCCATCGCCCCGAGTGAAAACAATTACCTGGGGCGCTCCAACTGGAAGGACAACGCCTACTTTCACGGGGCGCTGGACGAGGTGCGGGTGTGGTCGGTGCCGCGCAGCGGGGAAGAGATCCGCGCCGGCATGGGACAGCAACTGCGGGGGGACGAGGCGGGGTTGGTGGGACTGTGGGGCTTTGATGGCGGCGATGCGCGGGATCAGTCGCCGCAGGGACACCACGGGCAGTTACTCGGGGGGGCGCATTGCGTGGCAGCCCCCTGTCCAGGACAGGAGGCGGTGCGGCAGCCGGCAGTGCTGGAAGGCGTGGTGCGGGACGAGACGGGGATAAGCCTGAGCAGAACGACGGTGGACCTGCGCCGAGGGGACAGGATACTCGGCAGCAGTTACGCCAAGCAGGACGGCCACTATACCCTCGCCGCCTTTGGCTCAGGATCCTATACCGTGGGCGTGGACCTGGGTGTGGCGCGTCTGAAGTGGGATCCCATCGGGCCGTCGCGGCTGATTAACCAGACAGTGCCGCCCCAGGCGGTGCAACTGCAGGAGGGAGTGGTGCTCCACCGCGACCTCTACGCGCCGTCGAGTCAGGTGACGCAGTGGTCCGGGGAAGGGGATGCCCGCGACGGCCTGGGGCGCCACCACGGGGTGCTGGTCGGCGGGGCAGGTTACGCTCCGGGCATGGTGGGTCAGGCCTTCGCGCTGGACGGCGTCGACGGGCGCATCCACATCCCGCCTAGCCCCGAACTAGATCTGCAGGGCAGTTTTACCCTGGTCGCCTGGGTCTATCCGGAGGTGGACGACCGCGTGCAGGTCCTGTTCGACAAGTGGTACGCCATGGACGTGGAAGGCACCTACCGGCGTTGTTATGGACTGACCATCGAGCCGGGACTGCGGCTCAATTTCACCATCGCCGATGATGCCCATCAGGAGGAGGTCTTCTTTTCCAATTTCCGGACGCCGGCCAATGTGCTGACCCGCAACGCCTGGAACCACGTGACGGCGGTGTACGACCAGGCCACAGGCACCCGGTTGATCTACGTCAACGGGGCGGAGGTGGTCAGGCGTCAGGACCCGCCCATCACCATCACCACCAATCACCAGGGTCTGATCCTGGGAGGTCCGCAGCGCACGATGAAGAACGAGCCTGGGACCTTCCGCGGGAGGATCGACGAGGTGGCCATCTACCGCCGGGCCCTGCCCGAGGTGGCGATCCAGCAGCTGTACAGTGCTCAGGCCGAGGCCTACTGGCCCGGGGAGGGCAATGCCGCCGACCTCCGCGGGGGCAATCAGGGGATCCTGGTGAAGGGCGTGGGGTATGCGCCAGGGGTAGTGGGTCAGGCCTTCGCCTTCGACGGCCAAAGCAGCTACCTAGAGCTGAATCCCCGGGTCAGCAATTATGGCACGGCGGATTTTTCCCTGGAGCTGTGGCTGTGGCGGGAGCGGGAGGGGGGCGCCGAACCCATTCTCGACCGCTCTTACTCGACCCCGTACCTGGCGGACGCGCAGTTGGCGGTGCAGAATTACCAGACCAGCAGCGAGATCGACGGCCATGTTTCGCTGTATCTCGACGAGGGCGGCCGGCTGCAGGGGGTATTCAGCAGCGGGCAGGACCAGCACCGGCTGCGCACCACCAGACCGCTATCCCTGCGGGACTGGCACCACCTGGTGCTGGTGCGGCAGGGGAAGGAGCTGCGGCTCTACGTGGATGGCCGGCTCGATGCGGCCGACACGTCGATGCGGGTGGTGGACCTGGCGTTGCCTCTGCCGATGACCCTGGGCGGAGCGCCGGCGCAGGACCGCTACTTCAAGGGGCTGATCGACGAGGTCTCTCTCCACAACCATGCGCTTACGCGCGAGGAGATCGCCCAAACCTACCAGACCCGGCGGCGTTCCTGGCAGTGGCAGCAGTGGCGTGGCCGGCTGCAGCTCGGGGGGATCGGCCTGGTGGCCCTGGTGGCGGTGTTTTCGAGTGCGCGTTATTACAGCCAGCGCCGGGCGCGGCAGCAACGGGAGGCGCAGCTGGCGCGGGAGCAGGCAGCGCGGCAGGAGCGCGAGCAAGAGCTGGCGCAGGAGCAGCAGGCCCGCGCGGTGGCCGAGGCGGCCAACCGGGCCAAGAGCGCCTTCCTGGCCAATATGTCGCACGAGATCCGCACCCCGATGAACGCCATCCTCGGCTATTCCCAGATCCTGCGCGAACGGGCGGTGCTCACTCCCGAGCAGCAGGACCGGGCAGTGGAGGCCATCTACACCAGCGGCGACCATCTGCTCAAGCTCATCAATGATGTACTGGACCTGTCCAAGATCGAGGCGGGGCGCATGGAGCTGCAGCCAGTGGACTTCGACCTGGAGCAGCTGCTCGACGGGCTGGGCTCGATGTTTGCGCTGCGCTGCCGGCAGAAGGGGCTGGCCTGGCGGGTGGAACACGAGGGGGAGGGCTGGCAGGTGCACGGGGACGAGAACAAACTCCGGCAGGTGTTGGTGAACCTTTTGGGCAATGCGGTGAAGTTCACGGCGAAGGGGGGGGTGGTGTTGGCGGTGCGCGGTGAGCAAGGCCAATATCGCTTCTCGGTGCGGGATACCGGGCCGGGTATCGCCGCCAATTTTCAGGAGGCGGTCTTCGCGCCTTTCCAGCAGGGGCCCATGCAGGCCGACACGAGCGGCACCGGATTGGGTCTGGCCATCGCCCGGCGCAACGTCGAGTTGATGGGTGGGCAGTTGCAGGTGGAGTCGGCTTTGGGCCAGGGGGCGTGTTTCTTTTTCTCGCTGGCCTTGCCACCGGCGCAGGGCTCGGCCGCTACCCACACCGAGAAGCGCTACCAGGGGGTGATGCGGCTGGTGACGCCGGCGGCTCTCCGAATCCTGGTGGTGGATGACGTAGCGACCAACCGCGAGATCCTGGCGCAAATCCTGGCAGGGCTGGGCGCTCAGGTGCGCCAGGCCGACAGCGGCGAGGCGGCCCTGAAGGCCGTGCGCCAGGAAGGGACGGACCTGGTGTTCATGGACATCCGCATGGAGGGCATGGACGGGCTGGAGGCACTGCGGCAGTTGCGGGTTGAGCACGGCAACCTGCCGGTGGTGGCGATCTCGGCGTCGGTACTGACGCACGAGCGGCAGGATTATCTCGACGCCGGTTTCGATGCCTTCCTGGAAAAACCCTTCCGCCTCGAAGCGCTGTATGCCTGTCTGGAGCAGGTGCTGGGGGTGCAGTACGAGACCACCCAGCCGGTGGTGGCCTCCGCGGTGCTGCCAGCGGATTTTTCCAGGATGCCGCTGCCAGCGGCTCTGCGGGCAGGTTTGCGCCAGGCCGCGGAGATGCACAATGTGACCGCGCTTAAAGGCGGACTGGAACAGTTGGCAGGGCTGGGGGCACGGGAAGGGCAGCTGGCGGATTGCCTGGGGGCGCTGGTGGAGGCCCTTGATCTGAACGGGGTGCTCAAAATGCTAGAGGCAACGGTTGATGGCTGAGTCCGGGGTAGAGCTAAAAGGGTCGCGCATCCTGGTGGTGGACGACACCCCAGCCAACCTGAAGCTGATATGCCAGGCGCTAGAGCTGGCCGGGTACCAGGTCATGGTGGCCTCTTCGGGAGAGGTGGCCCTGCAACTGGCTGAACGCTTCGTGCCCGACCTGGTGCTGCTGGACGTGACGATGCCAGAATTGGACGGCTTCGAGGTCTGCCGCCGGCTCAAGCAGCACGAGGCGACCCGCGCCATTCCGGTGCTCTTTCTCACCGCCCGCGACGATACCGCAGATCTGGTGGAGGGGTTCCGCGCCGGGGGGGTGGATTACGTGACCAAGCCCTTCCAGAAGGAGGAGGTGCTGGTGCGGATCCAGACCCACTTGGAGCGGGCGGCGTTGGTGCGCATGCTGGCGGAGAAAAACGCGGCCCTCGAAGCGGAGATTGCCCGGCGCGAGAGACTCACCCAGGAGCGCCAGGCGCTTACCCAGGAGCGCGATGTCTTGGCCGGCCGACTGGAGGACCTGTCCCAGCAACAGATCGCCCAGCAGGGGGGCAGTCTGGTGGGCCAGAGCCTGGGGGTGACGGCGATGCTGGAGGAGATCGCCCTGCTGCAGCAGGCCCACTCGGTGTCGGTGCTGATCACCGGGGAGAGCGGCACGGGCAAGGAGGTGGTGGCCCGCGCCGTCCACTACGGAGGCAGCCGGGCGCGGGGTCCCTTTGTGGCGGTCAACTGCGCCGCCATCCCGCGGGAGCTGGCCGAGTCGAGCTTCTTCGGTCATGTGCGAGGGGCCTTCACCGGGGCGCAC
>JADZBP010000086.1 GCA_020852055.1 Candidatus Latescibacterota bacterium
CACTCTAGCCCAGGTGAGCGCTATGCCGACCAGTCATCCCGCGGATCTGCCTCCCGCCCTGCTCGATCCCGGCAGCGAAACCCCGCCCCGCTCCCTGCTCGACCTGATCGAGCTACAGGTATTCGATCTCGACCTGGCCGCCTGGCTGGTATCGCAGGTGGCGCGCGGGGCCTCGTTCATCGTCGGTTCAGGCCCGGGCGGGGTGGGCAAAACCACCACCATGCGCGCCCTGCTGGGTTTTGCGCCGGCTGACCGATCCTTTGTCCATGCGTTGCCCGGCAAGGTGGCCGAGGTGGACAGCCGCCCCAGTTGTGTGATCACCGATGAGTTGAGCGACCATCCACCGCCCACCTACCTGTGGGGGCAGAACCTGCGCGACTTCTTCGCCCTTTCGCAGCGGGGCCACATGCTGGCGGGCAATATACACGCCGACGAGCTGGCGGAGACCCGGGCCCAGATCGTGGTGGCCAACGAGGTGCCCGAAGAACAATTCAGAGCGGTGAATCTCATCGCCTTCATCCGGGTCGAGGGCGTGGCGCCGGGCACGGGCCGTATCAACGACCCGGTCTCCCGCCGTTTCATCAACGAGATCCACCTTTCCGATGGCCGCGCCGCCCACCGGGTGGTGTTCACCCGCGAGGGTGGGCTGGCTGCCGGGGCGCCGCGCGAGGCGGCCCACCAACAGCGCTGCCGGGCCTTTCTCGAGAAGGCCCTCGGCGGTGGGGTGCGGGAGATCAACCAGGTGCGGCGTCTTTTTCTGGCGGAGATCAATAGCCATGGATAGATCAAAAGTGGTGGTGGTGGGGTACGGGTTTGCGGGCCGCTGCTTTCACACCTATCTGGTGGGCCTGGCCAGCCAGCTGCAGCTCTACGGCGTGGTCAGCAGCCGGCCCGAGGCGCGGGTGCAGATCCAGTCGCAATTGGGGGTGAAGGTCTTTGCGCGCTTCGAGGAGGTCCTCGCCGATCCGGCGGTCGATCTGGTGGTGCTGGCCACCCCCAACGACCTGCACGCATCCCAGGCCATCCAGGCGCTGGAGGCGGGCAAACACGTGGTCACCGACAAACCCATGAGCCTGAGCACCGCCGAGGCCGACGCCATGATCGCGGCCAGCCGCAAGAGCGGCAGGCTGCTGAGTGTGTTCCAGAACCGCCGCTGGGACGGGGATTTTCTCACCGTGCGCCAGGTGATGGCGGAGGGGCTGCTCGGCGAGGTCTTTTCCATGGAGTTGTGCTGGGGCCAGTACGGGTTGCCGCGCGGCTGGCGCAGCCAGCAGCAGCACGGGGGCGGCAAGTTCATGGACCTCGGAGCCCATCTGCTCGACCAGGCCCTGCAACTGGTTCCCGGCCCGGTGGAGTGGGTGTACGCCCGTTTCTTCGCGCAGGGCTGGCAGACCGACGTGGAGGACCACGCCCTGTGCCTGTTGAGTTTTGCCAGCGGGGTGGAGGTGCAGATTTGCACCTCGTCCCTGGCGCGGCGGCCCCGGCCGCGCTGGTACGTGATGGGCACCAAAGGCACCCTGATCAAGGAAGGGGTGGACCCCCAGGAGCGGGCCATGATCGCCGGCCAGATCGACGCGGCCCGCGAGGAACCGGCCCAGTACCCGCGGCTGTGGGTGGAGACGGCAGGGCGCTCCTCCGAGGTGGTGCTGGAACCCGTGCCGGGCCGCTGGCGCTCCTACTACGAAAACATCGCCGAGGCCATCAACGATCCGGCCAAACTGGCGGTGACACCCGAAAGCGTGCGGCGGGTGATGGCCCTCATCGAGGCGGCCCGCGCTTCGGCGGCCTCGGGGCAGGCGGTGCGGCCCGAGGGCGAGGCGTGAGCCGCAAGCGGGGCACCGACGGGATGGAGACCTCCTTTGCGGTGCGCACCTGCGACAGTTCCCTGAGCCTGGAGGAGTACCAGGTCCTGCCCAAACACCCGCTCTACCTGGTGCTCGACAACCTGCGCAGTGCCTTCAACGTGGGCTCCCTCTTCCGCACCGCCGACACCGCGCGTCTGGCCGGTATCCTCACCTGTGGGTACACCGCCCATCCGCCCCATCCCAAACTCGACAAAACAGCGCTGGGCACCCTGGCCTTTATCCCCACCACCCATTTTGCCACCACCCTGGAGGCGGTCGAGTCATTCAGGGCTCAGGGCATTGCCGTGTGGGGGGTGGAGACCACCTCGCAGAGCAGGAATCACACCGAGGTACAGTACCCCCGGCCGCTGGCGCTGGTGCTGGGCAACGAAGCCCTGGGGGTGGAGCGCCCGGTGCTGGAGGCCTGCGACGAACTGGTGCAGATCCCCATGTACGGATTCAAGAATTCGCTGAACGTGGCGGCGGCCGGGGCGGTGGTGGTTTTCGAGGTGCTGCGGCAGTGGGGGATTCAGGGGGAAGAGGGGTAGGGGTTCTTGAGGTACTTGTCGGCCAGGTCGTGGCTCTGGCGGTAGTCGGGGCGGGCCTTCACCTGGCGGTAGGCCTGCAGCGCCTCGGGGCGGTGGCCCTGCAGATCCAGGCACATGCCGCGGTTGAGTGCGGCCAGGGCCACGTAATCGTGGTCGTCCTCCAGGCCCTGGCCCAAGCTGTCGGCGGCGACAAAAAAGCCGAGGGCTTGGTCCAGTTGGCGGCGGCGGAAGGCGTCGCGGCCCAGGTAGTAGCAGGCCTCCAGGTGGCCGCGGCGGTGGTACCCGGGCCGGCCGGCTTCGCTGCGGCGGGCCACCTCGGCGTAGAGGGCGGCGCCCTGGTCCCAGGCGCCCAGCTCGATCATGGCCCGGGCGGTGTGGCGGTGGAAGAGGGCGTTGTCCGGGTACCGCTGGTGCAACTGGGCGAAGTAGTCGAAGGCCTGCCGGTCGTCCTCCTCAAAGACCCGGTAGATCTGGGCCAGGAAGTAGGCGGCTTCGGTGCGGGCGTAGTACCCCTCCCGCGCCACGGTCTGCAACTGCTGCAGGCCCCGCGCCTTGTCCCCCCGCTTCATCATCCAGACGATGGGTTTGACGATGGGGTAGCGCTCGGGCATGGCCTCGACGAAATAGTCGTAGATGCCCCAGGCGAAGAGCACATCCTTGTTGGCCGGTTCGAGCTGGCGGATCTGGTCTAGCAGGGGCAGGCATCTGAGTCCGTCGGCGGCAGCCTGCAGAAAGTCGTGGCGGTCGCCCCGCAGCCGGCCGCGAAAACCGATGGCCCCCCCCTTGCACATCAGGGCGTCGAAGTCGCCCGGGCGCTGGGCCAGACGCTGATCGCAGACTTCGACGCATCTTTCCAGCAGGAGGTAGAAGGCCTCGTCGTGGCGGGTGTCGTCCAGGTCGATCAGCACCCGCCACCAGGTGACCATCGCCAGAAAGAAATGGCCCACCGGGTTGTCGGGTTCGGCGGCGACGAGGCGGGTGAAGTACTGGTCGGCCTCGTCGAAGTGCAGCTGGTAGATCAGGTCGATGCCCTGCTGCAGGCGCGGGTCGTTGGTCTGCAGGGTGTGGGGTGGTTCCTGGGCCGCCAGGGGGGAACCCAGGGCCAGGCAGAGCAGGAGCAGGACGATCAAGGCGCTCCCTGGGCGTGGCGGCGCAGATAGGCGAGGATCTCCTGCTCTTCGGCGGGGGAGGGCAGAGGGGAGCCTTGGCGGCGCATCAGCTCCATCATGCGTTTGTTCTGCATCTCCCAGTACTGGGTGCCCCCGCGCTTGGGCGGGATGGCGTCGTGGCAGCCCTTGCCCGAGCAGTACTGGACGTAGAGCCGGGCGGGCCGGCTCTCGGGTTCGGGCAGTTTGGAGCCGCAGCCCAGGGCCAGGCACAGGCCGGCGGCGGCGAGCAGGTGGGGCAGCAGTCTGGGCATGGAGCCTTCCGCGAAAAGAGGGGATGATTGCCCGGAATCGGCGCGAGGTTTAATATAAGGACATGGAACACGAAGTCATTGTCGTCGGCGGGGGATCCGCCGGATACGCGGCGGCGCGCACAGCGGTCTCGGCGGGCGCCGAGGTGGCCATCGTCGATCAGGGCCCGCTGGGTGGGCTGTGTATCCTGCGCGGCTGTATGCCCAGCAAGGCCATCCTGCGTTCGGCCGAGGTGATGGAGCTGATGCGGCGGGCCGCCGAGTTCGGGTTGTCCCCGGTGCAGCCACGGGCCGACCTGGCGGCCATCATCGCCCGCAAGGAACGCCTGATCCGCGAGTTTGCCGAGTACCGCATCGGGCAGTTGCGGGACCGGCGTTTCACCCTCTACGAGGAGCCGGCCCGTTTCCTCTCGCCCCAGCAGCTGCAGGTGGGGGCGCGGGTGCTGCAGGCCAAACACTTCATCATCGCCACCGGCTCCGTGGTCCGTCACCTGCCGCTGCCGGGGCTGGACCAGGCGGGTTTCATCACCAGCGACCAGGCCCTCGACCTGCGCCAGCAGCCCGCCTCCATGCTGGTCCTGGGCGGCGGGGCCGTGGCCCTGGAACTGGCCCAGTTCTTCCAGCGCATCGGCACCCAGGTCACCCTCATCCAGCGCCACCACCACGTGCTGTCGTGGACCGACGAGGACCTGGCCCGGCCAGTGGAGGAAAACCTCCGCGCCGAGGGCATGGAGGTGTACACTGGCACCCAGCTCCATCATTTCAGCCGGCAGGACAAACTGCGCACCGCCCACTTCTCCCACGGTGGCCAGGAGCGCCGCGCCAGCGCCGAGCTGATCCTGCAGGCGATGGGGCGGCGGCCCAACGTCGACGGGCTGGGTTTGGAGGCAGCTGGGGTCCAGCTCGAACAGGGCGCCATCCACGTCGACGAGCAGATGCGCACCAGCCAGCCGCACATCTTTGCGGTGGGCGATGTGAACGGGCTGCAGGAGGTCGTACACGTCGCCATCCACCAGGGCGAGGTGGCCGGGCACAACGCCGCCCGGCCTTCGGTGCCGGCCCTCAAGGTGGACCCACACCAGTCCTCACTCCAAGTGGTGTTCACCGACCCGCAGGTGGCCAGCGTCGGCCTCACCGAGAAGGCCTGCCAGGCCCGGGACATCCCCTACCTGGCGGCCTCCTACCCCTTTGCCGACCACGGCAAGGCCCTGTGCCACGGCTCGCCGCACGGGCTGGTCAAGCTCCTGTGCCGGCCGCGCACCGGCGAGGTGATCGGCGGGCATATCACCGGGGCCGAGGGGGGCGAGCTGATCCACGAGCTGGTTGCCCTCATGCACTTTGGCGGCACAGTGCACGATCTGCTGCGCATGCCGCACTATCATCCCACCCTGGCCGAGATCATCACCTATCCGGCCGAGGAACTGGCTGACCAGCTGGGCTGACACGGCCCAGCAGCGCCGGCACCTTGACGCGCATTTCCTCCACCAGGGTATAAACCACCGGCACCAGCACCAGCGTGAGCAGGGTCGAGGTGAGCAGGCCGCCGATGAGCACCACGGCCATGCCGGCGCGCATCTCGTTGCCCGGCCCCAGGCTCAGGGCCAGGGGGGTCATGCCCAGCACCAGGGTCAGGGTGGTCATGAGGATGGGCCGCAGCCGGGTGGGGCCGGCTTCGAGCAGGGCCTCGCGCAGGCCCCGGCCCTGTTCGCGCAGGGTGTTGGTGTAGTCCACCAGCAGGATGGCGTTCTTGGTCACCAACCCCACCAGCATGATCACCCCGATCATCGAAAACATGTTGAGGGCCTCGCCGGTCAGGGCCAGGGCGCCCAGGGCGCCGACCACGGCCACCGGCAGGGAGAACATGATGGTGAAGGGGTGCAGGTAGGAATTGAACAGGGCCACCATGATCAGGTAGACAAAGGCGATGCCCAGGCCCAGGGCGAAGAACATCTTGGTGAAGGTCTCCTCCTGCATCTCGGCGTCGCCGGCAAAGAAGATGCTGGTGCCTTTGGGCAATTGCAGCTCGGCGAGGCTGGCGCGCAGATCGCGCAGCACGTCGCCCAGCGGCCGGTCCGACAGGTTGGCCTGGATGGTGATCAGCCGCTCGCGATTCTTGCGCTGGATCTTGACCGGCCCCTGGCCCTCGTAGATCCGGGCGATCTGCCGCAACTCCACCGGCACGCCCTGGTGGTTGAGGAAGACCATCCGCCCCACCTCCTCGGCGCGGCTGCGCCGCGCCCCCTGCAGGATCACCCGGGTGTCGATCTCGGTATCGCCCTCGCGGTACTTGGTGGCCACGTCCCCGGCAAAGGCGGTGCGCAGGGCCTGGGCCACCTCGGCCAGGGTTAGCCCCAGCTGGGCGGTCTTCTCGCGGTCCAGTTCGATGCGCACCTCGGGTTTGCCTTCCTCCCAGGAACTCTTGATATCCACCGCCCCGTCCACCTTGGCGACCCGCGCCTCGACCTGGGCGGCCACCGTGGCCAGCTGGGCCATGTCCAGACCCTTCACCTCGATGAAGATGGGGGTGTCGTCGGAGGTGCCGAAGATGCCGATGAAATTCACCCGCGCCTTGAGGCCGGGGATGCGGGCGACGGCGGCCTTGAGTTCGTCGATCACCTCGGAGGTGGGCCGGCGGCCGCTGGCCTTGTCGACCAGGCGCACCTGGATCTGCCCCAGATGATCGGCCTGGGAATTGAGGATGCCCTCCTCGGAGGTGCCCACGGTGGTGAAGTAGCGCTCCACCTCGGCCGTGCGCGCCAACAGTTGTTCGACCTGCCCCACCGCTGCGTTGGTCTTCTCGAGGGCGGTGCCGGCCGGCATCTCGAGGGCAATGGCGAACTCGCCGCGATCCACCTGCTTCATGAACTCGGTGCTCACCAAGTGCAGCGGGATCAGCGCCAGGCTGCCCACCAGGGTCAAGGTGCTTACCCCCAGCACACTCTTGCGATGGGCCAGGGCCCACTGCAGCAGCCGGTGGTAGGCCTGGTTGAGCCGTGCCATCCGCCCCTCCCACCAGCGGGAGAAACGGGCGGCCAGGGCGCGGCTGCCTTCCAGGTTTTCCAGTTTGGTCCAGCGCGAGGCCAGGAGCGGGGTGAGGGTGAAGGAGACAAAGAGCGACATCAGGGTGGCGGAAACAATCACCAGGGCGAACTCGCGGAAGATGTCGCCGACGATGCCGGTGAGCAGGGCCACGGGCAGAAAGACCACCACGTCCACCAGGGTGATGGCCACGGCGGCAAAGCCGATCTCGGTGCGGCCCTTGAGGGCAGCTTCCCTGGGTGGCTCGCCCTTGGCCAGGTGGCGGTGGATGTTCTCCAGCACCACGATGGAGTCGTCCACCAGGATGCCGATGGTGAGGGCCACCCCCATCAGGGACATCAGATTCAGCGAGAAGTCCAGGGCGTACATGACGATGAAGGTGGAGATCAGCGAGGTGGGGATGGCCAGGAGCACGATCAGTGAGTTGCGCCAGCTGTGCAAAAAGAGCAGCAGCACCAGCGACACCCCGAGGATGGCCTCGGCGATGTTGCGCTCCAGCCCCTTGATGGAATTGCGGGTGAAGATCGAGGTGTCCTGGGCGATCTCCAGGTGGATCTGGCCGGGATAGGCCTGCTCCAGCCGGGCCAGTTCGGCGCGCACCCGGTCGCTCAACTGCACCGAGTTGGCCCCGGACTGTTTCTGGATCAGGATGCCGATGGAGGGCCGGGCATTGAGCCGGCTCTGGGCTTGGTCCTCCTTCACCCCGTCGTGTACGGTGGCCACATCCTTCAGGTAGATGGTGCCGGCCGGGGTGGTGGCCAGGGCCAGGTGTTCCATGTCCTCCAGGCGCTGCAGCCGGCCCGAGAGCCGGACGATGTACTCGCGCTGCCGGGTATCCACCTTGCCGGTGGGGAAGTCGAGGTTCTCGCGGGCCAGGGCCTGGGAAACCTGCAGGATGGACAGATGGTAGGCCTGCAGCCGGTCGGGGTCCACCTCCACCCGGATCTCGCGTTCCTCCCCGCCCACCAGGGCCACCTTGCCCACCCCCTCCAGCCGCTCGAAGGCCGGTTTGATCTGGTCCTTGGCCAGCTGGTACAACTCGCGGGGCGGCAGGGTGCCGGTCATGGAGAGGCGCAGGATGGGCAGGTCGTTGATGCTGACCTTGGAGATGATGGGCGGGTCCACCTCCTTGGGCAGCCGGTAGCGCGAGGCGTCGACCTTGCGCTGCACCTCGGCGGTGGCTTCGTCGATGTCGGCGCTCATCTGGAATTCCACCAGGACCAACGAGACCCCCTCGGAGGTGAAGGAGCGCACGTGTTTGACCTTGTTGATGGAGACCACCGCTTCTTCGAGGGGCTGGGAGACACTGGTCTCGATCTCCTTGGGGCCGGCACCCGGGTACACGGTGCTCACCATCACCGTGGGGATGTCGATATCGGGCAGCAGATCCACCCCGAGCTGGGTCCAGCTGTACAGCCCCAGCACACCCAGGGCGGCAAAGATCACGACGATGAAGGTGGGTCTTTCGATGGCCAGGCGGGTCAGCTTCATGGCTCAGTTCTCCTGGCTCTGCACGGCGACCCCGTCGCTGAGGCGCTGCTGGCCCACGGTCACCACCTGCTCGCCTTCCTGCAGGCCGGCGCTGACCCCCACCATCTCGCCCTGCGCCCGGCGCAGCACCACCGGGCTGAGCACAGCGCGGCCCTGGCGCACCACGTACACCGAAGGCTGTGCGGCGCCGGCGACCAGGGCGGCGCTGGGGATGACCGGCAGCCGGGCAAAGGTGGCGGTGGTGATCCGGGTGCGGGCGAACATGCCCGCCTTCAGGGGCAGGTCATCCTGATTGGTCACCTCCACCTCCACCGGGTAGCGGTGGCTCTCGCCGGTGGCCTTGGCGCTGATGTTGATCACCTTGCCGGCGAAGCTGCGCTCGGGGTAGGGATCGAGCCGCACCTGCGCCTCCTGGCCCAGGGCCAACTCGCCGATCTGGTCCTCGGGGATGGAGAGCAGGATCTTGACCACCGCCAGATCGACGATATTGGCCACCGGCGCGCCGGGGGCCAGCATCTCGCCGGCCTCGACGAAGCGGGCGGTCACCACCCCGGCGATGGGGCTTTTGATGCGGGCGTCGGCCGCCTGGCGGCGGGCCATCTTGAGGGCGACCTCGGCCTGGCGTTGCAGGACGGTGGCAGTGTCGAAGGCCAGACGGATATTCTCCATCTCGGTGCCGGCGATATCCCCTTTGGCGAAGAGCGGTTCGTTGCGCTCCAGATCGCGGCGGGCCTTGGCCAGGTTGCCCCGGGCCAGGGCCAGCTGGGCTTCGGCCTGTTCCACGGCCAGCTGGCGCAGTTCCGGGTCCACCTCGGCGAGCAGGGTGCCTTGCTGCACCCGGTCTCCCACCTCCACCCGCACCGCCACCACCCGGCCGGCCGCCTCGGAGCTGACGGTCACGTCGTGCCGGGCGGCCACGGTGCCCACGGACTCCACCCCTTCGACAAAGGGCGCGAGTTTGACGGCAGCCACCTCCACCGGTACGGCGGCGGGCGGCTCCACCCCGGTGGCTGCGGCCGGGGCGGTGTGCCATAGCCGCTGGGACAAGGCGCCGCCCAGCGCCAGGACCACAACCCCGGCAACGGCGATTTTGGCGCTTGTTTTCATCACAGATCTCCCTTCTCATGGCTGCGGCTGCCCAGGGCCCGTTCCAGTTCGATGCGGGCGATGGCCAGGTCGCAGTTGGCGTTGATCAGCATGGTATGGGTCTGATAGGCGGCGGTCTGGGCGTCGAGCAGCTCGATGTTGGCGGCCATGCCCTGTTCGTAGCGCCGCTGCGTGGTGGCCAGGTTGGTTTCGGCCTGCTCCACGGCTTTGCGGGCGATGGCCAGCCGCTGGTGCGCGGCCCGCAGGCCCAAGGCGGCGTTGTGGGCCTGGAGGCGCAGCCGGCGCTCCACGTCCTCGGCCTGGACCTGGGCCTGGCGCAGGTCCGCGCGGGCCTGTTGTACGGCGGCGTAGTCGCGCAGGCCGTTGATGGGAAACTGGAAGAGCAGGGAGGTGCTCCAGCTCCTGGTGCCGTCCAGGGCCAGGTCGGCGTCTTTCTCCCAGGCATAGGAAAAGGCCAGGTTGAGCTGGGGGGTGAAGCGGCTGCCCTCCCGCTGCAGCTCGAGCCGGCGCAGCTCGACCAAGCTTTTGGCGACCTCGAGTCCGGGGTGGCCGTCCAGGTGCTGCGGGGCCGCTGCCGCCGTGTCGGCGCTTTCGGGTTCGGCGGGCGGCACCAGGGTGTATTCCTCTTCCAGTTCGGCGCCCATGGTTTCGTTGAGGGCGGCTTTGGCCAGGGCCAGGCCGTTTTCGGCGTCGACGGCCCGCCCCTGTTCGGTGGCCAGCTGCACCTCCCAGCGCAACACCTCGGCCGAGGTCTTCATGCCGGCGGCGGTCTTGCGGCGGGCGGTTTCGAGGTACGAGGCGGTGCGCTGTTCCATCTCCCGCGTCAGTTCGAGCAGGGCGGCGGCCTTGAGGGCCTGATAGTATCCGGTCTGGACCCGGCTGACCACCTCCTGCCGGGTATCCTCGAGCTGGTGGCCGCTTTGCCGCCGGCGCACCCCGGCCGAGCGGATGCCGAGGTGTTCAAGCCCGCTGTTGTAGAGGGGCTGCAGCAGGGTCACGCTGGTGCTATAGGTGTTTTCGTAGGCAAAGGGGCGGATGTTGGCTGCCAGCTCGGGGGGCAGCCCGGCGGCGTTCTTGATGAAGTCGATGGGGGCGTTGGCCAGGCGCAGGCTGGCCTGGTTGATACGCGTCAGGCCGCTGGAAAACTCCGCCCGGGGCAGCCAGCCGGCATAGGCCCCGCGCAGGCTCCACGCAGCGGATTGGTACCCGGAGCGGCTGGCGTCCAAGGTGCGGTTCCGGGCCAGAGCGTGTTGCACCGCCTCGTCGAGGGTCAGAGGCCGGGGTTGGCCGGTGGCGGCGCCAGCACCCAGCAGCAGGGCGCCGAGCAGGAAACGACTGAGGGTCGAGATAGACACGGGGCGTTCTCCAGTTAAAACCGACTGGTCGGTTTTGTGATTGTCTAAAAAAAATCAGGCCCTGATTCCTGCCAGGAGCATCTGGATACTCGACCGCCAGATGTCCCGGACATCCAGTTCGGGGCAGAAAGCCTGAATCACCATCAGCCCGTCGAACTGGGCCATGAGGCTGAGCAAGAGGTGCTGCGGGTTGATCGGTTTGATCCTGCCTTCGGTGATGCCGCATTCAATCATCGGTACCGCCAGGGCGATCCACCCCTGGTAGAGGGCGGCCTGCCGGGCCCGGGTCTGGGGATTGCGCATGGCCAGGGACCAGTGCTCCATCCAGATGAGCCGGCGATCCGGGTCGGCGAGGATGCGGTCGAACATGGCGGTGCAGACCTCGACCATCACATGGACCGGGTCGGTGTTTTCGCCCTGATGGGCCTGGAGGAAGATCCCTTTGAGTTCCTCGGAGAACTCGTGGCACAGGGTATCGAGCAACTCCTCCTTGCTCTTGAAATACCAGTAGAGCGCCCCTTTGCTCAGGCCGGCTTCGCGCACGATATCATCCACCTTGGTCTCGTGGTAGCCCCGGGCGGCGAAACAGCGCTTGGCCGCGTCGAGGAGCTGGGCCCGGCGGGTTTCTTCGGAGGCGTGTACAGCCATTGAGGCTAATCTCGGGATTCGGGTGAGGGCGAAAATCTAATAGACCGACTGGTCGGTATAGAATCTAAACACCTGTCCCTTGATTGGCAAGGGGAAGAAAAAAACGCGATTCCCGGGTGTTCAGACGAGGTGGGAGAGATGGCCGTTCTGGGTATAAATACCGTATTTACAGGTAGTTTCGATCAGAGTGTGTATATTGTCGGGCGGGGTGTCGTATCCCAGGGCACAGCCGGGGCCTAGAATAAATTCGCCGCCAGGGGCCAGCAGTTCGAGGGCTTCGCGGGCGGCGTCCTCGACCTCGCCGGGGTTGGTGGCCCGCCAGAGCAGCTCCGGATTGACCGGTCCCAGCAGGGTCGCTTTGCCGCGCAGCACCTCTTTGGCGCGGCGCAGGTCGGTCTTGTAGTCGAGTTCGAGGATCGGGGCGCCGGTGGCGACCATTTCCGCGAGGATGGGGGTGGCGTCGCCGCAGATGTGCAGGGCCGCTGGGAAGTCGGGCTGATTCACCGCCTGGATGAAGCGGCGCTCGTAGGGCTGCTCGACGCTGCGGTACAGCTCGGGGCTGAGCAGGGAAACCCCCAGTCCACCGGTGGCGGTGCCGTGGGCGCCGGCCTCCCTGAGGGCCAGGGCATAGCGGGTCTGCACCCGGACGCAGAAATCCAGCACCTTGTGGATGAGTTCGGGTTGCTCGAAGAGGGCCAGGTCGAGCACGAAACGCTCGTACCCGCGCAGGGCCAGGGCCAGGGCGCCGGGCCCCTGGTCGGCCCGGCCGACGATGAACACCCGGTCGCCCAGCTCCCGGACCAGGATGCGCACGGCTTTGAGCACCTCGCTCATCGGTGGGGTGGTGAAGGGGTCGGGCACCTCGAGCTGGTCGATGCGGTCCAGGCCTTCGGCCAGGATGTGCTGGGCCACCCGCGGCGGGCCGTCATCGAAGTACTCCACCCCGCAGCCGCAGGCCTGGGCCTCGGCCACCACCCCGTTCTCCACCATCAGCATGTCGTGCCCGAAGTCCTTCCAGAACCTGAGCTGGGCCTCGGCCAGCAGCTCGCCGTCCTGGAGGGCCCGCGCCATGGGCAGGCCGGCGTAGTGCACGGTGGCCAGGAAGTTGTGCAGGTCCACCGGCACCCGGTCGGGGATCTGGTGGCGGATGACGGCCTGGCAGCGTTCGCGGGAGGTCATGGTGCGGGAGAGGGCCATCGTGTATGTCCTGGGTATCTCCCCGCCGCACGATGGCGGCGGGGAGAGGGATCTCAGTCGTAGTATTCCTGGCCCAGGTGGGTGATCAGGTCCTCGCCCATGAGGAAGCGCAGGGTGTTCTTCAGCTTCATCGACTGGATGAAGAGGTCGTGTTCGGGGTAGAGGCCGGGGGCGGTCATCGGGCTCTTGAAGAAGAAGGAGAGCCACTCCTGGATACCCTTCCAGCCGGCGCGCTGGGCCAGGTCGGAGAAGAGCACCAGGTCCAGAACCAGCGGGGCGGCCAGGATACTGTCGCGGCAGAGGAAATCGACCTTGATCTGCATGGGGTATCCCAGCCAGCCGAAGATGTCGATGTTGTCCCAGCCTTCCTTCTCGTCGCCGCGAGGCGGGTAGTAGTTGATCCGCACCTTGTGGTACACGTCGCCGTAGAGCGCGGGGTAGAGGTGGGGCTGGAGGATCTGCTCCAGCACCCCGAGCTTGCTCTCCTCCTTGGTCTTGAAGGAGTCGGGATCGTCGAGGATCTCGCCGTCGCGGTTGCCCAGGATATTGGTGGAATACCAGCCCCGCAGGCCCAGCATGCGCGCCTTGAAGGCAGGGGCCAGCACCGTTTTCATGAGCGTTTGGCCGGTCTTGAAGTCCTTGCCGCAGATGGGGGCGTTGTGCAGTTTGGCCAGTTCCTGCATGGCCGGGAAATCCACCGTCAGGTTGGGGGCCCCGTTGATGAAGGGGATGCCCTCGGTGAGGGCGACGTAGGCGTAGATCATGCTGGGGGCGATGCCTTCGTGGTTGTCCTTGAGGCCCTGCTCAAAGGATTCGATGGTCTGGTGCACCGCTTGGGGCTCGAGGAAGATCTCGGTGCTGCCGCACCAGATCATCACCAGCCGCTCCACCTTGTTGTCGGCCTTGAAGCGGTGGATGTCCTCGCGCACCTGCTGGGCCAGATCCCACTTGGTCTTGCCGGTCTTGATGTGCGAGCCTTCGAGCCGGCGCACATAGTTGCGGTCGAAGGCAGCCTTCCAGGGTTTGATGGGGCTCAACTGATCCTTGAGGGCGGTCAGGGTGTCCTTCTGCAGCACGCCGGCGTGGGTGGCGGCTTCGTACACGTTGTCGGGGAACACGTCCCAGCCGCCAAAGACCAGGTCGTCGAGGCCGGCCAGGGGCACAAAGTCCTTGATCATGGGGGTGCGGTTTTCGGTGCGTTTGCCCAGGCGGATGGTGCCCATCTGGGTGATGGAGCCGATGGGCTGGCCCAGGCCGGCTTTGACGGCTTCGACGCCGGCGATGAAGGTGGTGGCCACGGCGCCCATGCCGGGCATGAGCACGCCCAGTTTGCCGGTGGGTTTGGCGAGTTGGTCTGGCTTATTCATAGGTAGGTTTCCGCGTAAAGGGTGAGCTGATTTTCCACCCCTAAAAAATAGCCAGGGTGATCCATCAATCAAATGAATAATTGTTATATTATCCATAGATAGTCTCTATAGATAAGTCGCCGCGGAGAAACCGATGAACCTGCAGCATGTGCGCTACTTCCTGGCCGTGACCCGCGCCGGCGGTTTCACCCAGGCGGCCCGCCTGTTACACGTCACCCAGCCCACGGTCAGCAGCGGCATCGCCGAACTGGAACGCCACCTGGGCGTGAAACTCTTCAACCGCAACGGCCGCAGCGTCGAACTCACCCTGGAGGGGCGCACCTTCTTGGGATATGCCCTGCAGCTGGAGGACGTGCTGGTCGAACTGGAGGACAAGCTGCATCGGCCCGGGGTGCCGGCCGGCGAGGGGTTCCGCATCGGGGCCATCGACGCGGCGGTGATCTACCTGCTGCCCGAGCTGCTCAAGGCCTATCTGCGCGACTGGCCTCAGGTGAATCTGGCCATTCAGGTCGATCCTTCGCGGTACCTGGTGGAGGAGTTGCTGGTCAATCGCTCGGAGTTCGCGCTGATTTCCCTGCCCTTCGAGCACCCCAGGCTGCAGACCCTGGTGCTGCTCAACGACGCCATGCCGCTGGTGGTGGGGGCCGAGCACCCCTTTGCCGGGCGGGCGCGGGTCCGCCCCGACGAGGTGGTGCGGGAGCCGCTCATCCTCTTCCACGCCGACTCGGTGTCGCGCAAGATCGTCGACGAGCACTTCGCCGAGCTGGGTCTGGCCCCGCGGGTGGTGATGGAGATGCGCAGCCCCGAGGCCATGCGCAAACTGGTGGAGGCCGGGGTGGGCATCTCCTTTTTGCCGCGTATGGCGGTGGAGGAGTCGCTGGTTTCCGGGGCGCTGCGGGAGGTCTCGGTGCGGGGCATGAAGTTCGACCGGCAGATCGGGCTGGCCTGGCGGCGGGGCCGGCACTTCGGGCCGGCCATCCGCCATCTGCTCGAAGCCATTCTCAACCGTTATGGCAAGCTGGAGGCGTGGCAGGAGCAGTTGAAGAAGAGTGGGGGCTAGCTGGTCGGGGGGGCGTCGGGGAGCGACCCACTCTGGCCTTTCCTCAGGCGCGTCCTGCCCCCTCGCTCGCTTCGCTCCGCTACCCGACCCCGCCACCACGCGGACTTCCCCGCCCAGCCACTCCCCAGGAAAGGCCTGCGGGGTCATCTCCCCGCCGCTGCCACAAGTGAGTGGTCCGTCAGTCCAAATTCGACAGATCCCAGGGACGTGGGAGTGCCCCGGAGGCGGCTTCTGGGGGAGTGGTCGGGGGTAGGACCGCAGGGTTGGGTTGGGGGAAGCGTAGTTTAAGGAGCGAGGGAGAAGGTCCGGGACTTCAGAAACGCCGAAGCGGGCACCCCACGGACCTGGTCACCAAGCCGAGCACTAACTCCCGAAGTCCAGGCGTAGCAAAGGGAGCAGATCCGGGGTGGTGTTTTCTGGTGCAGGCGGAGCGGCGAAGAAGGCATCGGAGCGTTCTAGCAGATCGGGCAGGTTCAGGCCCAGGTGATGGGCATGGACAGCGGCCAGGGGCTCCAGCAGGGCTCGGCTGCTATGGGCCAGCTTTTCCATGCCGCGCTGGTTGCCCTGGTGCCATTTGATCAGGGCGGCGGCCAGTTGGATCAGGCCCTGTAGCTGGTGCCGGCTGTCCGAGGGCGAAACCCGCCAGGGGCCCTCCCAGGCTTCGTGGGCCTCCCACCAGAAGGCGCCATTGAAGAGATCCACACCGGCCAGGTAGGCGCGGTGGGTGGGCCAGTTCTCCGGGGTGAGGGGGAGATCCGGGCCGGGCAGGGCAAAACGGTGGCCCTGTGGATGGGTGCGCGGATGCGGGGTCTGGCCGGGCAGGTGGCGGTAGGCGGGGAATTCGAGATCCGGGAGGTAGCGCGGGCAGGAGGGGCCAGCAGGCGAAAGCATGGTTTGGCGGCAGTGATTTAGGGGAAGAGGAGTGTTTTTTGCTTGACTACTACTCAAATGTACAGTATATTTTGAGTGCTCCTGACATCCCCTCAATCCCTTGTTCGGAGGAGATCCTAAGTATGGCCCGAGTCAGTACCTACCTCAATTTTCCCCGCACCGAAACCGACCGCCTCTTCGCCGCCCTGTCGGCCGGGGGCAAGGTCGAGATGGCGCTCCAGGAGATGTTCTGGGGTGGGTACTTCGGCAGTCTGGTGGATCAGTTCGGGGTGAACTGGATGTTCAACTGCAACAGCAAGAACTAAAGAGGGATGGGGGCAGCCGGGTTCCGGTTTGGGCCGGGACCCGGCTGCTGCCTCAGGCTGCCAGGGAATCCGTCTGTTCGGCCAGGACCAGCAGGCGCTGCTCGACCTGGGCGGCCTCCTTGAGCGCCGCCAATTCCCCGCGCAGCCCCGAGGCGCCGGGCAGGCCGCGGAAATAGCCCGAGAAGTGGCGGCGCAGCCCGGCCAGGGCCGCGCTGCCGCCTTTGCGGGCCACGGCCAGGTGCAGGTGCTCCAGGCACAGGGTTGCCCGTTCCGCCAGCGAGGGGTCGGGCAACAACTGGCCGGTGTCCAGGTAGTGCCGGGTCTGGCGGAAGATCCAAGGGTTCTGGATGGCGCCCCGGCCGATCATTACCCCGTCGCAGCCAGTCTCGGCAAAAGCCCGCTCCACGTCCCGGGGGGTGACCACGTCGCCGTTGAGGATCACGGGCATGGCCACCGCCTCCTTGACCTGGGGAATCCAGGCGTAATCCACCGTGCCCTGGTGCCCCTGGGCGCGGGTGCGGCAATGGATGGTGAGGGCCCGCACCCCCAGGTCCTCGAGCATGCGGGCCACCTCGACGATACGGATACTCCCGGTATCCCAGCCCAGGCGGGTCTTGACCGTGACCGGCAGATGGGTGGAGCGCACCACCCGCGCCACCACCTCGCGCATGCGGGGCAGATCGCGCAGCAGGCCGGCCCCCGCCCCCCGCAGGGCCACATCGCTGACCCAGCAGCCGCAGTTGATGTCGATCAGGTCCGGGTTCTGGTCGGTGGCGATCCGGGCGGCCTGTTCCATCGACAGCTCGGTGGCCCCGTACAGCTGGATGCCCAGGGGCCGCTCCTCTTCGAGGAACTCCAGTTTCTGGTGGGCGCGGCGGGCGTGGCGGATCAGGCCCTCGGCATTGACGAACTCGGTATAGACGATGTCGGCGCCCAGTCGCCGGCACAGGGAGCGGAAGGGCAGATCGGTGACATCCTCCATGGGGGCCAGGAGCAGGCCGGGGCTGACCCGGACCGGACCGATGGTGAGGGGAGCACTGCGCGACACGCCGGTCTGCAAGCCTATTTGAGTGAGCCGGGCAGGGCCTTCATCAGCCGCACCTCGCGCCGGCGGATGGTGGGCCGGAGTTCACCGACGATCTTCTGCCATTCCGGGCTGCCGTAGTATGCGGCGATGGCTTTGTCGCGCGCCTTGGCATTGGCAAAGGAGCGGATCCAGATGAACTCGTCCTCGCGCTCGGTGTTCTCCCAGGCGGCCACGAAGGTGACCCCGTACTTCTTCATGAAGCGGCGGGCCTTCTTGAAACCGGCGAGAAAGGTTTTCTTGGTGCCGGGGTGGAAGCGGTAGATACGCAGCTCGTACAGCATGTCGGGTGCCTCCCTGGTGAGCGATATGAGGATTGGTTACCTGAGGGTTTTCAGCAGTTCGCCGAGTTTCTTGATCTCTTCGCCGTAGAGCGCCCAGTCGCCGCGGCGCTGCGCCTCGATGGCGCGGTCGTACGCCGCCCTGGCCTTGTCGAGCACACTGCCACTGGCCACGGCGGATTCCGGGAGAGCATTCCCGGGGTTCTCCTCGTTCGCGGTTGGGGCGGAGGTGATCTGTCCGCCGAAGACCACCGCCAGCGCCGCGTCGAGGGTCTCCTCCATGGCGATGCGATCCTCGTAGGCGACGATCACCCGCTTCAACTCCGGGATCTTGCCGCCTTCGGCCCGCAGGTAGATGGGCTGGATGTAAATCAGTGATTCCTCGATGGGGATGACCAGCAGGTTGCCCCGGACCACCTCGGAACCGCGCTGGTCCCACAGGGAGATCTGGCGGGAGATATCCGCGTCCTGATTGATGCGGTTGCTGATCTGCGTGGGGCCGTAAACCAGCTTCTGTTTGGGGAAGCGGCACACCATCAACTGCCCGTAGAACTCGCCGTCATTGCGCGCCACCATCCAGGCCGAAAGGTTGTCCTTGCCGCGGGGGGTGAAGGGGATCATCAGGATATACTCCTCCCGCGTTTCCCCCGGCAGTTTCATGATCATGTGCCGCCCCATCATCTCGGCCTGCTCGCCGCCGGCCGTGCCCGGGATCTGCCACTGGTCTTCCTTGTTGTAGAAGATCTGGGCCTCGCCCATGTGGTAGACGGTGTAGAGCGCCGTCTGGTAGTCGAAGAGCATATCCGGGTAGCGGATATGGGCCCGCAGGTCTTTGTCCATCTCAGCGAGGGGCACGAACGAACCGCGGAAAATCCGGGCGTAGGCCTGAATGACGGGGTCCTGCTCATCGGCGATATAGCAGGTCATCTTGCCGTCGTAGGCATCGACCACCACCTTGACCGAATTCCGGATGTAGTTGAGGCGGCTGCCCGGCAGGGAATGGAAACGGTCCCGGACCAGCTCGGCGTACGGGTAGCGGTCGGAGGTGGTGTAGGCGTCGCAGATCCACTTCAGCTCGCCCTGGGGGGTGACCACCATATAGGGATCGCGGTCCAACTGCAGGAAGGGCAGGGCCCGGCTGACCCGGTCTTCGATGTTGCGGTAGTACATGATCCGCGAGTCTGCGGTGATGTCGTTGGACATCAGCATCTTCAGCGAGCCGAAGCGCAGGGCGAAGAGGATCTTGCGGAAGAGGGATTGGACCGGCACGCCCCCGGTGCCTGAGTACTGGGAGAAGACGTTTTCCTCCCCCGAAGGGTAGTCGAATTCCTTGGCCTTGGTGTTCACCGCCACCCAATCGTTGGCCATCTCGCCGTAGTAGATCTCGGGCCGCTTGACGGCGAGTGCTTCGATGCTCGAGGAGGGTGGCAGGTCCTTGACGAAGAGCACGGGTAAACCCTCCGAGGTCACTTCGTTGACCGGGCCCAGGGTGAGCCCGAAGCCGTGGGTGAAGGTCAGGCGTTCGTTGATGAAGGTGCGCTGGGGCAGACTCGCCGGATTGAGTTCGCGCGGCGAGAGCAGCACCTGGCGGTAATCGCCGTTGAGGTAGTAGCGGTCGCTGTCGACGGAGATGAAATCGTAGTAGGTGCGGATCTCCTGCAACTGTCCGAAGGTGTCGAGCAGGGGTTCGCGGTCCCACAGCCGCACGTTGCGGATGGTGGACTGGTTGTTGTTGATGTCGGCCATGCTGAGCACGGCTTCGCCGCCCAGGTTGCGCTCGATGATGCGGTCCAGTCCAAAAGCCTTCTGGGTGGCATCGATGTGGTACTTGAGATAGGGGGCTTCCTTGACCAGTTCGTTGGGGGCAACCACGAACTTCTGCAGGAGCGCCGGGTAGATCCAGCCGCCCGCCACCGCGGCCACCACATAGAGGCCCAGGGTCAGGGGGAGGAGGCGTTTGCTGGAGCGGAAGATGTCGACCAGCACCAGCACTGCCGCCACCGCCGCCAGGAATACCTGTAGTTGCAGGAAAGGCAGGGTGGCGTGCAGGTCGGTGTAACTGGCGCCGGTGAAGGGGCCGGTGGAGCTGTAGAGCAGGGAGGGGATGTTGACGGCGTGGATCTTGAAGCTGGTCAGCGCAAAGAGCAGCGCGGCAAGCACCGCCAGATGGGTCTTGGCCCGCTTGTCGACCACCAGGGACTTGACCAGGCCCGCCTCCGGGTGCGGCTGCTTCAGGGTGATGGCGCCCCGCAGCACATAGGTGCCGGCGGCAGCGGCCAGCGAAGCGATCAGCAGCCAGAGCCCCAGCCCCACCACCAGTTGTACAAAGGGCAGGGTAAAGAAATAAAAGCCGATGTCGCGGCCAAATACCGGATCGTTCACCCCGAAGGGCACGGCATTGGTGTACATCAGGATGGTTTCCCAGTTGCTGCCGCCGATCAGGCCGTTGAGCAGGCCCAGGACCACGGCCACCGGAACGGCGAAGGTGCGGATATAGCGTTCCAGGTTGAGCACCCGCACCCGATTGGCTTCCCCTTCCCGCACCCGGATGATCAGTGGCCGTGCGGCGACCAGGCTGCGGGCGGCGCTGATATTGCCGTAGATGAAGAGGGCGCTCGCCACCCCCGTGCCCAGGCCCCAGTAGAACTTGGCGCTGAGCATGGTGGTGTAGATGCCGGCGAAGCCTAGTTCCTCGAACCAGTACCAGTCGGTCAACAAGCGGACCATTTCGGGCACCAGGAAAAAGAGCAGCAACACGCCGCCGGAAGCGGCGTAGGAAACGAACTTCCTGGAGAGGTCAAACTTGGGTTGGTTCATGAGGAGAGATCCCCCTTTCCTCCGCGCAGCAGTAGGCCGCGGCTTCGGTGACCACGAGGTCCATGGGGATGTCGTGGGGTTCTGCGGGCAGTTCGCCGCGCAGCAATGGGTGGTAGATCAGGCCGGCCTTGAGGCCTTCGACCCGGGCTAGAAAGCGGTCGTAGTAGCCCCCGCCCAGCCCGAGGCGGTTGCCGCGCCGGTCGAAGGCCAGGCCCGGCACCACCACCAGGTTGATGAGGTCCAGGTCCTCCAGCCAGGAGGAATGGTCGGCGGTCGGTTCGAAGAGCCCCCAGCGGCCCGGCTGCAACTGGTCCAGATCCTGAATCAGGGCGTGGCGCAGCACGCGGGTGCCTGGCCGCACCACCGGCACCGCCACCGCCCGCCCGCTGTCCAGGCTCTGGCGGATGAGCCCGGCGGTTTCCACCTCGTTGTCCTTGCTGGCGACATATATATGGATTAGTCGGGCGCGCTGGTACGCCTCGAGCTGCTGCAGGCGGTGGCACATGGCGGTGCTGGCGGCCGCCACCTGGGCCGGGGTGAGGGCCCTTCTGGCAGCCAGACCGTCGACGCGCAGCCGCGCCTTGATTTCCGGAGGGGTAGAGGTCACTGGCGGGCATAATACAGGCAGGCCGCGCTGGTGTCAAGGCAGCGGCTTGACTTATCCGGGGGCAGCCTGTAGATTCGGCAACGGCTATGGCCTCCTACCTGTAAAGCCCAATGTCCACACCCGCACTCGCCAAACCGCTGGACCCCCAGGAAGACGCCCGTATCCAGCAGGAACTCAAGGCCCAGGGCAATCTGCCGCGGCATATCGCCATCATCATGGACGGCGACCGCCGCTGGGCCGCTGAGCGCAACCTGCCCCGGACCGAGGGCCACCGCTTTGCCCGCGAGTCGGTGCGCGACATCGTCCGCGCCTGCGGCCAATTGCAGGTGGGGGTGCTCACCCTCTACACCTTTTCCACCGAGAACTGGAACCGCTCCCGCCTCGAGGTGCAGGCCCTGATGCGCTGGCTGCGCGAGGTGTTGCGCGAGGAAACCGCCGAGCTGGACCGGAACAATGTGCGCCTCAACGCCATCGGCCGCCTCGAAGGACTGCCCAAGTCCGTGCAGCAGGCCCTGCGCAAATCCCTGGACCAGACCGCCGGCAACACCGGTCTGCTGCTCAACCTGGCCCTCAACTACGGCGGCCGCAGCGAACTGGTGGACGCCTTCCGCACCCTGGCGGCCCAGGTCAAACACGGGCAGCTCAAGGCCGAGGAGATCGACGAGAGCCATATCGGCAAAGCCCTCTACACCGCCGGCATGCCCGACCCCGACCTGCTCATCCGCTCCAGCGGCGAGATGCGCCTGAGCAACTTTCTCACCTGGCAGAGCGTCTATACGGAGTTGTGGGTCACTCCCATCTACTGGCCGGATTTCCGCCGCCAACACCTGTACGAAGCCATCCGCTCCTACCAGCAGCGCCAGCGCCGTTTCGGCGGAGCCTGAGACCGCCGATGGGCGCCCGCTCCAATCTGGCCCTGCGGGTCCTCTCCGCCTGTATTTTTGTGCCGGCCATCCTCGCCCTCAGCTGGGCGGGCGGTCTGGCCCTGCTGGCCCTGGTCCTGGCCATCGTCGGGCGGGGTTCGTGGGAGTTTTTCCGGCTGGCTCGGGGAGCCGGCCACCGGCCGATGGCCTGGCTGGGCATCGGCCTTTCCCTGGGGCTGAGCCTGCACCTGTACCTGCGGGGCCCGGTCCAGCTCGAACTGGTGCTGGGAGGGTCGTTGCTGCTGTGTCTGCTGGCGGCGCTGCGCCACGGGGTCGAAGGGTACGGGAGCCGGGTGTGGTGGACGCTAGGCGGGGTCGTTTACCTGGGCCTGCTGGGCAGCGCCCCCCTGATCCTCGTCCACCAGGTCGGGCAGGAGCAGGCCGGGTGGTTGCTCATCGCCCTTTTCTGGTGTATCTGGCTGACCGACAGCGCCGCCTACTGCTGCGGCCGGCTCTGGGGCAAACGCAAGCTGGCCCCTGCCATCAGCCCGGCCAAAACCGTGGCCGGCTTCGTCGGCGGCACCTTAGGCGGGCTGGTGCCCCTGGCCTTTTCGTCCCAGATTCCCTTGCTCGGTACGGGGGAACTGGCCGGCCTGCTGGTGTTGGCCAGCCTGGGCGGCCAGGGCGGGGATCTGGTCGAATCGGCCCTCAAGCGCGATCTGGGGGTCAAGGACGCCCCGGCCCTGATCCCCGGGCACGGGGGCATGCTCGATCGTTTCGACTCCTACTTGTTTTGTTTTCCCATCGCGTATATTTATCTCGACCTCCTAGCCGCCGTCCGCTGAAACCATGATCAGCACACTGTTGTATTTCATCGTTGCCCTGGGCCTGCTGGTCTTTGTGCACGAGTTGGGCCACTTCCTGGTGGCCAAAAAAGCCGGCATCCGGGTGGAAAGGTTCTCCCTGGGTTATCCGCCCAAGATGTTTGGGGTGACCGTGGGGGAGACCGAATACTGCATCTCCTGGATTCCCTTTGGCGGGTACGTGAAGGTGGCGGGCATGGCCGACGTGGGCACCGCCGACACCACTGGCGCCCCCTGGGAGTTCCCCTCCAAACCGATCTGGGTGCGCATGGCGGTGATCGCCGCCGGCCCCTTCATGAACTTTGCCTTTGCTTTTGCCGCCTTCATGGGGCTTTTCATCGCCTACGGCATCGATACCTACGAAACCACGGCGGTGCTGCCGGCCGAAAGCTCCGCGGCGGTCCAGGCCGGGGTCCAGCGGGGCGATTTGGTGCTGCGGGTGGCGGGCCAGCTGGTGACCAACGAGCACCAGTTGCGCCAGGCCCTCAAGGCCACCCATCAGCGCGGGGCGACCCTCGAAGTACAGCGGGGCGACCAGACCCTGCAGGTGGCGCTGCCGGCCACGGCGGAGGAAAACTACGGCCTGAGCCCGCTGATGTTGACCAAGGTGGGGCAGGTGGTGCCCGACATGCCCGCCGCCCAGATCGGCCTGCAGCCGGGGGACCGGATCGTCGGGGTGGCCGGGCAGCCAGTGGCCGACTGGGAACAGATGAAGGAGCAGATCAGCAGCCATCCCGGGGAGACGATCACCCTCGAATGGGAGCGGGAGGGCCAGCGCCTGCAGGCCCAGATCACCCCGGTGGCCCATACCGAGGGGGACAAGAGTGTGGGCCAGATCGGCATCGCCCCCAAGGTGGTGCAGGCGACGGTGGGAGCGGGCGAAGCCCTGCGCCTGAGCGGGCGGGTGCTGTACAATTCTTCCTGGATGATCCTCGATTTCATCCGCCAGCTTTTCCGGGGCGACCGTTCCACCGAAGAACTGGGCGGGCCGCTGCGCATCGCCCAGATGGCCGGCCAGACCGGCGAGCAGGGGCTCAAGTCCTTTATCAGCTTCCTGGCCATGCTCAGCGTCAACCTGGCCATCATCAACCTGCTGCCCATCCCGGTGCTCGACGGCGGCCTGCTGACCTTCCTCACCCTCGAGGCGATCCGCCGCCGGCCTCTGACGCTGCGCCAGCACCAGTTGTTCCAGCAGGTGGGTCTGGCGATCATGCTCTGCATCATGCTGCTGGTCACCTTCAACGACCTGAACCAGATGGTGTTCCACCGCATCATGGAGTTGTTCGAATAATCTGCTTTGACCCTCACTGAAAAGATCCGCGTCCGGGCCGGGGAACTGGGATTCGGGCTGGTGGGTTTTGCGCCGGCCGACCCGCTGGAGGGGGCGGCGTATTATGCCCGCTGGGTGGCGCTGGGGTACGCCGGACAGATGGGGTACCTGGAGCGGAATGTGGAGAAGCGGGCCGATCCGCGGCAACTGCTGCCCGGCGCCCGCAGTGTGGTGTGTGTGGGCATGCAGTACTTTCAGGAATCCGCCCCCAAAACCAGTTCGCTGGCGGGGCGGATTTCCTGTTATGCCCGCGGCGAGGACTACCACGAACTGATCGCCGACCGGCTCGCCCAACTGTTGGACTTCGTCCAGGCCGAGGCCGGGACGGAGGTGGCGGGTCGGGCTTACGTGGATACCGCCCCGGTGTTGGAGCGCGAGTTGGCCCGCCGCGCCGGGTTGGGCTGGTGGGGCAAGAACACCTGCCTGATCGCCGGGAAGGCCGGCTCTTATTTTTTCCTTGGCGAACTGCTGCTCGACCTGGGACTGGACTACGACCAGCCGGCCACTGATCACTGCGGCACCTGCACCCGCTGCCTCGACGCCTGCCCCACCCAGGCCTTCCCCGCGCCCTATGTGCTCGACGCCCGCCGCTGCATCTCCTATCTGACTATCGAACTGAAGGTGGATATCCCCGAAGACTTGCGCGCCGGCATGGGAGACTGGATCTTCGGCTGCGATATCTGCCAGCAGGTCTGCCCCTGGAACCGCAGGGCCCTGCCTGCCGCCGAGCCGGCCTTCGGGGGGCCCGACCGAGACAATCCCTCGCTGCCCGAGTTGCTGGCCCTGGATCAGGAGGGGTTCGCCGACCGTTTCCGCCACAGCCCGCTCAAGCGGGCCAAGCGGCGCGGCCTGCTGCGCAACGCGGCCGTGGCCCTGGGCAACAGCGGCGACCTGCGGGCCGTGCCGGCGCTGGTGCGGGCCCTGGCCGATGTCGAGCCGCTGGTGCGGGCGCACGCGACCTGGGCCCTGGGCCGACTAGGAGGTCTGGAGGCGCGGGCGGCCCTGGAGGCTGCGCTGGCCACCGAAACGGATACCCAGGTTGTGGGGGAACTGACCGCAGCCTTAGCCGAGGAGAGGAAAAATGAACGACGCGATTATCCAACTGAAGGCCGCTGATTTCGACGAGGGGCTGGATTTCCTCAACCTGGTGTTCAGCGGCCATGCCCCCACGGATTTCGCCAAACTGCTGCCGGTGCTCTACCGGCCCACCGACGAGCACCTGGGGTGTAACTTCGCCATCCGCCAGCAAGGGCGGATCAGGGCGGTGGTCGGCCTTTTTCCGCTGGAGTGGCAGGTGGGGCCGACCCGGTTGCGGGTGGCCGGCATCGGCGGGGTCTCCACCCATCCCAATTACCGCAACAGCAATCTGATGAAACGCCTCATGCAGCACTGCGTGGCCCAGATGCAGGCGCAGGGGTACCACCTCTCCTGGCTGGGCGGCCAGCGCCAGCGCTATCTCTACTACGGGTACGAACGCTGCGGCGTGGGGGTGTCGCTGTCGCTGAGCCGGTCCAATCTCAAACACTGCTTCTCCGGCGAGCCGGCGCTGCGCTTCGAACCCCTGGCTGCCGATGACCAGGCCCGGCTGGCCCGCGCCCGGGAATTACACGACGCCCAGCCCTCCCGCGCCGGGCGCGTGCCCGCCGACTTTCATCTCTACCTGGTCAGTTGGCAGCATCGTCCCTTTGCCGCCCTGGATGCCAGTGGCCGCATGGTCGGGTACCTGGTGGCCAACGCCAAAGGCGACACCGTGGCTGAGCTAGTGGGGGAGAGCGACGAGATCGCCGTGGAGATGGCCCGCTCCTGGGCGGTGCGCGGCGACCAGGGCATCAACCTCGATCTCAATCCGGGAGCCCTCGGCCTGATCCGCTGGCTGAGCCAGTACTGCGAAGGGGTGAATACCCACGCCACCGGCAACTGGCAGATCTTTGCCTGGGAGGAGGTGCTGGGGGCGCTGCTGCAACTGCGGCGGACAGCGGGGCCCCTACCTGCCGGCCGGGTGGTGGTGGGCATCGAGGGGTACGGCGGTCTGGCTCTGGAGGTGGAGGGGGAACAGACCCGCGTGACCCGCACCGACGAGCAGCCGGTGTTTGCCGGCGAGGCGGCGCTGATGCTGCGCCTGCTCTGCGGCCCGCTGCCGCCCTCGCAGGTGGTGGCGCTGCCGCCTGCCGCGGCGCTGCTGGAGGCTTGGTGCCCGTTGCCGCTGTACTGGGCCAGGCAGGACGGGGTCTAGGCCCCGATCCTGGTGGTGCCGGGCGCCCAGCGCTGCCCGCGCTCGGGCCGACAGACCGAGTTATGAAACAGCTTCTTAGTCGGCTGCCTGGGGGGCGCTGAAGGCTTTGCTGTAGTAGCCCGAAGGGTCGAAACAGCAGACCCGCCGCTTTCCCGCGGCGAGCTGGTCACAGGCGCTGCCCACCCGTTTTGCCCGGGTCGCCGCCTGTTTGGCGGAGGTGATCCAGTGGATCCAGTCCAGACGGGCGACGGCGGTGGTGTCGTCCCAGACCGCCCGCGCCTCGGGACAGGCAGCCAGCGCTTCGCGCAGATCCGCTGGCACTTCGGGTTCGGGTTCCTGCGCCACCGGCTGGATCGCGAGGGCGACCACGTCGCCGATGGCCGCGCCGGCGGCTGCGAGCAGCGCCCGATCTACCCCTAACCAGTGGCTCAGCTGGCCGTCCGGCTCGAGTGTCGCCTGGAAGCCGTGGCCGTTGAGGGTGCCCTCCACCGTTGTCCTGCCTCGCCGGGGGAGGGTGGCGCTCACCTCCTTTGGCAGCACCACAAAAGCCCACGGGGTTTCGCGGTCCGCCTTTGCCGGGCGCAGTAGTTTGGCCTCGAACCGAGGTGGGGGGGCGTCGGGGTTCATGCTCGATCCATTCCTCCAGGGGCCCAACGAGGTGAGCGGTGACCAGGCCTGCGGTGCCGGTGCGGCGATCTGCCGAGAGACGGAGAATGGTTGGGCATCCACCCTCGCCTACTGCGGAATTTCGGGTTCCACTAACATGGCCAGCTGTATCAGGGACTCCTGCCATCCGAGATAACACATCTCCAAGGGGATCGCGGCTGGAAT
This sequence comes from Candidatus Latescibacterota bacterium, assembly GCA_020852055.1. Classification (GTDB taxonomy): domain Bacteria; phylum Latescibacterota; class UBA2968; order UBA8231; family UBA8231; genus SICG01. The sequence goes on from JADZBP010000086.1 coordinate 27,179, forward strand.
GCCTTCCTGCACAATACTCAGTTCGGTGCCGCATGAAACCGGCTTGAGCCGGATCTCAACCTGCAGGACGCCTGGCAGGTTCGGATCATCAAACCGGTCGGTATAGCGGAGCAGTTCATTGGGAACCAGCTCCAGATATTCGCCGCCGAAGGAATGACTTTGTTGGGTGGTGAAGTTGGTGAAAGATATCCTGAAGGTCCCGCCAACCTTGGGCTCCAGATGATGAACCGTGCAGGTAAACCCACAGGGGGGAATCCATTTTGCCATTGCTTCCGGTGTGGTGAATGCCCGATATACCCGCTCCGGTGGAGCTTTCAGGATTCGGTGAAGACGAACCGCGCCAGCCATGCAGGTTTTCTCCTGTCGCAATGGGTTGAGGGAAACGTTCCGACCCTGATGTGACTACAATACCACCCACATACTACCGTCACAAGAAAAAAAGCGATACCCCGAAAAACCAGCCGCGAGTCCCCTCGACTGCGGGCGCGTCCCTGCCGCATCCTCCCAGCAGCAAAAGAAAAAGGGCCAGGCGGAAGAAGATCCCCGCACCTGGCCCGCGTCTTTGCTCCAGGAACTCAGTCTTTCAGAAAACCTCTTACCCGCGGATGGTCCAGCACTTCGTGGTTGAGCACGTGGGCCGGGGTTTTGCCCGCGATGGCGTCGGCCACCTGGCCGATGGTGCGGCGGTCTAGGCGGATGGTGGACTGCACGGTGATGCCGGCGTTGTGGTTGGTGCAGATGATGCGGGGATGGTCTTTGTGGATGGCGCGCGGGCCGTTCACCGGATCGTCGACCACGTAGTAGCAGAGCTTCTCCTCGCGGATGGCCCGGTTCACTGCCTGGTCGTCGACCAGGTTGCCGCGCGAGGGGTTGATCAGCGAGGCGTGGGGCTGCATGGCGCAGAGCAGGTCGTAGGTGACCACGGTCTGGTCGCCCGAGACGTGCAGGGTGACGGTGTCGCACTGCTCGAAGAGGGCGCGCGGGTGATCAACCGCCTCGGCGCCGAGACTGGCGGCCAGTTCCTTGATGTCGGGCCGCACATCGTAGACCAGCAGCCGGCCCCCCGCCCCCAGCAGGGGTTTAGCGCGCCGGGCCACGGCCTGGCCGATACGACCCAACCCGTAGATGCCCAGGGTGGAATCCTGCGCCTCGTAGGTGCGAATGATGGAGAAGTCGCCGCTGTGGGAGAGGCGGTTGAGGGTGTAGACCCGTTTGAGGGTGGCCAGCCACTGGGTGATGGCGTACTCGGCCACGGTCTCCATGTGCTCGGGGGCCACGGTGATCAGCACCCCGTTCTTGGTCGCCCCCGCCACGTTCACCTTGTCGAAACCCACCCCCCAGCGGGCGATGACGCGCAGGTCCTGGCCCTCGGTATAGAAGCCGTCGTGGACCACCGCCGAGTCGGCGATCACCCCGATGACCCCCTTGGCCTTATCAGGCGTCAGGTCGCCGGTGTAGTACTCGAGGTCGGCCAGGGCCGCAAACTCCTTGAGCATCACCTGCCGCTGGGGCGTGTCGAACTGGGGATTGGTGAAGATGGGCGAAAGCAGGACCTGGTAGCGCATGGGTGGGTCTCACTCCTCCATCGCAGCCCACATGACGCCCTGGAGCAGCATCTTGCGGAAGATGAGGTTGCCGCAGGCGCGCACGTCGTGGCCCAGAGCCAGATAGAAGACGCGGCCCTTGCCGTGGCTCTTGGTCCACGCCACCGGCACGGCATCACCCTTCCACAGCGCGCTGGCCAGCACGTGCACCCGCGGATCGTAGGAAACGATATACTGCTCGTCGGTGACCCAGAACTCCTCCTCGATGCCCTGCACGATGAGGTGATCGGGGTCCTTGATGCTCACCTGGTACTGGCGGTAGCGCGGATGGGTGATGAAGTGGCCGCCCACCAGGTTGCGGTAGTCGGGGTCGTCGCGGAAGGAATCGGCGGCGCTGTGGATGCCCACGAAGCCTTTGCCCGAGGCCAGCCACTTGGAGAGGCTGTCGCGCTGGGCGTCGGTGATGGTGCCCACGGTGTAGTGGAAGACCAGCACGTCGTACCCATCGAGATTTTCGAGGGCGGACAGGTCGTTCTGCACGGTGTGGGTTTCCACGATTTCGGCGGCGCTCAGGGCTTCGACCAGTTCGGGTTGGATGCCTTTCCAGTCGTGGATCTCGCCGCCACCAAATACCATGGTCTTGATCTTTTTCATCGCCAGCTCACTTTCGCCAAAGGATTATAGAATCCGGGCCCGGCAGCATCAAGATGGGGCTGCCGCTCTCTACCAAATAATCACAAGCATTCATCCAACCGCCAGCCTATCCCAGTTGCAGGGGCAAGACCCAGGTGGGGGCTTTGCCCACGGTATAGGTCTCGATGGGCGCCAGTTGGCCGCTGGTGGGGTCGATGCGGTACGCGGCCAGTCGGCCGCTGGCCTGCCCGGCGGCGTACAGGTACTGGCCTCGGGGGTCGAGATTGAAGTCCCGGGGCGTTGCTTCGGTGGGCTGCTGGCCCAGCGACTGGAGCCGGCCGGTATTGTCGATGGCGTAGACGGCGAGGCTGTCGTGGCCGCGATTGGAGGCATAGAGGAACTTCCCCTCCGGGTGAATGCGGATCTGGGCGCAGGTGTTCTCGCCGGCAAAGCCCTCCGGCAGGGTGGAGAGGGTCTGGAAGGGCGAGAGGGTGCCCTGGGTGGGGTCGAAGTGGTAGGCGGTGACGCTGGAGGCCTGCTCGTTGTCGAAATAGACCACCGGCAGGCCAGGATGGTAGACGTAGTGGCGCGGGCCCGTGTTGGCCAGGGGCACCACCTTGAAGAGCGGATTGGGACTCAGGTACCCGGTCTGCTCGTCGAAATGGAACTGCCAGATGGCATTGGTCTGGGCCACGTGGGGCAGAAAGGCGTAGCGGTTGGAGAGATCGGTGAAGATGGAGTGGGCGCAGGGCGCGGTGCTGAGCCACAGGACCGGCTGCTCCACGGCCACCCCCTGATCGTCGAGGCGGTGTACGGCGGTGGCTCCGGCGCCGTAATAAGCGGAGAGCAGGAAACGCCCGCGGCGGTCCACACTCAGACAGCAGGGGTCGGAGAGCAGGGGCACGCTGCCCAGGTGTTCCAACCGCCCGCTGTCCTGGGTGATGGCGAAGCTGGCCAGTTGGCGGGTGGAGCGCAGGCCGGCGTAGAGGTGGCGGCCGCTGGGGTCTGCGGCCAGGGGGCCGGGTGCGCCGCTGAGGGGCACGTCCTCGCGATGGCTGAGTTTGCCGGTATCCGGATTCAGGGTGTAGATGGCGATCTTGTTTTCGCCGTTCAGCGCCAGATAGAGATAGGTGGCCATGGCAGTCCTCACGCTTTCCCGGGGCTGAGGGGCAGCACCCAGTAGGGATTGGTGCCCACGGTGTAGCCCTCCAGGGGCGAGAGCCGGCCACTTGTGGGGTCGACTTTGTACGAGGCCAGCCGGTCGCCGCCCTGGCCGGCGGCGTAGAGGAAATGGCCCTGGTCGTCGAAGGCGAAGTGGGTCGGAGTCTTCTCGGTGGGCTGCTGGCCCAGCGAGGTCATCCGGCCCTGGGCGTCGAGGGCAAAACCAGCGAGGCTGTCGTGGCCGCGGTTGGCCGCGTATAGGGAACGGCCGCTGGGGTGGATGGCGATATGGGCGCAGGTGTTCTCGTGCGAGAAATCCGCCGGCAGGGTGGAGAGGGTCTGGAAGGGCGAGAGGGTGCCGTTGGCGGTGTCGAGGTGGTAGGCGGTGACGCTGGAACCCTGCTCGTTGTCGAAGTAGACCACCGGCAGGGTAGGATGGAAGACGTAGTGGCGCGGCCCGGCGCCCGGCAGGGGTTTGACCTTGGACACGCGGTTGGGTTCGAGCCGGCCGGTCTTGGCATCGAAGAGGTACTGAAAGATGACGTTGCTCTGGGAGACGTGGGGCACAAAGGCGAAGCGATTGGAGGGATCGGTGAGGATGGCGTGGGCGCAGCGGGCGGTGCTCAGCCATACCGCCGGTACCTCGCCCACCGAGCCGTCGGGGTTGAGCGGATGTACGGCGGCTGCTCCGCCGGTGTAATAAGCGGAGAGCAGGAAGCGGCCGGTCTGGTCCAGGCTGAGGAAGCAGGGCACGGCGCTGAGGGAGAGCAGCCCGAGGGGCTTGAGTTCGCCGCTCTGCGGGTCGATGGTGAAGCTGGCGATCTGGGAACTGCCCAGGGCCGCGTACAGGCAGCGCCGGGCGTGGTCCACGGCCAGGGGTGCCGCCCCGCCGGGCAGGGCGGTATCGCGCACGAAGGACAACACGCCGCTTGCCGGGTCCTGCGCGTAGCAGGCGATCTTGGCGGCGCTGGGAAGGCTGATATAGACGAAGTGCTTGCTCATGACCTCTCTCACTTTCTCGACATGCCTCGGGTGTAGACCTTGCCCTGGATGATCTTGTGGGCGGGCCGGCCTTCGATGAGGGCGTGGCGGGCGAATTCCTGGTGGCACTCCGGACATTTCAGATCGCCGGCAGTGTAATCCTCGGCGATGCGCTCGGGCCGGCACTTGACCAGCCCGCCCCGGCCGCCCTTGTAGTAGCGGTAGAGCAGGGTCCGGCACCGGGCGCAGTGGATGGAGATGGTGCGGATATCCTTGCGGGTCATGCGGGTTTCTCGGAGAACCGGAGGCATCACTGCTGCTGAAACATGGGCCGGGAGGTGGTGGTTGTCAATACAGGTGGCGCCAGATTGACAATAAGGTCGAGCAGGGCATATTTATAACCGGTATGGTTACTAGAATAGCAAAGAAAGGGTTGCGCGGCCTGCTGCGCGCCCTAGGACGGGCGGCCGAAGCCGTGGGGCAGCACACCGGGGGGATGGCCATACTGTTGTGGCGCATCGGCGAGTCCACCTTGCGGGGCCGGGTGTCGATGCGCGAGGTGATCTCGCAGACCTTCTCAATGGGAGTGAAGAGCATCCCCCTGGTCTGCGTGACCGGGCTTTTGTCCGGGCTGGTGACCTCGCAGCAGGGCGGGTACCAGTTCACCGGCTCGGTACCCCTCTACGTGCTGGGCAGCGTGGTGACCTCGAGTGTCATCCTCGAACTGGGGCCGGTGATGACCGCTTTTGTGCTCATCGGCCGGGTGGGGGCGCGCATCACCGCCGAGCTGGGCACCATGAAGGTCTCCGAGCAGATCGATGCCCTCTACTCCCTGGGCCGCGACCCGGTGCCGGTGCTGGCCGCCCCCCGCCTGATCGCCGGCACCTTCTCGACGCCGCTGCTGGTGGGTCTGGCCAACACCGTGGGGCTCTTCTCCGGCCTGGTGGCCTCGCGGGCGACCATGGGCCTGGGGCCCGAGTCCTTTCTCTACGGGGCCCGGCTCTTCTGGCACAACTGGGACCTGCTCTACTCCCTGAGCAAAGGGTTGGCTTTCGGTTTCATCATCCCGCTGATCTCCTGCCACATGGGTTTCCGCACCCGCGGCGGCGCCGAAGGGGTGGGGCGGGCCACCACCTCCTCGGTGGTGATCATGATCATCTCGGTGCTGGTCCTGGACGCGCTCTTCCCACCCCTCTTCCTCAACTGAAGCGCGCATGATCGAGTACCGGGACATTCACAAGGCCTACGATGCGCCCGTGCTTTCCGGGGTGAGCCTGCGGGTGGAGACCGGGGAGTGTATCTCCATCGTCGGGCCTTCGGGAACGGGCAAGAGTGTGCTGCTCAAGACCACCAATGGCCTGCTCCGGCCCGACCGGGGCGATGTCTTCATCGAGGGCGAGTCGGTGTTCAACTCGGGGCGGCGCACCCTGGAGCGGATCCGCCGCAAGGTGGGGTACGTGTTCCAGTACGCGGCCCTCTTCGACTCGATGACCGTCTTCGAGAACGTCTGCCAGGGCCTGCCCGAGGAGGAGGCGAAGCAGCGGCGTTCCTCCGAGGTGATGCGCCGGGTGTGCGCCGCCCTCGAGGATGTCAACCTCGAGCCGGCCCATATCCTCAACGACCTGCCGGCGGAGCTTTCGGGCGGGATGCGCAAACGGGTCGGCCTGGCGCGGGCCATCGTCGGCCGGCCGCGCATCGTGCTCTACGACGAACCGGTCACCGGCCTCGATCCGGTCAACAGTGCGGTCGTGGGCCTGCTGATCACCGACATCCAGGAACGCCTGAAGGTCACCTCGGTGGTGGTGACCCACGACATCGAACAGGCCCTGGGCATCTCCCAGCGCATCGCCCTGCTCGACCGCGGCAAGCTGCGCTTCGTGGGCACGCCCGGGGAGTTCAAGGAAAGTCAGGACCGCGTGGTCCAGGCCTTTGCCAACCGTCAGGCGGCCACCGCCGTTGCGCTCAAGATCATGGAGGAACAGTGAACCAGGAAAAGCCCCTTCCCATGCTGCCCCCCTCGCGGGCCCGGGATCGCGAGGTCTGGGTGGGTGTATTTGTCATCCTGGGGGTGGCGGCCGTCATCATCTCGCTCTTCACCCTCACCGACGCGGCCCTCTTCCGCGGCCGCTACAAGGTCCAGACCATCGTCAAGGATGCCGGCGGCATCCGGCGCGGTGACCCGGTGCAGATGCGCGGGGTGAATATCGGGCGGGTGATGACCTTCAAGATCGTGCCCGAAGGGGTGGCGGTGACCCTGGAGATCGAGGGGGAGTACCTCATCCCCGCCGATTCGAAGGTGGAACTGCGCTCCTCCGGCCTGCTGGGCGGCATGGTGGCCAACGTCGATCCCGGCGCCTCGGAGCAGGATCTCGACTGGGGCGGCACCCTGCCGGGCACCATCGGGGTGGGGGTCTTCGACCAGATCGACGAACTGCAGGGCCAGGCCGACCAGGCCCTCATCCGGGTGCAGAAGCTGCTCGATGAGCAGACCATCCAGAACGTACACGAAGGCGGCCAGGACCTGCGGCAGTTGCTGCGGCAGCTCAACGAGGTGGCCACCCAGCAGCGCGGCGAACTGGCGGCCATCTCCGGCAGCCTGCGCCGTTCGGTCGAAAGCCTGGAGAAAACCACCACCGGACCCCAGCTCAGCCGGGCGGCCCAGCGCATCGACGTCCTCACCGAGAAACTCGACAGCACCGCCGCGTCGCTGGCGCGCTCGTCCCGTTCGGCCGAGAGCATCCTGGCGCGGATGGACCGGGGCGAAGGCACCCTGGGCAAACTCTCCACGGACACCGCCCTCTACGACCGGGCCGTGGAAGCGGCGACCGGGATGAAAAAAGCCGCCGAGGAACTGTCGGGCCTCGCGGCCGATATCCGCACCGAGCCGAAGAAATTCGTTCACCTCAGTATCTTCTGAGGCGCCCCCGGATTCCCGATGCGATTCGTATTTCCGTAGCACCGCGGCCCTGGCCCGCATCCGCTGGCTCGACCTGCTGGGGCAACTGGCCGCCGGCCTGCCCTCGGCAGTGGACAAGACCAGCTGGGGCCAGGCCAAATCCCGCTGACCCCTTCTTCTGGAGGAGGAGAATAACATGCCCCGAATGCTCTGCGCGGCCATGGTGGTTTTAGGTGCCCTCGCCGCCGGTGCCCAGGACAGCCTGCAGGTGCGGCTCAACGCGTCGCCGCGCCACCAGGAATGGGTGAAGATCCCCAGCGGCGCCCGCCAGGTCGAGGCCTTCATCGTTTACCCCGAGGTCGCCGAGAAGGCCCAGGCGGTGATCGTCATCCACGAGAACCGCGGCCTGACCGACTGGGTGCGCGGGGTGGCCGACCGCCTGGCCGAGGCCGGGTACATCGCCCTGGCGCCGGACCTGCTTTCGGGCACGGGCCCCGGGGGCGGGGGCACCGCCAGCTTCGCCTCCCAGGA
>JADZBP010000087.1 GCA_020852055.1 Candidatus Latescibacterota bacterium
CGCCGGCAAGACCTGCGGCGATTGCCACAGCGACATCACCGAGATTCCCCATCCGGTCCACACCCGGCGGGTGGAGTGCACCCAATGCCATTTTGAGCAGAATACCGTCGGCGCTCCGCGCAGTGCTTCCTACAAGCAGTACCAGGAGAGCGTACACGGGCGGGCCGCGGCTGCCGGCAATGCCAAGGCGCCCGGGTGCCAGGACTGCCACGGCAGCCACCAGATCGGCAGCCACCAGGATTCCACCTCCCAGGTCTCGCGGGCTAACGTCTCTCGCACCTGCGGCCGCTGCCATCTGGAGGTCTTCGCCGCCTTCCAGACCAGCATCCACGGGGTTGAGCTGGAGAAGGGCAATGCCGACGTGCCTACCTGCACCGGCTGCCACAGCGAGCACAATATCCGCGCCCACGATGACCCGGCCTCGCAGACCAACGCCGAAAACATCGCCGCCACCTGCTCGGTCTGCCATGCCGCCGAGGGGCTGATGGGCAAGTACGGCATCGACCAGGCGCAGGTGGACACCTACACCAAGAGCTTCCACGGCATCGCCATCCGTTTCGGCATGCGCACGGTGGCCAACTGCGCCAGTTGCCACGGGGTGCACGATATCCGCCCGCCCGAGGACCCGACCTCCTCGGTGCACCTGGACAACATCCCCAAGACCTGCGGCAAGTGCCATCCCGGCGCCAACATCAACTACACCCAGGGCAAGATCCACGTCAAACCCCAGGACCCCGAGTCGGGCATCGTCTACTATGTGAGCAGTTTCTTCAAGTGGCTGACCATCTCGGTGATCTGTGCCCTGATCGCCCATATCCTGCTCGATCTCTTCAGGCAGTTCAGGCGGCGGCAGGCGGAGAAGTAACTATGGCAGAGGAAGAAGGCAAAAAACCGGCAGCCAACGAGGAAGAAACCCGCCGCCAGCTCGAGCAGTTGCTCGACGCCCTGGTCGGGCAGTCCCTGCCCCGGGATGGGCGGGCGGAACTGGTGCGGCAGGTGCTGCAGGAGCGCCGGCCGGGCATGGCCGCCGATCTGGAGGCCCTGGCCAGCCGACTGCGCGCGGAGGTGGCCGAAGAGGTGCAGCGCCGCAGCCAGGGTGAGGCGGTGCCGCAGCGGGAATACGAGCGTTTCAGCCTGAACTTCCGCATCCAGCACGTGGTGCTCTTCAGCAGTTGTATCGTGCTGATCCTCACCGGGCTGCCGATCAAGTTCCACGACACCGGTTGGGCGGCGGCGATGTTCTCGCTGATGGGCGGCATCCAGACCAGCGCCTTCATCCACCGCATCGGCGCCGTGGGCCTGATCACCGTCGGGTTATACCATCTGCTCTACACCGGCGCCCTGGCCGAGGGCCGGCGCAATTTCTTCGCCCTGATCCCCGGACCCAAGGACCTGCGCGATGCGGCGCTGATGATCCGCTTCTTCCTCGGGCGGACCGAGGAGCGGCCCAAGTTCGGGCGTTTCAGCTACGTGGAGAAGTTCGACTACTGGGCGGTGTACTGGGGCATGATCATCATGTGCGGCTCCGGCCTGATGCTCTGGTTCGAGAACGACACCATGCGCCTCTTTCCCAAGTACATCTTCGACATCGCCAAGGAGGCGCACAGCGACGAGGCGCTGCTGGCCACCCTGGCGATCATCATCTGGCATTTCTACAACGTGCACTTCAACCCGCACAAATTCCCGATGAACAAGGTGTGGATCACCGGGCGGATGTCCGAGGAGGAGATGCAACACGAGCACCCCCTCGAGCTGGAGGAGATCCAGCGCCGGGAGCGCCAGGGCAAGGCTGAGGAGAAGCGATGAACGGGGCCTGGAAACGTTGGGGCACGGCGCTCTTGGTGGTGGTTGGGATCGGGGTCGGCCTGGGGCTGCTGGGAACGGGGGGCGGGTACGTGGCCTCGCAGAATCCCGAGTTCTGCCGCAGTTGCCACTACATGGAGCCCTATTACCGGCAGTGGCAGCAGTCGGCCCACGCCGCAACCGCCTGTGTCACCTGCCATCCCTTCAAACCGGTGCAGGCGGCGGTGTCGGGATTGCGCTACTTCACCGGTACCTACGAGACCCGGCCCCGCGCCGAGGTGGCCACCGCCAACTGCCTGCAGGCGGGCTGCCACCAGACCCGGCTGCTGGAGGGCAAAGTGGACTACCAGGGGCACATCCCCTTTGACCATGCGGCCCACATGAGCCAGGAGCGCCGCGGGCAGCACCTGGTGTGCACCAGTTGCCACGCCAATATGGTGCCGGGCAAACACATGGCCGTGTCGCCGGAAACCTGTTTCCTCTGCCACTTCAAGGGCACCGGCCAGGCTCAGGCCATCAGTGGCTGCACCGACTGCCACACCTCGCCCGGCAAGGCGGTACACGCCGGCAAGGTGGCCTTCGATCACGACAGCTATCTGCAGAAGGGCACCACCTGCCAGCAGTGCCATATCCAGGTGGTCGAGGGCTTGGGCGCGGTGCCCCAGGACCGCTGCTTCTCCTGCCACGTCGAACGCCTCGAACACTACAACGACCCCGAATGGCTGCACCAGCGCCACACCTCCGAACACGGCGTGGACTGCATGCGCTGCCACGAGCCCATCCGCCACGGCAAGGTGCGCATGATCCAGGCCCTGGAGGAGGACTGCCACAGTTGCCACGAAGCCCTGCATTCACCGCAGAAGTCCATGTACCTGGGCCGCGGCGGTCGCGGCGTCGAGGACCATGCCAGCGGCATGTTCAACGCCCAGGTCAGCTGCGTCGGCTGCCATCCGACGGGCCACGATGTCAAGGACACCCAGGAGGACCGCCGCCGCGCGCAGCGCGAGGCCTGCGTTGAATGCCACGGCCCCGGGTACGACCGCATGGCCGACGATTGGCGGCGGGAGATGGCCGGGCTGGTGGACGGACTGGCCGGGGAACTGGAGCGCGGCGAAGCCGAAGTCCGGCGCCGCCCCCAGGCCGAGCCGCAGCAGTGGCTGGAGCAGGCCCGTTTCAATTACGAATTGGTGCGCACCGGCAAAGGCGCCCACAACGTCGACTACGCCCTGAGCCTGCTGGCGGCCGTGACCCGGGATCTGGATCGCGCCATGGCCCGCCTGCGGCCCGGGTACCAGGCCCCTTCGCGGTCGGCCCTGCTGTCGACCCCGGACGGGCGTTGCGGCCCGCTCTGCCACAACAGCATGGGCACCCCCGAGCAGGTGCCGCTGGGTCCGCTGCAACTGCCGCACAAACGCCACGTGGAGAAAGGCGTGGCCTGCGGCCAGTGCCATGCCGCCGACCCGCACACTAACGCCGAGATCAGCCAGCAGGCATGCAGCACTTGCCACCATCAGCTCAAGCAGGCCACCTGCGCCGCCTGCCACAGCCAGCAGGCCGCCCTCTATACCGGCAAGGCGCAGGCCTGGGGAGCCAAGGGGGAGCCCGACCCGATGGCCGATGCGGATGTGAGCTGCCGCGAGTGCCACGACCCGGCCAAACCCCTGTCCATCGAGGCGGTGGGCAAGGCCTGCGTCGGCTGCCACGAAGAAGGCTACGAACGCATGGTGATCACCTGGCGCGACCAGGTGGCCGCTGAGCTGGAGCGCCTGGCGCCGCTGGCGGCTCGGGCCCGCGCCCAGGGATCTGGCGGCGAGGGCCTGGCCCGCGCCGAGGGGTGGATCAAGCTGGTCAGCGAAGGCAAGGGCGCCCACAACCAGGCCTTTGCCCTCGAACTGCTGGGCAAGGCCGAGCAGGAGTTGAAGCAGGTGGTGGCGCAGGGGCCGGCGGCACCGGCGCCGGCGCGCTGAGCGGTGGCGGCGGGGCAGTGGTGCAAGCATATTAACATGACATTCACCGTCTAGGAGGCAGGGTACATGGAAGAAAAACCGCCGGTCGGGGGGCCCCAGGGCCGCCGCCGGTTCTTCAAGGGACTGCTGGCCGGTTTGGCGGGTCTGTGGGGCACGGGATTCGTGGCGAGCCTGCTGCTCTATCTCAAGGCGCCGCGCCACCACGGGGCCGGCCTCGACAGCGCCGTATCGGTGGGCATGCTCAATGAACTGCCGCCCGGCCAGGGCCAGATGGTCACCGGGGCCCACCGGCCCTTCTGGCTGGTCCGCTCCAAGGAGGGCGAGCTGGTCGCCCTGCCGGCGGTATGCACCCACCGCCGCTGCATCCTGCAATGGGACGGAGGCAACCAGTTGCTCTGTCCCTGCCACCAGGGCAGCTTCGACCTCAACGGCAATGTATTGGGTGGCCCGCCCCCGCACGCCCTCGAGAAACTGGCGGTGACGGTGAAGGGAGGACGGGTCTATGTCTATCCCTAAACGCCGGCTGCAGGCATGGCTGGAGCAGCGCCTCAACCTCACCGAGATCTTTTCCTTCATCAGCACCTTCGGCCTGGCCTACGGCGATATCGACACCCGCAAGCCCCTGGACGAAGCGGTGGACGAGGCCTTCAAGAAACCGCTGCCGGCCTACGCGCAGTGGCCCCAGGTCCTGGGCCTGATCACCTTTGTGCTCTTCCTCTTTCAGATGGTCACCGGGGTGCTGCTGGCCTTCTACTACCAGCCGGCGCCGGCCACGGCCTACGATAGCGTGCTGACCATTGTCCAGGAGGCCACCCTGGGCTGGTACATCCACCAGATGCACTACTGGGGCAGCAATATCCTCATCGCTTTGTTGATGTTGCGCATGGTGCGCCTCTTTCTGCACGGGGTGTACCGGGCCCCCCGCGAGTTGATCTGGGTGCTGGGCGGCCTGCTGGTTTTTCTCTCGGTCTACGCCGGCCTCAGCGGCAGCCTGCTGCCCTGGGATCAGCAGGCGTACTGGTCCTCCATCCGCAGCCTCGAGGTCCTGGCCGAGTTGCCGCTCTTCGGCTGGCTGGCCAACTTCCTGGTGGGCGGCCTGGAGGTGCAGGGCCTCACCCTGACCCGCTTCTACATCCTGCACGTCATCTGCCTGCCCCTGTCGATGTTTGTGCTCTTCTACCTGCACTTCGCCGCGGTGCGGCGGGTGGGCCTGAGCCGCAACCAGGCCGCGGCCGAGCCCCGGCCTCTCTACCCCGACCATCTAGCCGACCTCTTCACCCTGCTCTTTCTGATCTTCGGGGTGATCCTCACCCTGGCGGTGTTGGCGCCGGCCACGGTGCAGAGCCAGGCCGATCCCTTCAGCAGCCAGCCGGGCATCCATCCGCCCTGGTACCTGTTGCCCGCCTACGGGTTGATCGAGGCCCTGCCCTCCGGAGTGGGCGGCGGCCTGATCTCGGCGGGGTTGCTGGGTTTTCTGCTCCTGCCCTTCCTGGACCGCAACCCGGGGCAGTCGCCGGGGCGCCGGCCGGTGGCCCTGCTGCTCCTGGCCGCCCTGCTCTTCGCCATGGTCTGGTTCGGCTACACCGGCTACGCGTTGAGGGGATAAGGGTATGAAGACGACACGAGTGTTGTTGACCGCATTTATCTTTGGCCTGCTGGCTGCCGGAGCCCGGGCCCAGAACCAGCCCCAGCCCCCGAACTACTGCAAGAGCTGCCACAGCGAGCAGGAGGTGCAGTTCCGGGACAGTGTACACCGCGAGGAGCTGAGCTGCGTCAGTTGCCACGGCGGCGACGCTTCCACCCCCGACCTGCCCCAGGCCCACAGCAAGGGTTTCCGGGGCAAGATCACCCGGGCCCAGGTCCCCGCCTTCTGCGCCAGTTGCCACGCCGACCGCGAACAGATGCGCCCCTACGGGCTCTCCACCGACCAGTACGCCCTGTACCAGACCTCGGGGCACGGCCGCAAGTTCGCTGCCGGCGACCCGCGGGTGGCCATCTGCACCGACTGCCACCAGACCCACCGCATCCTGCCCCGCGACAATCCCCAGAGCCCGATCCACCGCCAGAACATCGCCGCCACCTGCGGCCACTGCCACGCCGACGCCGAGCGCATGCGGCCCTACGGCCTGTCGGCGGGGGTGGTGGCCGACTACGAGGCCGGGGTGCACGCCCAGGCCAAACGCGAGGGCAGCGCCGCCCATCTGCCCTCCTGCGCCGACTGCCACGGCAGCCACGGCGCCGCTCCTCCGGGCGTGGGCGACGTCAGCAAGGTCTGTATGCACTGCCACCGCCAGACCCGCGAGTTCTTCCATCAGAGCCCGCACTTCAAAACCCTGGCCGCGCAGGGCTTCGGTGAATGCGCCGCCTGCCACAGCAACCACCGCATCCTCAAACCGGGGCCGCAGCTGTGGGCTTCCACCTGCGGCACCTGCCACGAGCCCGGTTCGCCGGCTGCCGGCACCGCGGAGAAGATCCAGGGCCTGCTCGGCCAGGCGCAGGCCGATATCGATATGGCCAAGGAGACCATCTCCCAGGCCCGGCAGGTGCCCCTGGCCGTCGAGGACTACGAGCAGCGGCTGGCCACCGCCTCCACCTACCTGATGGAGGCCGGCCCCCTGAGCCACACCCTCGACGCCAGCGCCGTCGAGGACCTCACCCGCAAATCCCGCTCCGTGGCCCAGGAGTTGGAGGTCGAGATCCACGAGAAGATGGAGGTCTTCGAGGGCCGGCGTCTGGTGGTGGGCGCGGTCTGGCTCTACCTGCTGATCACCGTCGGGGCCCTGCAGTACTTCAAACGCCGGTCGAGGTAGACGATGTGGGTTCTGCTGCGCAGCCTGATATCCAAGGGCCGCCGCAACTGGCGGCTCTTGAGCTTCCTCGCCCTGTTCCTGGTGGGATTTGGCCTGCTGGCCACCATCCTCACCGTGGAGGCCACCTCCCAGCCCAAGTTCTGCGGCAGTTGCCACATCATGGAGCCGTACTACAAGTCGTGGCTGACCTCCTCCCACAAGGACTTCGCCTGCGTCGAATGCCACATCCCGCCGGGCATCTACTCGGAGATCCAGAAGAAGACCGAGGCCATCTCGATGGTGGCCAGCTACTTCACCGGCACCTACGGCACCAACCCCTGGGCCGAGGTCGACGACGCGGCCTGCCTCCAGTGCCACCAGCGGCGCCTGCTGGCCGGCAAGGAGAACTACAAGGGGGTGATCTTCGACCACGAGCCGCACTTGAGCGAGCTGCGCCGCGAGAAGAAGCTGCGCTGCACCTCGTGCCATTCGCAGATCGTCCAGGGCAGCCACATCGCCGTGGAGACCTCCACCTGTTTCCTCTGCCACTTCAAGGACCAGGCCTCCGGCAAAGGCACCGCCCGCTGCACCCTGTGCCACGCCGTGCCGGAGAAGGTGATCGAAAAGGGCAGCCTCTCCTTTAACCATGCCGATGTCAAACGCTTCGACATGCAGTGCCAGGCCTGCCACTCGCACATCACCAGCGGCGAGGGCACTGCGCCCAAGCAGCGCTGTTATGTCTGCCACAACGACGTCACCCGCCTGGAGAAATACGACGACCACCCGGCCCTGCACCGCATCCACGTCTCCGAACACAAGGTCGAGTGCCTGCACTGCCACACCGAGATCCTGCACGGCGAGAGCGCTGGTCCCCCCAAACAGAACGCCGGCTCCTGCGGCGTCTGCCATGCGGACGGGCACTCGCCGCAGCGCGACCTGTACAGCGGTCAGGGGGGCAAAGGGGTGCCGGAACGGCCCAGCAACATGTTCCTGGCCGGCATCAGCTGCGAGGGTTGCCACTTCGTGCCCAGACAGAAAGGCGCCGACAAGATCCAGTCGGCCGGCGCCCTGGCCTGTATGGCCTGCCACGGGCCGCGTTATGCCAAGATGCTCGACCGCTGGAAGGGGGTGCTCGACGAGCGCCTGGCCCTGGCCCGCCGCGAGTTGACCCAGGCGCAGGGCAGCCTGCGCGCAGGCTGCCAGGCCCTCAGCGACGCCGAAGCCAATCTGCTGCTGGTCGAACGCGGCCACGGGGTGCACAACGTGGACTACGCCCTCGACGTGCTCGCCGCCAACCACACCCTGCTCAATACCGCCCTCAAACAGGCCGGCCGCTCCGGGCTGCCCGGCGGCGACTGGGAGCGTCCCGCCAAGCAGAACGAGTGCCTGCGCTGCCACCAGGGTCAGGAGACGCAGAGTGGCAGCTTCGACGGCAAACCCTTCTCGCACCGGCCCCACGTGGTCGGCCGCAAGATGGACTGCCTCAGCTGCCACCGGCCCCACGAGCAGCGCGAGCCGGGCGAGGTGGTCAGTATGCCGGCCCAGGAGTGCGCCCCCTGCCACCACACCGCGGCGGCCAAGGATCAGTGCAGCCGCTGCCACGCCGGCATCACCGGGAAGACGCTCGCTTTCAAGGGCAAGAAGTTCTCGCACCAGTACCACCTGGAGGACGAGGGGCTCAAATGCCTCGACTGCCACACCCTCCAGGAGCGGCCCGGCCTCAAACCCAAGGCCTGCGCCGACTGCCACGAGGACGAGGGCGAGGACGAAGAGTAATCCGGGCGCGCCCGGGGAATGGCCCATCGCGGCTTTCCCCGGGCGCGCCGCTCGCTGGTTCCGCTCCGCTACCCCACCCCCGCCGCGTCCCAGGTACCACTGCAGGACTTTTGGTGCCCTCCTCCTTAGATTAGGTTCATGGACAGGGCAGCGACCCCTTCCTGACCGTTTCCTTGCGGTGCAGATGCGTATTCATAGACTGATATTGGCCCTGGGCCTGCTGGTACTGGCGGGCGGCCCGGTGCTGGCAGCCGAGGCGCCGCG
>JADZBP010000088.1 GCA_020852055.1 Candidatus Latescibacterota bacterium
GCGAACCCCTGCCACCACATCGTGCGAGGTTGGTCCTGCAGTCTTGTCGACCACCAGGATCCCGTCCCGCTCACCCATCGGTCTGCGCCTTGACCTGGTTGAGCAAAGCGCCAACCCGGGCGGCCCGCTCTGTAGTCCGGTCGTAGACCAGCGAAAACTCCGGCACCTGCCGCAATGACACCCGCTTGGCCACCTCGCGGCGCACAAAACCCATCGCCTGCTGAAGTGCCGCCAGCGCCGCCTGCTGCTCCTTCTCGTCGCCCAGGGCGCTGACAAAGACCTTGGCGTTTTTCAGATCTTTGGATGGTTCGACGTCGACCACCGTCAGCATAAGGATGCGCGGATCACCCAGGTGCTGGATGATATCGCTCAATTCGCGGCGCAACATCTCTTTGACGCGGTTTACTCGGTAAGGGGATCCCATATCCTGGCCGCCGGCTTCAGCGCTCCTCGATTTCCCAATCCAGGACCTGCACCCGCAGGTCCTGTTCGATGAATCTGATTACCTCGTCCAAGGACTTTTGCGCGTGATCGGCCTCGTTGCTGACCGCTGCCAGGCCCAAGGTCGCTCGTTGCCAAAGCTCCTGGTGTTCCACCTCGGCAAGGGCCACATTGAACCGGCTGCGGATCCGCTCTTTGAGGCTCTTGACCACCTGGCGCTTGTCCTTGAGGGACTGGCTCTGCGACAGGTAGAGCTGAACCTGCGCGCACATCACGATCACGGCCGCGTTTTCCCTAGAGCGCCCGGGCCGACTCCACCACCTCGATGACCTCGATCAGGTCATCAACCTTGATATCGTCGAAACCTTCAACCCCGACGCCGCATTCGTACCCTTCGAGCACCTCGCGTACATCGTCCTTGAAGCGGCGCAGAGAGGCGATGCCACCGGTGAAGACGGCCGTGGTTCCCCGCCGCACCCGCACCCGGCTGTTGCGGTTGATCTTGCCTTTCTGCACCATACAGCCGGCGATGGTCCCCATGCGGGAGGAGGAAAACACCTGGCGCACCTGGAGCACCCCGGAGATACGCTCCTGCACCTCGGGCGAAAGCAGACCAGCTAGAGCGGCGCGCAATTCCTCGACCACCTGGTAGATGATGTCGTAGTTGCGGATATCCACCCCGTACCGCCCGGCCATCACCCTGGCCGAAGCATCGGGCTGCACCCGGAAGCCGATGATGATGGCGTTGGAAGCGGAGGCCAGCAGCACGTCCGACTCCGAGATCGGGCCCACGCCGCTGTGGATGACCACGATGCGCACCTCCTGGTGCACGATGGCCCCCAGTTCCTGGTTGATGGCCTCGACCGAGCCGTCCACGTCGCCTTTAACCACGACATTGAGCTCCTTGATCTTACCTTCCTGAATCTGGTCGTGCAGGTCGGTGAGGGTCACAGCGCGGATGCGGCGGAAGTCCTGTTCGCGCTTGACCTGTTGCCGTTTGCTGCTGATCTCGCGCGCCTCGCGCTCCGACGGGGTGACCACAAAGGTATCACCCGCCTGCGGCACCCCCGCCAAACCCAACACCTGCACGGGCACCGAGGGGCCGGCTTCCGGGATGCGCTGCATGTGCTCATCGAACAGGGCCCTGACTCTGCCGCCAAAGACGCCCGTGACAAAGGCGTCCCCCTGGCGGAGGGTTCCGTCCTGGACCAGGACCGTCGCGACCGGACCGCGGCCTTTATCGAGCTGCCCCTCGATGATGGTGCCCCGCGCCCGCCGTTGCGGCACCGCCTTGAGTTCGAGCAACTCCGCTTCGAGCAGAACCAGCTCCAGCAGCCGCTCGACCCCGGCGCCGGTTTTGGCGGAGATCTCGGCCACCGGCACCTTGCCGCCCCATTCTTCGACCAGGACGTTCTGTTCGGCCAGTTGGCGCCGGATACGGCCAACATCGGCGGTGGGCAGGTCGATCTTGTTGATCGCCACCACAATCGGCACCTTGGCCGCCCGGGCATGATCGATGGCCTCGATGGTCTGGGGCATGACATTGTCGTCGGCAGCCACCACCAGGATCACCAGGTCGGTCACCCGGGCGCCGCGGGCGCGCATGGCGGTAAACGCCGCGTGGCCCGGGGTGTCGAGGAAGGTGACGCGCCGGCCCTCGGGAAGGTGGACCACGTAGGCGCCGATATGCTGGGTGATGCCGCCCGACTCGCCCGCAACGACCTCGCTCTTGCGCAGGAAATCGAGCAGCGAGGTCTTGCCGTGGTCGACATGCCCCATCACGGTCACTACGGGAGCCCGGTGGACTGGCTCGCCGACGTCCTCGACCTCCTCCTCTTCCTCAAAGGCCTCCTCGTCCTCCTCTTCGAGCGGCTGCACATCGAAGCTGAACTCGTCGGCTACGGTGGTGATCACGTCCATGTCGAGGCGCGGGTTGATGGTGGCAACCAGGCCGAGTTCCAGACAGGCGGTGATGACCTCGCTGGTCTTGACCCCCATAGCCTCGGCCAACTCCGCGACGGTGATGTACTCCATCACCCGGAGCAGGCTGCGTTCCTCGCCGCCCTCCTCGATTGCCCCATCCTCCTTGCGGACCCGCTCGTACCGCCGCCGGGTGCGGCCCTCATTCATCTGAGAGAGGGTCTTGCGGACATTCTCCTGGATGGCCTTGGTATCCACCGTCCGGCGCCGCTTGCCGCGACCCGCGCCACCACCACCGCCACCGCGCCAACGGCCACTCAGATCGGAGGCCGCGGCCGGCGGGGCCGCCGCCGGAGCATCCTTCTTCTGGCCGCGTTCGCCCAGTTCCTCCATGGTGCGCGGCTCATCCTCTTTTTGGCCGCGTTTCTTCGGGCGCTTGCGCTCGTCATCGGCCTTGGGTGGCAGGGCCACCGTCGCCGAGCGCGGGCCGTCCCCTGGCCGTCGCTTGGGTCGGTCGGTCCCGGTGCCGGTGCCCGCAGGGCGGGGACCGCGATGGGCATCGTCGGGCCGCGCATGCGGGGCCGGGCCGGAGGTGGCAGGGCGTGCCGGCGGGCGGGGCTCCGTCTTCTTCCGCGTCTCCTCTTTGATCTTCTGCCGCTGAACCTCCTGGATGGAGCTCTTCTTTTCCTCGGCGATCTTCGCGGTGATGGCCGCCAGCATGCCGTCGTCCACAACACTCATGTGGCTCTTGACGTCGAAGTTGAGCCCTTTGAGCATCGAGATCAATGCGTCACTGGAGAGCTTCTTTTCTTTTGCTACCTGGTATACTCTGAGCTTTTCCAAGTAAATCCCCCCCTTCCCAGCGGGAAAGAATGCCTTTTGCCGCTACGCGCGGCGAATATCAACCCTCTGAACCAGGGGCCTTGTCTTCCGGCGCTGCCGCCGGCGAAATAGTCACTTCTTCGGCCGCTTCCACCGTTTCCGGGGCAGCCTCGTTTTCCGGGTGTTCGGTCAGATACGCCTGGGCCGCCGACCTGATCTGATCGGCTGCCGGGCCTTCGAGGCCCGGCACCGTGCGAAGCAGTTCGACGGTGGCTTCGGCCACCGAAGCGACGGTGCTGAAACCCGAGGTGATGAGGCTGAGGGCGATCAGCTCGCTGATACCGGGGACCCGACGCATCTCCTGCTGATACACGTCGATCTGCACCCGGCGCTCCTGGTATTTGTCCTGGGTGATGATGTCCAGGCCCCAACCGGTCAGTTGAACGGCCAGCCGCGAGTTCTGGCCCGATTTGCCGATGGCCAGCGACAACTGCCCTTCTTCCACGATCACCGTTGCGTGTTTCCGCCGGTGGTCGAGGATGACGCGGGATACCGCTGCTGGACTGAGAGCCCGCCCGATAAAAACCGAGGTCTCCTCGCTCCAGGGCACAATGTCGATGCGTTCACCGCTGAGTTCCCGAACAATCGCCTGTACCCGGGAACCCTTGACGCCGACGCAGGCGCCAACCGGATCCACCCGGTCGTCGTTGGAACTCACCGCGATCTTGGCGCGCTCACCGGGCTCGCGGGCGACGGCATGGATCTTGACGATACCATCGCTGATCTCCGGAACCTCGATCGAGAACAACTTGCGGAGGAACTCAGGGTGGGTCCGGGAAAGCAGGATCTGCGGGCCTTTGCTCACCTTGAGCACGTCGAAGATATAGCCGCGCACCGTGTCGCCCTGGCGGTACCGCTCCCGGCGGATCTGTTCCTTCAGCGGAATGGCGGCCTCGGCCCGCCCCAGATTCAACACGATATCCCCGTGGCTGATTTGCTGCACCACGCCCGACTCGATCTGGCCCACCCGAGGTGAAAACGCCTCGTGAACCCGTTCGCGCTCCGCCTCGCGCATCCGCTGAATCAGCACCTGCTTGGCGGTCTGGATGGCATTGCGGCCAAACTCCGAGAAATTCAGCGGTTCGGCGACCACCCCCCCCAACTGGGCCTGAGCATCAAGGCGTTTGGCCTCCTGAAGGTCGATCTGGGTGGTCGGGTCGATAACCTCCTCGACCACGGTCTTATTCGCCACCACGGTCATACGCCCCGTGTTTGCGTCGATATCGACAGCGAAGTTCTCGGTGTTGCCGTACCGCTTCTTGGCCGCCGAGACCAGCGCTTCCGACAGGGTCTGGATCACTAGGTTGCGGTCGACGCTCTTCTCCCTGGCGATCTGGGTCAGGGCTTCGACAATATTCAGATTTTCCATGGTTTCTTCTTTAGAATTCTGGTTCGATGGTGGCTTTGGCGATCTCGTGACGCGGGATTTTTTCCCGGCCCTTCTTGGTATCCAGGGAGATCGACTCCGCCTCCCATTCGACCAGACGCCCGGTAAGAGTGCGCCCAGTGGGCTGGACGACCTTGAGCAGTCGCTGCGCGGCTCGAGCGAAGTCGCGATCGGTCTTGAGCGGCCGGTCGAATCCGGGCGAGGTTACCTCGATGCGGTACCGCCCGGGGATGGGTTCGTGCAGGTCGAGTATGTCCCCGGCCTCCGAACTGATCTCCTCGCAAAGCTTGACCGTGGCCCCCGATTCCTGGTGGACCAGTAAACGCAAGGTGCAGTTGCCCAGGGCACCCACCAGTTCGAGGTCCACCAACTCGGCACCGTGGTCTTGCACCACAGGCTCAAGCATCTCGACCAGTTTTGCCTTAAGTTCCGCGCGTTGCTCGCCGGGCAAGCCCAGATTCCTCCCATAACAAAAAACGGGCATCCTGCCCATCTCTTAGACCAAATAAGATAGACAATTGCGGGGAGATGGGCAAGATCAACTTAGGCAGCGCCTTAGATGACGCCGCCAATCGTTTGCCGCCCACGACGCTAGGCGAGCAGCCGGAGTATGAGCCGCAACTCGGCCCGGACCTCGTCGATCACCTGCTGGTCGCTGCCAGCGGCCACCGGTGGCAGGGGGGATGGAGCAGGACCAGGAACCGGCGCCAGGTCGGTTAACAAGCCCGGCGCCGCTGGAGGATCGAGGCTTGGTTCGGCAGCCGCGGCCTCTTCCCCCCCGGCCTCGTCAGGACCAACCGCAGAGTCCGGACCGCTGACATCCGTCTCGATGGCCTGCCGCACCAGTTCCGCGTCGTTTTTCAGCTTCTGGCGGACCCCCTGGACGGTAAAACGCTCCTCGTAGAGCAGTTTTTTGATCAGGAGGATCAGGTTGATGTCGCGCTGGCGGTACGCCCGGTTTTTGCCGCGCAGACGCCGGGGTCTCAGGCAGGAAAACTCCTTTTCCCAGGTGCGCAGGATATAGGGCTGGAGCTCGGTTATCTCGGCTACTTCGCTGATGCTGAAATAGAGTTTTTGACCCAGCGGGTATTTCACCGTCAGACTCCCGTTCAGTCTTCTGCACCCCGACGATTGCGGCGGAACAGGATACGCACCGGCGTGCCCGAGAACCCGAATTCGCGGCGCAAGTGATTTTCCACAAATCGTTTGTATGCTTCGGGGATCTGTTTGGGGTGGTTGACAAAGGCGACAAAGGTGGGCGGCGCGATCCCCTGTTGGGTCATGTAGTAGACGCGCACATCGAGGTTGCCGGCAGGCGGGGTGGCGGCCACGACATTGCTCATGAATTTGTTGAGGCGGGGGGTTGCCACCCGTTCGCGGCGGATCTCCCAGACCCGCACCGCTTCGCGCAGACAAGCCCATACCCCCTTGCCGGTCAACCCCGAGGAAAAAAGGATCGGGTAGTGCAGGAGGAAGGGAAAACGCGCATGCATGTCTTTGGTGTATTCGCGGGTATCGATGCCGCGCTTTTCGAGCTGGTCCCATTTGTTGGCCACCACGATCAGGCCCCGGCCAGTATCGGTCACCTGGCTCATGATTCGCGCATCCTGCACGGTGACCCCTTCCACCGCGTCGAGGAGGAGGAGCACCACGTCGGCCCGGCCGATGGCGTGACCGGCGCGCAGGCCACTGTAGTACTCGACCTGCCCGTCCACCTTGGAGCGATGCCGCAGTCCCGCCGTATCGGTCAGCAGAAAGGACCGTCCCTCCCACTCCAGGCGGATCGAGGTGGCGTCTCGGGTGGTGCCCGGTTCGCTGTCGACGATGGAAACCTGGCAATCGGCGAGCCGGTTGATCATGGTAGACTTGCCGGCATTGGGCCGGCCGGCGATGGCGATGGCGATCGCCTCCTGCTTCTCCTCGGGAACCGTCGGGTCCAGCTCTAATACCCGGGTCAGCGTATCCAGCAGATCCCCGGAACGCCGACCCGTTACCGCCGAAACCGGCACCGGGTCACCCAGCCCCAGGCTGAAGAATTCGGCCACGGCCTCGGCTTGTTCTGGGTGATCGACCTTGTTCACCACCACCAGGTTGGCCCGCCCGCTGCGGCGGAGCATGGCGGCCACCTGCAGATCGGCGTCGGTGACCCCGGCAGAGACGTCGCAGAGCAGCACCACCAGGTCGGCCTCGGCGATGGCCTGTTCCGCCTGGGTGAGCACCGCTTTTTCCATCTCGTCTTTGGTCCGGGGCACCAGGCCGCCGGTATCGACCAGGGTGAAATGCCGGCCGATCCATTCCACCTCGGCGTACAGCCGATCCCGGGTCACCCCTGGTTGGTCATCGGTGATGGCGAAACGCGAACCGACCAGCCGGTTGAAAAGCGTGGACTTACCGACATTGGGCCTGCCCACGATCGCCACCAATGGCCGCCGGTGCTCGATCAGGCGGGCTTCCTTGGACACCCCCATCATGACCTACCCACGTAGTAACCCAGTTCCGAAAGCTGGCGGCCGCTGCCCTCTATAGGCAGGGATTGGCCAGTGAGCACTTGGCGGAGGGTTGCCGCCAGGTCGTACTGTCCGATGGCCAAGGGCACCCCGGCCCGTTCCTGGAGCAGCGGTACGTTCAGATCGTCCAGTGTCAACCCTTCCCCGTTGATGCAGTTCGGTGGCAACAATACCAGATCCCAAACCCCGCCCTGAAGCCGCTGGATTATATCCTCCCCCCCGAGCAGGCCCGAGACCGTGATGCCCTCGCCAAAGGTCTGGTTGGTCACCACCAGCAGGTCCACGGTGAGCCCTGGTATCCGGTTGAGATGATCTATGATTGGACCGAAAAAGCTAGCCGCCAGCCGGCCGGTGACTATACCCAGGCGCAAGGGGCGTTCCAGGCGCACCGGCAGGCTTTGTCGGCCTTCTTCCCAACGATCGAGAAAGGAGCGGACCATGCCGATGCCGTTTTCGATCTGCGGGAACGCGTCGTAGTATTGGCGCGGCGGGGGCAGACGCCCGATGAGCAGGAACAACTCGTCGGCGGCATAGACCAGCCGTTCTCCCAATGAACCCGAAAAAGCGTCCCCCCATTGCTCCGCCTGGGAAACGTATTGCCTCGCCAGTTCGGGGGTCACGGGTTTGAGGTTGGGGAGCCGGTTGCGGAACTTCGTCAATCCCACCGGGACCAGCGCCACCGAGCGCACCGCCGGGTAAAGCCGGCTCAGGTCGGTGACCGTGCGTTCGAGGTGAGTGCCATCGTTATAGCCCGGGCAGACGACCACCTGGGTATGCATCTCGATGCCGTTGTCAGCGAGTCGCTGCAGCCTTTCCATGATATCTGCAGTGGGCTTGTTCCGCCCCAGCATCACCTGTCGTAACTGCGGCTCAGTGGCGTGTACCGAGATGTACTGCGGCGAAAGCCCCTGGTCGATGATGCGCTGGAGGTCCTTTTCGTGGGTATTGGTGAGGGTGACGTAGGATCCGTGGAGGAAGGACAGTCGGTAATCGTCATCCTCGAAATAGAGGCTGCGCCGCATGCCTTTGGGCATCTGGTGGATAAAACAGAAGACACATTTGTTGTTGCAACTCCGCAGCCGCAGGTCCTCAAACTCCAGGCCCATCTCCTCGTCGGTGGCCCTTTCGACCTCGACCTCGTAATCCTCTCCATCCCGGCGGACGTCGAAGAGCAGGAACTGCTCGGCACTGCCGACCTGAAAGTCGATCAGGTCGCCAACAGGTTGGCCGTTGATCGCATGGATCTCGTCCCCGGCCAGAAATCCCGCCCGCGCCCCCAGGCTGCCAGGTTCGATCTCCTTGATCACTACCATCTATCCCCCTTGGACCTCAGTCTGAAAGTTTGAGGCTGAGCGTATTCACGGTGACTCCGAGAATCTCGACATTCAGGTCTCCCATGCCGCTGGCGCTCAATTCGCGGGCTAGCTGGAAGGCCTCGTGACGGGCCCGGGCCTCGAAGCGGCCCACCCCACCGGCGACCCCGCGCGAACGCAGCTGGTCGATGCCGCTGACCTTTTGCGGGAACTCGCGTTCGAAGCGGCGCAACTGCCCGGTTGTGGCCTCGACCTGCACCTGCACCAGCCGGCCGGCGTACACCCGTTCCTGCCAGTCCTTGAGCAGCTTCCTGACCACCTGCGGGGCCACCTTGGCTGCACCCTGCCGCGCGGCTTTTCGGCCGGCCGCATCGAAGCTGCCGGCTGCCGCTCGGGTGTTCTGGTTGAGGACCGCCACCACCTCCCCGGTGTCAACCCAGAGCAGGCGCACTTCCACCTCGGCGCGGGCGGATTGGATACCCAGGTCGCGAAGCTGGTTCCCGCCCGGCACCCGGGCATCGGGCACGGGACGGAGGGTCGCCTGCCCGAGCACCAGCACCTCGGCGCCGCGAGACCGCGCCAAAGCAAGGGCCTCCTCAGGCTGCCAGCGATCCCCGCCCGGGCTGAGCAGGTGGAAACGGGAACTGGCGTCCTTCAGGCCTTTTTCTAGTTCCTCGGCCACTACTCCCCAACCGAGGTCGGCGGACTTGCTTTCGGCCAGGACCTCCTTGCCCAGGCAAAGGAGAGGTGGGCTACCAGCGGCGTCGATCAGCAGATTGCGGGCCTCTAGTTGCTGGTGCAGAAAACCCAGATCCACCTCGGCCTCGATACCCACCTGATAGGTGCCGGGCTCGCTCTCCCCCTGCGATACCACCCGGTAGCGGCGCACGTACCCCGCGGTTTGCAGGAACACGGTATCTGAAAACAGGGCAAAATCCTCAACCTGGGTGGAGGTCGTCACCAGGGTGCCTGCTGCCTGCTCCACCGCCTCCCGGAGCGCCGCCTTTTTGGCCTGTTCAAAGGCATTGGCCCGGTCGCCGGCGATAATCGCGGCAGTGCCCGTGGCCTTCACACTCTGGGTGACCACGGCCCCGGCGGGCTGCGTGTACAGGCCGGCGACCACGAGCAGCCCAGCCAGCCAGGCCCGAAACGCTGGGTTCGGCATCACCTGAGCCCCCGTCAAAACTCGAAGCGCACTGCGTTCTGCAGCAGGCGGAGGATCTCCATCGCTTCCGCGCCTGAGACGTAAACCCCTGGGTGAAAGAGCCCGGTCAGATGGTCCGCGGTGATGATCCCCCGTTCCGCGCAAACCGCGATGGCGTTATACGCGTAGGAGTCGCTCCTCACATCCGGAAAACGCGAGGTCTCACCCAGGTATCTTGTCGCCAGGTCCTCGTCGCCGGTCAGCAGCACGAGGATCCCGTGGGTAACCACCGCCATCGCCGCCCGATCGATCTTTGCCTCGGGCTGGAAGCGGTGGTCCGGTGTCACTTCGAGGCCGGGTATACCAAGTTGGAGGACCTGCAGAATCCAGGGGCGCGCCCACGAAGCTGCAAGGTCGGTGGGGGTGGTCGCCGAATCCCCCTGAACCTGCCCGGGCACCGCGAACCGGGTATGGCGATCCGGGAGCCGCCTTTGCGTTACCAGTTCGGCGATCCGCAACTCCTCGACCAGCAGAACCGCCAGTTCCGCCCTGGAGATCTGTGGCAGGCGGGCGATCTTCATGCCCCAGGCAGACCCAGGCGCCACCCGTTCGATCAGCTGAACCTTGGCGAGTTGCTCCTGTGCCAGTGCCAGGTACCGCCCATGGCCCGCGCCAATAAGCTGTGAAAATGCAGCCCGGGCAGGCTCGAGTTTCCCTGCATCGAAATGGCACAGACCCAAATAATACCCCACCTTCGGGTCTCCGGGGCTGCTCGACTCGGCCTTCCGGTAGGCTTCGAGGGCTTCCTGGTACCAGGCTTCCACCGGGTAGGAGCGAGCTAATCCCTCAGCCGCTATCACCCTTCCCAGCGCCACATAGGCGTCCGTGAATTTGCCATCGCGGTGGATCGCCTTGGCCAGGTCCTGGCGGGCCCGCCAAAAATCCTCCTGCACCATCGACAGCAGCGCGTCACCCACCCAGTACCCAGGATAATCAGGACTGAGTGCCCGGGCCCTCTCAAACTCGCGCGCCGCCTCCATCCGCTCCCCTGCATCCAAGTGCACGAGCCCCCGCTGGTAGTGGTTCTCCGCAGTGTCGAGCGGCGATTCCGGGGGCACCGGCTTGGGACCGCAGGCGAACAGGGGAAGGAATAGCAGAAGGAACAGCCGGGAAAGCCGGGGAAAGGTAAAAAACGTGGAGCGGGAGACGGGAATCGAACCCGCGACATCAAGCTTGGGAAGCTTGCGTTCTACCCCTGAACTACTCCCGCTCCCAAGATGGGCAGAAGGCCTCAAATCGCACCGCCTTCACTTGAGAACATGTTTTAAGATAAGGGAGCTATCTCTAAGTGTCAACGCCTAAAGCCCCCTCCGGTTCCGGATCTCTGCCAGCACCCTCTCGACCCCTCCGGCGGAACCCCAGCGGTCCAGATCGAGCCAGCGGAAACGGCGGTCCTTCCTGAACCAGGTCAACTGCCGTTTGGCGTACTGGCGGGTCCGCAATCTCATCTTCGCCAGCGCGGCGTCGAGGCTACAGACTCCGTCGAGGTGATCCAGCAGATCCTCGTACCCCAGGCTCTGCATCGCCCGCGTCGAGCGGGTGTACCCCTTGTCCAGCAGCTGTTCCACCTCCGCGATCAAGCCCTGGGCGACCATAGCTTCCACACGTTGGTCGATACGGCGGTACAGTTGCTCGCGGGTTCGGTTCAGGCAAAACGCGACCGGCACACAGGGCAGAGGGTCCCACCCATGCCCCGCTCCGCGAATGCCGAGGTGGGCAAGCTCCAACGCTCGCAGCACCCGCTGGGTGTCGGTGGCCGCAATACGCGATTGGGCCACCGCATCGAGGTGCCCCAGTTCGTGGTGCAGACCTTCCACTCCCTGAGTTGAGAGCCTGGCCTTGAGGTCGTCCCGCAGGGTCTGGGCGGACACTGTTTCGCGCCAAAGCCCATCTAACAGGGCCTGGAGGTACAGGCCCGTCCCCCCCACCACCACCGGGATCAGGTCCTGGCGCCACATCTCCCTGACCCGGTCGCGGGCATAACGTGAAAACTCACCTGCGCTGTAGGGTTCGTCCGGATCCCTGAGATCCAGGCCGTGGTGTTCCACCGCAGCCCGTTCTGCTGCGTTCGGTTTGGCGGTGGCCACCTCCATATAGCGGTAAATTTGCCGGGAATCGGCGGATATGATCTGTCCACCGACCTCTGAAGCGACGGTGATGGCGAGGGAGGTTTTACCGACAGCAGTTGGTCCGGCGATGATAATTAGTTTACGTAACACTTGTTATGCGTATTTAAACACTGCCTTCGTCCTCCTCGGGCAGCAATCTGGGCTCGACCATCAGGCTTTTTTCCCGTTTCAGCAAGGCTTGTCCGGGGGCCCCGCCTCGCGGCTTCGAGACGTACTTCACCAGGGTGTACACCACCGAAACCCGCTTGGCCGTCTTGCCCTTACTCCAGAAAGCCGCTACCCCGGCGGCCTCGCGCAGGGTCTGGGCGCTCGGCTCCTCCTTCCGCCCTTCCCGCCGCAGCACGACGTGTGACCCCGGGTATCCGTGGGCATGAAACCAGTAGTCGTTTTGCGCGGCCAACCGGTGGGAAAGCAGATCGTTTTCGACGTTGTTTCGGCCCGCCCATACACTCCACCCACTGGAGGTTCGGTACCGGCGGGGATGGGCGACCGCCTCTGCCGGGCGCCGCGGGTGTTCCCTATCCTCGTTCATACTGTTTTTTTTCAGCCACCCTTCAAGTTGGTCCCTGTCCGTCGGGCTCGCCAGGATCCCTTCCCCCTCCGCGACCAGCTGGCGCACCTGGCGGATCCGGGCGGGCAGGACCTCCTGGCGACGGCGGTACCGCTGCACTGCTTTGAGCAGACGGGCTGCGTTTTCCGCAGCCGACCATCGCGGGTCGAGCTGGACCAGGAGCGTCTGGCCCGGCAGCCCGTAGGGGTCAGGTAATTGCGCGTGATCCGCACCTCGGGGTACCTGGGTGATCCCGGCCAGGATCGCCGCGGCCTGTTTCTGGCAGTGATCCGCGGCGCCGGCAGCGGCAAGGTCGGCCTCCAGCGCAGCGAGCCGGCGACGGAGCCTGGACAGTGTGCCGCGCAGCCTCCCGGGGGCGTTGGCAGTAACGGCGACCGGTCCACCCGGCGATGGCTGCCTAACCCGGCGGATGGCCTCACTGACACTGGCAAAGGTCTCGGCAGGCAGGGTCGCCGGGATCAAACCCGAAAAATGCTCTTTCCCGGCCACAGCCCACACGGCGCCGCCCATCTCGGCCGGACGCCGGTACAATGCCCTTGCCGCCCGCCAGAATCCCCGCAGATCCTCAGTGGTGAGCGACTCCCCGGGAACCAGCCCCGCCCCGGCAAAGACCACCGCGGCGACGACCTCATCCATACCCACCACCTTGCCGGCCAGGGCCCGCAGCGTGCAGGGCTGGCCGGCAAGGGCCGCGACGAGATCCTCCTCGGTATCCTCACCAGGCAGCAGGCGTTTGCCGCACTCCGGCGCCGCGTACTGGCTACCTATGGTCAGCCGGGGCCGCCCTGTTCCTGCCCA
The DNA here is from genome assembly GCA_020852055.1 of Candidatus Latescibacterota bacterium. Lineage (GTDB taxonomy): Bacteria > Latescibacterota > UBA2968 > UBA8231 > UBA8231 > SICG01. The sequence goes on from JADZBP010000088.1 coordinate 13,153, forward strand.
CCCCCGCAATACCCGGCCACTCCGCTCGCTGACGAGATAGGCCTGGAACCGGGGGTAGATCAACTCCAGTACAAAATGCGCGAAGGAGGGCTGCCCCTGGCTGTCGGGGCGCGAAAGCCACAGCCACAGCAACCGGTCCCGGGAGTCGGCCCAGACCTTCTCGACCCGAGCGCCAACCAGAAGGGGTTCGGGGACGCCAAGCTGGTCGGGACGATCCAGGGGCCTGCCCGCACTGCAGCAGACCCACCCATCCCTTCCCAGCGCCACGTGCAGACCCTCCCCGCCTGCCATCTCCAGGTTCAACTCGGCCGCGGTGCCGCTGGCGCGCAGAACCTGTTGGCCACTCACCTTGGCCTCGAGTTCGGCGGCCAGGTTGCGGATGGTGAAGTAGTCGAAACCCATGACTGGGATCAGGGCAAGGGAAAGGCGGGGAGCAGACCCGAACCCCGGAAAATGCCGGTCATTCCCAGACGACGATCTCGA
>JADZBP010000089.1 GCA_020852055.1 Candidatus Latescibacterota bacterium
GCCGCTTTGATACACAGGTTAGAGGCTTGCGGCGGGCAAAAGGTTGGCGAGGCAGCGGCTGCAGGCCGCCACCTCGCCTGGCTGGGTCAACACCAGAGAGCGTTTAAGTGTTCGCCTTGAGTCCGGACAGATGGATCGCCGAGAGGTCCTCCAGGCCGGCCTCCTTGAGGCTGCGCACATATTCGGGGGTGATACCGGCCTGGACCAGCCCGGGCAGGAAGAGGGTGGAGAGATCCTGGACCCCTGCTTCCTTGAGGGCGCGCACATATTCGGCGGTGACGCCGGCCTGGATCAGATTGGGCAGGTGGATGGCCGAGAGGTCCTGGACGCCGGCTTCCTTGAGGGTGCGCACGTATTCGGGGGTGACGCCGGCCTGGACCAGCCCGGACACGAAGAGGGCGGAAAGGTCCTGGACCCCGGCCTCCTTGAGGGCGCGCACATAGTTGGGGTCGACGCCGGTACTGCCCGTTCGCAGCGCATTGGCCACGGTGGCCCCCACCTGGGCGGTGGCGGCGGTGACTGAGGTCACGACCTGGTCGATGATCGCGTTCAGGGGGGGTACGGGCGGCACTGGAGGTACTGGCGGGACCGGGGGCACCGGGGGCACGGCGCGGTGCCGGCCGGGTCCTGGCTGGGTCCCGGCGAGCAGTGTGCCCTCCAGTTGAGCGCCGTGCAGATCGGCGCCCGACAGATCGGCATCCTCGAGATGGGCCCCGGAGAGATCGGCCTGGCGCAGATTGGCGACCTGCAACACGGCGCCCTCGAGGTGGGCCCCGGAGAGATCGGCCCGGCTGAGGTCCGCGCCGGAGAGGTCTGCCTGCTCCAGCCGTGCCCCGGAGAGGTCGGCCTGGCGCAGGTTGGCCCCCGCCAAGCAGGCGCGCTGGAGAAAAGCTCCGGAAAGATCGGCGTTGCTGAGGTTGATACCGCCCAGGTCGCTGTCTTCGAGGTGCACACTGGACAGATCGGCGTGGTTCAGATTGGCGCCCTGGAGTTTGGCCCCCTGGAGAAAGGCCCCCGACAGGTCGGCGTCGTGGAGGTTGGCCCCGCGCAGATCGCCCCCCTCGGCGTGGACGCCGGAAAGGTCGGCATTGCTCAAGTTGGCGTTTTCCAGTTTGGCGCCCTGGAGAAAGGCGCCGGTGAGGTCGGTGCCGCTGAGGTTGGCCTCGCGCAGATCGGCGTCCTCCAGGTGTACCCCGCTCAGTTCGAGACCCCGCAGGTCCTTGCCGCGCAGATCGGCGCCCCGCAGGTCCTTGCCCTTCAGGTCGCTTCGGCGCAGGTCGATGCCGGCCAGCGGGTCGGTGTTGCCGGGAGCGGATTTTTCCTGGCGGGATTCGGGCGCTGCCGGCCTTTCGGGCGGGCCGGGGGCACTCTCCAGGGCGTCGAGCAGCCTGGCGGCTTCGTCGGTGCTGATCTTGTGCTCGGCGAGCATCTCGAGGATCTTGGCCTGTTCTTCGTTCATGGTCTACTCTCCTGATAGATAGATGCGCCCGCCGTGGGCGACCAGTTCGATGGTGGCGCCGCCGCCCTTGAGTTGGCCCCGGAGGCGGTGGGGGGATCGCTCCTCCAGGGCGCTCCAGGGCAGGCGGACCGGACAGATCAGACCTCCCTCGCGGGCCTCCAGGGACAGTTGGCAGGCCGAGCCTGCCCCGATACACACCTCGAGATCCCCGCCCCGGGTCTCGCAGCGGAAATGCCCGCTTTCGACCCTGCCCAGGCGCAACTCCACCCCCTCGTCGGCGATCAGTTCGACCTTGCCGGCCTCGGGGTCGCGCAGGCGGATATGGCCCTGGTGGGCGGTGACCCGGATCTCCCCTGTGCAGTGGAAAAGGTCGGCGTCGCCCCCGAAGAGTTCGGCATTGAGGTCGGCCCGGATCTGCTCGCCGCGCAGATCGCCGCTCTCACAGCGCACCTGCAAGCGCTGCAGGCACAGGTCGCGGATTCGCACGTCGCCGGACAGGGCCCGTACCTCGGCTTTGGTCACGTTGCCCGGCACTCCCAGGTCCAGCATGCCGGTGGCGGCGGCGAGCCGCAGGGCGCGTTCCTGGTGGCCGACCCGCAGGTCGAAGGCGGCCGCTCCCAGGGTCAGTTGCGGTCCGGCCCACCCGTTCAGGTTCAGATCGCCGTTGTAGACCGCAGCGTACAGGTGCGTGCCGGGGGCCGGCTCAAAGGTGTGATCCAGGTGCAGGGGATGGGAGAAATCCTGCCAGAACCACTGCCAGGGGTGCTCGGGCCAGGGCCAGGACCTGGGCGGGTCACCCGGCGGGGTGACCATCCGCTCGGGGGCCCAGGCGCCGGTTTGTGCGGCCAGGGCGGCCAGGCGCTGGCGGCGGGTGATCAGGTCTGAGGTGGTGCTGATGCTGGGGGCATTCGGTGCCAGCTCTCCGGAGTGGGTCTCGGGATTGCCGGTCAGCAGGCGCGAGGCCGCATCGACGGTGAGTTCTCCCCTCTCCAGTTGCCCGAGGATCTCGACTCTGTTTTCGTTCATCTCGGCCCTCTACTTTTTCAGTTTGGCCAGCAGGCTGGCGGCTTCGGCGGCTTTGAGTTCCCCCCGCTCGAGTTGTTCCAGGATTTCGCGCCGCTGGGTTTTGAAGTCCTCTTCGGCGGCCGGGTTGACCTCGAAGCCCAGTTCCTTGATCACCGCATCGAGCTTGTTGCGCACGGTGGGATAGGAGAGGCCCAGTTCGCGCTCCATCTCTTTGACGTTGCCCCGGCTTTTGATAAAGATCTCGAGCAGGCGCAGGCTCTCGGGGGAGAGTTTGCAGAACCTGCAGGGGGTGTACCGGGCGCTGATCGCGGTCTCGCAGGAGGTGCATTTCACCTGGGTGATTTCGAGGTCCTGTCCGCAGTTCGGGCAACATTCCAGTATTTTTCTCATCGGCGATCTTCTCTGGTTATTTCTATTTGTTAAATAAATAGCCAAGATTAATTAACAATGTCAAGTTAAAAATGTAATTTTATAAAAAATAACCTCGATTTTTTGATAAACTAAAAAGAAGCCAGGGTGCCTCCCTGTCGGCAGCACCCTGGCTTCTTTGTTGTAACCTAATGTTTTGCAGACCCTTGCTTAGAGTTTGAGCTGTCCCACGTTGCCAATCCCACCTTCCTCCTCCTCTTCCTTTTTGTCCGAACTCTCCAGCACCCCCTTGTTCAGCCCCAGCCGGGCCTGAATCGCGCCCAGTTGCGCCTTGGTGCACTTGATCACCCCCTTGTTGTGGACCTTGGCCAGGCGCTCGGCCAGGGTTTTGGGTTCCACTTCGGGATCGATGGTCAGCACTCCCAGCACCACCAGGGTGGCCTTGCCTTCCAGGTACTCGAAACGGGAGGCCGGCAGTTGGGTGACGTCCTCCACCTGCCACAGCTCGCCCTCGCAGGGGATGGCCTGGCTGCTCGCCAGATCGCATTTGCGGGCCAGGGTTTCCTCCAGGGCTTTGGGATAGAGGAGCAGATCCTTGACGACCAGCTTTTCCAGGGCCAGATCCAGGGCTTGGGCCTCCACGTCGGCTCCGAACTGCACCTGCTTGGTGCAGTAGAGCCGACGGCCCGGCAGGGTGCCCAGGTTGGCGGCATTGATCACCAGCGAACTGCCCACCAGCTCAAAGCCGGCGGGGATGAGGGTCTTCTTGGCAAGCCCGGTTTTTTCCTCCAGCCGCGAGAGGATGGTCTGGGCATTCTCCTCGTGGCACAGGATGCTGCCGATCAGGTGGAGTTTGGCGAGCTTGCGGGCCAACAGGTCGTTGTCCACCACCTTGGGCACCTGCACCTTGCCCACTACCGCAAACTGGCTGCCTTCTGCCAGGGCCGGCAGGGTGTGTTCGTCCAGGAGCAGGTCGCCCAGCACCAGGCGCAGGGTGCCGTCGTAGGTCTGCAACTGGCCCTGCAGGGTGCGGATCTTGGCCTGGAGGGCTCCGGAAAGGTGCTCGGGACAGAAGATCTGGCCGCTCAGGTGCAGCGAGCCCAGGCCCTTTTCGAGGTCTGCTGCCTGCACCTCCGGCTCGATGATCAGTTGCCCGGTGACAATCAGGTGCAGGGATTCGGGCTGATCTCGGAAGAAGTCGCGGTTGATGGTCACCTGCCCGGAGAGCAGCCGGGCATCGACCGGGGCTTCGATGGTGCCGCCCAGGTTGCCCATGGTGATCCGGGCCACCAGATGGGCGGTCTCCGGAGAGCAGAGCACCAGGCCCACGTTGCCGATGCGCCGGATGCCGGCGACCGAGGCTTCGGTGGCGGTGCGCAGGTCCAGGACCCCCACGTTGCCGATGGACTTGCCTTCTTGCGGTTTCGCTTCCATGATGCCTTCCTCCTCTAGAAAAGTTTGTCCTGTGCGGCGCGCAGCCGCGCGATGGCCAGATGGAGCCGCGAACGCACCGTGGCCGGGAGCAGGCCCAATTCCTCGCCGATCTCGGTGCTGTTCATACCCAGGGTGTAGCGCATCTCCAGCACCTGGCGGCAGGATTCGGGGACCCGCGCCAGCAGGCCGGCCATCAACTCCGGCTCCACCGGCGCCACGTAGCCTTCGGTCTCCAGGCTCAGTTGGGCGACGAAGGCCGCCTCTCTGGCCCGCGAGGCCCGCTGGTCGAGGAAGAGGCGCTTCACCGTCTGGCAGAGCCAGGCGCGGCACTGGTGGGGGTTGAGCTGCGCCAGCAGTTGCAGGTGGCCCAGGGTGCGGATGAATGCTTCTTGTACCAGATCTTCGGCGGCCGGCCCGTCGCGGGTCAGCCGGGCCGCGTAGGCCTGGAGCCCATCGGCGTATTCGCGGTACAGTTCCTCCAGGGTCAGCAAGCGGTCCTCCTCTGGCCTCTGCTTATACAACGGGAGGGGAGGGGCAGGTGTTTGGCGGGGTGCAAAAAAAAACCTGCCCCGCGAGGGGCAGGGCCAGACTCAGGGTCAGGCGAAGCTCATGCTGCCGGAAGGGAATGCTTCAGGGAGATGGCGCCGTTGAGGGTGCGCAGGCGCACCAGGTGGTCGCCGCCCGGGCCGATATCCCCTTCGAGGCGGGCCTTGTCCGGCTTGCCCACCACCGGGATGGGGAACTCGGAGTGCACCTGGCCGTGTACGGTGCTGGCATCGAGGCGGCCGGCAAAATCGGCGGGCAGGCTCAGTTCCACCGCCCCGTTGAGGGTCTTGGCTTCGATGGAGCCCTGGCCGGCGCGCACCACCACCTCCACCTTGCCGTTGGCGGTCTCGAACTCGCCCCGCCCGACGAGCAGGTCGAGGTGGGCGGCCACCTTGCCGTTTTTGCTCTGCAGTTTCATCTGGCCCTCGCTCTGGCGCACCTCGACGCTGCCGTTGAGGGTGGTGGCCTCGACACCGGCCCGCGTCCCCTGGGTGGAGATGGCCCCGTTGAGGGTGTTGAGGCGCAGGGCCAGTTGCCGGGGGCAGCGCACCTGGTAGCGCACCTCGACCCGGATGCCGGTCAGGTTGCGGGGGCGTTCCTCCCAGAGCCGCACTGTGTCGCCCTCGCGCTGGGCGTGCACCCCCACCTGGGCGGCGCACTCCTCGGCCTGTTGGCGGGTGCGCGCCTTCACCCGCTTGATGGCGCGGATCTGGATCTCTTCGAGGTCGGCGCCCTCCACGGCAATGGCCCCGTTGCTGGTGTCGGCCCGCAACTGGGACACGCCGGCTGCCTCCAGGGTCCAGTCGCGGGTTTCCTCGACCTCCTCGGCCGAACCCGAAAACTCGGAGACCACGTCGTCGAAGAGGTCGCCTACGGCGCGGCCTGCCGCCGAGCGCCGCGCCGAGCCCACTGCCTCGCTGATGGCGCGGCCGGCCTCCTGCATGGCCTGGCCGATATGCCTGCCCAGGTCGTCCAGGCGGGGGCCATCGCTCCGCGAGGGGCCGCTCAGGGCGCGCAGCAGCCGCTCGGCTTCCTGGGCGGTGATCTTGCCCTGTTCCAACAGCCTGAGGATGGCCATCCGTTCTTCGCTGCTCATCGCCAGCTCCTTTCCGGTGCGGGCGCACCTTGTTAGCTTTCCCATAGAAAGGTCTATTTTGCGATTCCCGTCAACCTGAACGGAGCCCCGCCATGAGCAGAAAATATCTCGTTGGCATATCCGGCCTGCGCCGCGGCCTCAGCCTGGCCCGGGTTTTTCCCCTCTTTCCCGATTGCCAGATCGCCGCGGCCTTCGATCCCGACCCCCAGACCCTGGCGCGTTTCGGGGAGCAGTTCCCCCAGGCGCGCCTGTGCGCCACCTATGCCGAACTGCTGGCGAGCGGCCTTGACGTGGTGGCCGTGGCCTCGCCCATCCCCGATCACAAGAATCAGAGTGTTGCCGCCCTGGAGGCGGGCTGCCACGTGCTGCAGGAGGTGATCCTGGCCAGCGACTTGGAGGAGTCGCGCCAGTTGCTCGCGGCGGTGCGGCGCCACCCGCAACAACTCTTCATGCTGGCCGAGAACTGCTGCTACTGGGGGCATATGCTTTCCTGGAAGGAGATGTGGGACCAGGGTATGCTGGGCGAGTTGATCTATGCCGAGGCCGAGTACGTACACGACGTGCGCGCCCTGCACCGCAACCCCGACGGCACCCCCACCTGGCGTTCCTTCCGCCAGCCCCTCACCTACTGTACCCACAGCCTGGGCCCCGTCCTCAAGATTACCGGCGAACGCTGCGTGCGGGTCACGGCCATGGCCACGTCCAACAAGCTCGACCCTGGGTACGGCCAGTACGACTTTGGCGTGGGCATCTTCCAGACCGCCAGCGGGGCGGTGATCAAGATCCTGCGGGCCGAGAAGCTGGTGCGCGAGCCCTCCTTCCACTATTACTCGCTCTACGGCACCAAGGGCTGCCTGGAGACCTCGCGGCCACCCCTACCCCTGCGCACCCACGCCTTTATGGAACAGGTGCCGCACCTCTCGGCGATGATGGAGCTGCCCCTCGGGTACGACGTGCCCGGGGTGCCGGCCCAGGCCCGCGCCGGGGGCCACGGCACCGCCGAGTATTGCATGATCCGCGATTTCCTCGACGCCCTGCGCCAGGGCCGGCCCTCCCCCATCGACATCCACCAGGCCCTCGACATGAGCCTGCCGGGCCTGTGCGCCCAGGAGAGCATCCGTCAGGGCGGGACGCCGGTGGAGATCCCCGACTGGCGCTGATTGTTGCCTGGCGGGGGAGGGGAGGTTATATTCTATCTCCTGTTCATATGGTGGGTGTAGCTCAGCTGGTTAGAGCACCTGGTTGTGGCCCAGGAGGCCGCGGGTTCGAGCCCCGTCACTCACCCCAGTTTTACCTGGCCTCCCCCGGCGCACTGCCTGGGAGGCCATCTTATTAGGTGGCGATGAACAAGGGAACTGGTACTGGCAGTGGCGGGGCGGCCGCAGTGCTGCGCCACGCCCTGCAAGAGGAGGCGGCCCGGCTCTTCCGCCTCGAAGAGGGGGCGCCCTGGCTGGCGCTGCACACCCGGCCCCGCAGCGAGAAGCAGGCGGCCAAACATTGCCTGCAGCTGGGTATCCGGCATTACCTGCCCCTGCGCCGCAGCGAGCCGGCCAAGTCCGGCCAAAAGGGGCAGCGGCGCTACCACTTTGAGGTGCCTCTCTTTCCGGGGTATATGTTCGCCGTCTGCGACCGGCAGCAGCGCTACGACCTGCTGCAGACCAGCTGCCTGGTGCGCACCATCGAGGTGGTCGATCAGCAGCAATTATGCGACGAGCTATATAATGTGTACCTGGCCAGCAACCTGGGGGTGGCCCTCACCCTGTACCCGCTGCTCAAGCGGGGGCGCTGGGTGCGGGTGATTTCCGGTCCCCTGGCCGGGCTGAGCGGGCGGATCTCGGCGCGCAAGGACGAAGGGTTTCGCCTGGTGCTCAATGTCTCCATCCTGGGCAGCGCCGTGGCCGTGGAGGTGGATATGGGGGCGGTGGAAGCCGAGTGAAAGGCGCGATTTCTTGTGCTTGGCTAATGCCTAGGTGTTTGCTATCTTAATGCTGCTCCGACCTCGGCAGCGATGGTTCGGCCCCCGTTTTCCCAGCGTGTCCATGGTCATGAATCGGTTGCTCTTCCTCGTCCTTCTGTTCGCCGCCGGCGCCGGCCAGGCCCAGAATCTGGCTGACTCCGGCCAGGTCCTGCCCGGGGTGTGGGCTGGCCACGCGGCCTGGGGCGACTACGACGGGGACGGCGACGCCGACCTGGCCCTGATCGGCCAGACCATCGAGAGCGGCCAGGACTCCCTCATTGCCCGTATCTTCCGCTACGACGAGGTGGGTCTGGTCGAGGACCTGAGCCAGCGCCAGCGCCTGAGCGGGGTGTATTTCGGCGAGGTGGCCTGGGTCGATTACGACGGCGACGGCTATCTCGACCTGAGCATCGCCGGCTGGGATCAGGCCGGCGATGAGAGCCTGCGCCTGTACCGCAACGAGGCCGGGGACACCCCGGCGGAGCGCCGCCTAACCTGGGACTTTCGCCAGGAGGCCCTAGTGGGCGTACGTTACGCCTCCCAGGCCTGGGGTGACTACGACGGGGATGGAGACCTGGACTTGGTGGTGGCCGGCATGGAACACAACGGCACCTCGTTGACCCAGCTCTACCGCAACCAGGGGCAGGGCGGGGTGCTGGTTGCGGACGAGGAAAACAGCCTGGCGGTGGTCAATGTGCACAACGGCGCCCTGGCCTGGGCCGACTACGACGGCGACGGCGACCTGGATCTGAGCATCGCCGGCGAAAACGTGACCACCACCGGCGGCCTGGGTGCGGTAACAGAGTTCTACAAGAACGATCCGATCGGCACCCTGAACCTCGATTCTTCGCTAAGGGTGAAAAATACGCTCAAAGGCGGAGGGCTGGCTTGGGCCGACTACGACGGGGACGGCAATCTCGATCTGGCAGTTTCTGGGCGAGATTGGGGGTACCACTATGATGAGCAACGACAACCTCAGGATTGGTTCACTTTTCTCCATCTCTACCGCAACCGTCCTGCCGGGGTGCTCACCCTGGACGAAAGCTTCACCCTCAACACCAGCCGCCGCCTGAGTGGCCGCCTGGCCTGGGTCGACTACGACAACGACGGCGACCCAGATCTGGCGGCATCGGGGGCTTCCTTCCTCTCGGATTACAAAACCCTGATCTTCCCCAACCGAAACGGCGCCCTCAGCGGCGCGCCGCTTCTGGGTGAGGAGTTCCCCGGCTTGGTGGGCGGGGCGGTGGCCTGGGCCGATCACGACAGCGACGGCCGTATCGACCTGCTGGTCAGCGGTGCCGATGCGACCGGGACCTCCCGCACCACCCTGTACAGCAATCTAGCCGCCATCGCCAACACCCCGCCCGAACCTCCCTCCCTTCTCAACGAGGTGCAGGTAAGCAGCGACCAGGCCCTCTTCAGTTGGTCGCCCGGCAGCGATGCGGAGAGCGGAAACCTCACCTACGACCTGCGTATCGGCACCGAACCAGACAGCCTCAACACCGGCACTGAGCCGGGCAGCAACGATATCTTCTCCGGCGCGGTGGCCGTGGCGCCGGGCAATGTAGGCGCTAAGACGAATTTCACCCTGCAGCGCTTCCTGCGCCCGGACACCTATTACTGGCGCGTGCGCACGGTGGATGGGGCCCTGGCCCGCTCGGACTGGTCTCAGGAAAAAAAACTGGTGGTGCAGCAGTTCGTCTCTTCCGAGCAGCGCCTGCGGGCCCTCAAGGAGGCGGCCATGTCCTGGGGCGATTTCGACCAGGACGGGGACCAGGACCTGGCGATGATGGGCCAGAACCGCAGCGGCAAGGCACAGACCCTCTTGTACGAGAACAGCGCCGGCACCCTGCAACTGCGACAAGATGTGGAGTTGTTTGGGCTGCGCAACGGGGATGTGGCCTGGGGCGACTACGACAATGATGGCGACCTGGATCTGCTGATCACCGGTGAGGACATCTTCGAGAACCGCTATACCCTGCTCTACCGCGCGGTCCCGGGCGCCACGGGCTATACCCTCGAGCCGGTCGAATCCTCCAACGAATCGGTCAAGTCCTTCCCCAAGCTCTCCAGGAGCGAGGCGGATTGGGGCGACTACGACAACGACGGCGATCTGGATCTGGCGCTGATGGGACAGGCCCTGCTCCCCGATGGCCGGAGACCGTCCCTGACCCAGGTCTTTCGCAACGACGGCCATGGTGGCTTTTCAGAGGCCGGTTTCGAGCTGATCGGCCTGAATAACGGGGAGTTGGCCTGGGCCGACTACGACAACGACGGCGATCTCGATCTGGCGCTCAACGGCAGCGACAGCGAGCGCACACGTCAGTTCCGCCTTTACCGCAACGACGGGAACACCTTGATCGATAGCGGCCTGCAATTGCCCGGCCTCGAATCCAGCGACCTGGCCTGGGGCGACTTCGACCAGGACGGCGACGCGGACCTGGTCGCTGGCGGCATCGGTGAGGGCGGGGTGAGCACGGTGCTCTACGAGAACCAGGCCGGCCAGTTGGTGGCCCGCAGTGACATCGTCCTGCCGGGCATCCAGGGCGGGGATCTGGTCTGGGGCGACTACGACAACGACCAGGACCTCGACCTAGTTATCGCCGGCAACAATGGCCAGGCGCCCATCCTCAAGGTCTACGAGAACACCATCGGTCTTCCCGCTCCCGAAAGTGCCTTTGTGGAGGCCCGGCTTCCGGTGCTCCAGGGGGTGGATTTCTGCGCCGTGGCCCTGGCCGACATCGAGGGGGACGGCGACTTGGATCTGGTCTCCACCGGGCGCGATTCCACCTTTGCCCCCAGCGCTGTGGTCAACGACAATTTGACCGCTCAGGCATTCAATGCCAATCGCGCGCCGGCAGTGCCCACCGGCGTGGCAGCCATCGATACGGCCGACACCGTGGTCCTCAGCTGGAACGCGGCCACCGACGAGTTCGACCCGCCCCCTTCCAGCCTCAGTTACAATCTGCGGGTGGGGACCGCCCCTGGGCAGGGCGAGGTGCTCTCGGGCAGCGGGGCGCTGGCCGCCGCCAACGCCGGCCAGGTGCTGGCGCACCGTCTGCAGGGATTGGCCAGCGGCACCTACTATTGGTCGGTGCAGACCATCGACGCTGGTTTGGCCCGTTCGGAATGGACTACGCCCCAGGAGTTTGTCATCGATACGGTGGCACCCCAGGTGGTGGGTGATCCGTTCTTGCCCCGCCGCCAGGCCGGCATTGGCCAGACCATTTCCATGGGCCTCAAATTCGCCGACGAACACTCGGGCGTGGATGCGGCCCAAGTCCCCGCAGTCAGCGCGGTGCTGAGAGGCCAGGAATTCCCCTTCGAGACGGTGCAGTTCACCGGGGATACCTGGAGCGGGGAGTTGACCCTGAGCGCCCAGATGCCTTCGGATACGGCCACCGTCGTGGTGCGGGGCCTGCGGGACCGCAAACATAAAGAGATGGCCCCCTTTACTTCGGCCGGGGTCTTTGTGGCCGACACCGAGGTGCCGCGCCTGGTGGGCAGCATCCCTATCGACGGCGCCACCGGGGTGGCGATCGGCTCCGGCGAGGTGCTGCTGGCTTTCTCCGAACCCATGGGCGAGGGCGTGCTCACCGCCGACTACTTCGAGGCTGAACTCGACAACCAGCATCTGACCCTCATCGCCCCGCCCGCCTACGATGCCCAGACCCGCACCGTGCGCCTGCGCCTGGGCGAAGAGCTGGCCCCCGGCTCTGAGTACCGGGTGGAGGTCTCCGCCGCCCTGCAGGATTCGGCCAGCAACCGGATGGCCAAGGCCTGGCTACTGAACTTCTCCACCCAGGTGCCCCAGTTGCAGAGCACCGTCCCGGTCGCCGGCGATAGCCTGGTGAGTGGCAGTGGCCAGATTTCGGCGCTCTTCGACCTGCCCCTCCAGGCGGACCTGCTTACCGGACCCGAGGCCGTACACGTGTTGCGCGAAGGGGCGGAGGTGGCGCTGGAGTCGCCCCGTTTCGATCCGGCCCACAACGAGCTGAGCGCCGCGATCCGGGAAGGATGGCGGCCGGGTTCGCGGTACGAGGTGGTGCTGTCGCGGGCGCTGGCGGGTTCTTTGCAGGCCACCGACTTCAGTTGGTCCTTCCGCACCCCGGTGCCGCAGTTGCTGGGCACGGCGCCGGTGGCCGGCGACACCACGGTCAAGGCGGACACCCGCGAGCTGTCGGCTTCCTTCAGCGATCCGCTCGACGTGACCCTGATCGACGAGGAGAACGTCGAGTTGCTGCGGGCCGGCGAGCCGGTGATCCTGGAGGATATCCTCTACGCTGACGGCGAGCTGCGCCTCGTCCCGGCCGAACCCCTGCAGGCGGGCACCGCCTACCAGGTGCGCCTGGCCGCGATCCTGGGTGGTCCCTTGCGGGCTACCGATTACCAGTGGTCCTTCAGCACCGCCGTGCCCCGCCTGACCGAGGTCAGTCCGGTGGCCGGGGCGACGGGGGTGGATGCCAGCGCCCTCGAGGAGGTGGTGCTCAGTTTCGACAGCCCCCTCGATGCGGCGCAGGTGCGTTCGGCCAATTTCACCCTGCAGCGGGAGGGCGCCGCGGTGGCCCTGCGTCCCGGCGATCCGGTGGTCCGTGGTCCGGGACAGTACGGACTGGCGCCGGCCGCTGGCTGGCAGGTGGGCAGCATCTACGGCGTGGCCATCGCGCCCCCCGCGCTTGGGCCGCTGGGCGCCGACCGCGGCATGAGCTGGTCCTTCCAGACCCTGGTGCCTGACACGGTTGCGGTTTCGCCGGCGGCAGGGGGGGCGATTGCACCCGGCGCCGGGTTGGTGAGCGCTGTCTTCAGCAGCGGGATCGAGACGGGCACCCTGGGGGCGGCGGTACAGGTGTTGCGCGAGGGCGAGGATGCGCCCCTGCGCGAGGCGCCGCGTTTTGCGGCCGACACCCGCACCCTGAGCTTCGAACTGGCTGAGGGTTTCCGCCCCGGTTCCCGCTACGAAGTGGTGATCTCGCGCAGCGTGGCCGGCCCTCTGCGCACGGAGGATTTTCACTGGAATTTCACCACCCCGGTGCCGCAGGTGACCCAGGTCCTGCCGGCTGCCGGAGACACCAGCGTGGCGCCTGGCCTGAGCGATTTGCAGGTGCAATTCACCGGCGCGCTCGACGCGGCAGCCGTCCGGCCCGAGAACGTCGAGGTGCGGGCCAGCGGCCAGGCCCTCTCCCTGAGTGAGGTGCGCTACGAAGACCAGATCCTGCACCTGGAGTTGGCCCAGCCCCTGCAGGCCGGCACCTCCTATCAGGTGCGCCTGGACGCGGCCATAGGTGGGCCGCTGCGGCAGGGCGAGGGGGATTATACCTGGAGCTTCAGCACCCGTATCCCCGCCGTCGAGCGCACCGTGCCGCCGGCAGGGGGCGCCATTCCGGCCGGCCGGCGGCGTTTGCAGGTGGTATTCTCCAGCCCGCTAGACCAGGCCCAGATCACCCCGCAGAATTTCCGCCTGAGCCGGGGCGGGGAAGAGCTTGTCCTGGAGCGCAGTGAGTTCCAGTACGATGCGGCTACCCGCACCCTGAGCTTCCCCTTTGTGGACTTTGTCGCCGGCAGTGCGTACCAGGCGGTGGTCAGCTCGCGGGTCAGCGGTCCCCTGGGGGCCGGTCAGCCCGACCTGCAGTGGCTCTTCAACACCGAATTGCCCACCGTGATCACCACCGTGCCAGCGGCCGGGGCGGAGGGCATCTCCATCGCGCTGCCCACCCTGCAGGTGGCCTTCTCCGGACCGGTGGCCAGCCAGGGCGCCGGCTTTTTCCAGTTGCGGGCCCGTTCCCTGGCCATCGCCGACGCCGCGCCCGAGGTGGTGCCCATCACCAACCCGGGGGCTGACACCTCCGGCACCCTGATCAGTTTTGCGCCACAGAGCGGCCTGCGTCCTTTCACCGAATACGAGGTGGTGGTGGACCGCCAGGTGCTGGGCGAACTGGCTACTGCCGATTACTCCTTCAAATTCAGCACCGCCCCCCAGTTGGCCAGTTTGGCCCAGGGAGGGTTGGTGAGCAACGCCGCCCAGACCGTCGAACTCTACTTCCCGCCCAACGCCCTGCAGGGCGGCAGCGGCGAGATCGCCATCCGGCCCCGGGCAACCGCCGCGGGCAAAGCCGCGGTGCAGGAGACCGGGCTGGTGCAGATCGGGCCGGCCTACGAGCTGGATGCCGGCGGCGCGGTCCTGCGCAAACCCGCCACCCTGAGCTGGCGCTACACCGCCGCCCAACTGGGCAGCAGCAGTGCCGCGCGCCTGGGGCTCTTCCGCCTCGAAGGCGGCCAGTGGCAGCGGGTGGGCGGCATGGTGGACCCGGCGGCCAAGCAGGTGCGCACCGCGGTGGAGCAGTTGGGGGTCTACGCCCTCTTCGAGGATACGAGTACCCAGGTGGGCAGCCTGGCCATCGAAGCGCTCGACTGCCAGCCGCGGGCCTTTGCCCCGGCCGGCGGCGACCTGAGAAATCAGACCGATATCTCCTTCGGGCTCACCGGGCCGGCGGACGTGACTGTGCGGATCTACAACACTTCGGGCCGGCTGGAGCGGGTGATCCTGCGCGACGCCCCCATGGCGCCGGGCAGCATCTCGCTGAGTTGGGACGGCAAGGATGAGAACCATCAGGTGGTGGCCAGCGGCCTTTATATCGTGGTGGTGAGTGCCGGCAACGTGCGCCGCCAGCAAGTCGTGGCGGTGGTCAGATGAAACCTGCCAAGATCCTCCTGCTCGGTGCCGCGTTGCTGGCCTGGCCCCTGGGCCTGGCGGCCCAGACCTTCCAGAACCAGACCGAGGCCAGCGGCACCCTCAACAACGGCCTCTACGGCACCGGGCTGGCCTGGGGCGACTTCGACAGCGATGGCGACCAGGACCTGTACGTGACCAACTGGGCCACGGCGGTTTCGGTGCCCAAAAACGCCCTGTATCGCAACGAGGGCAGCGGGGCCTTCACCGACGTAGCGGCGGCTATGGGGGTGGAGGTGGTCAGCAACAGTTCGGCGGCGGCCTGGGGCGACTACGACAACGACGGCGACCTCGACTTGTATGTGGCCGATTTCTTCGATCAGGATTATCTCTACCAAAACAACGGCGACACCTTCGCCGAGGTGGGCCGTACCCAGGCCGGCATCGACGTGGAGCGGCGCGGCAGCACCACCTCGGTGGCCTGGGGGGACTACAACAACGACGGCTGGCTCGATTTCTACCTGGGTGAGTACTACTACAACAACGAGCTGTACCAGAACGCCGGCGACGGCACCTTCGACCAGATCGTGGACCTGGGGGTGAACGACCGCCGCGATGCCGACGATGTCTCCTGGGCCGATTACGACAACGACGGGGATCTCGACCTGTACGTGGTCAACCGCCAGCAGGAGAATGTGCTCTTCCGGAACGATCTCAGCGGTGGCACTCCTGCCTTTGTCGCGCTGGCCGCCAGCCCGGTGGCCGACAAGGGCATCGGCCAGGCGGCGGCCTGGGGCGACTACGACAACGACGGCGACCTCGACCTCTACGTGGGCAACGTGGGGGCCAATGCCCTGTACCGCAACGAGGGCAGTGATACCTTTGCCGAGGTGGGCGCCCAGGCCGGGGTGCGGCAGAACAACGGGGTGGGCTGGCTCACCGCCGGGGTGGGTTGGGCCGATTACGACGGCAACGGCTACCTGGATCTGCTGCTGGCCAATGGCGCCGACCGCCAGTCGCAGCCGGTGGTGCTTTTGGCCAACCAGGGGGACGGCACCTTCAGCAACGCCACCACCGGAGCCGGCCTCTCGGCAGTGCGCGGCTTCTACGCCGGGGTGGGCTGGGCCGATTACGACGGCAACGGCAGCCCCGACTTCTACCTGGCCAACGGCGCGACCCTGGGCAGCCGGTTGCTCCAGAACGACGCCGCGGTCCAGGGTTATATCAAGGTGCGGGTCAAGGGCAAGACCCACCGCGATGCCATCGGCGCGGTGGTGCGGCTGCTCGACGCGGCCACCGGCGCCCTGCAGGCATACCGGCAGGTGCTCTCCGGCCCGGGCAGCCTGGAACTGATCTTTGGCGCCCCGGCCGGTCCGTACCAGGTGGAGGTGCGCTTCCCGGGCAGCGCCACGGCCGTGGTCAAAGACGCCGTCCAGGCGGGTGATCAGCTGGACATCGAGGAGCCGTGAGCGTGCGCGTGATCCCGTCCATAGTCCTGGTGCTGGCGCTCCTGTGGGGGCCGGCGGCGGCCACCACCCCCAAGCAGGTGGACGCCGGGGTGCGGGCCACTGCCATGGGCGGGGCTTTTGTGGCGGTGGCCAACGACGCCACGGCCGTGCGCTGGAACCCGGCGGCCATCGCCGCGCTGCAGCGCCAGGAAGTGGGCTTCGCGCACGCCGATCACTTCGGTCTGGGCCTCAAAGACTCCTATCTGAGCTACGTCCTGCCCATGGCCGACAACCACGCCCTGGGGTTGGACTGGTCCTACCGCGGTTTCGACGATACCCGGGCGGGTCTGGGACTGAAGAACGTCCAGAACCAGTTCGGTTTTGCCTATGGGTACCGCAACGGCATCCAGCGCCTGCGCCGCTGGGTGGGCAACACCGCCATCGGGGTGGGGGGCAAGTATCTCTCCCACAGCACCGATCTGGACGGGGCCTCGGCGATGAGCGCCACCGGGCTGGGGCTCGACCTGGGTCTGCTGGTGCCCCTGCCGGGAAATCTGCGCCTGGGCCTGGTGGCCCAGGATCTGGGTGGCACCTCGGTCAAACACAACAGCGGCTTGAGCGAGAAGCTCTACCAGGGCCATTACCGGCTCGGCCTGGCCTGGCGCCCCCTCGAAGGCTTGACCCTGGCCTCGGATGTCGACGACTATCTCCGCTTCGGCGGCGAGTACTGGCTGGCCGGGCAACTGGCCCTGCGCGCCGGGGTCAAGACCGAACTCAGATCCCCCGATACCTTTGCCGACGCCACCACCGCATCCTTTGGCATCGGGCTCAAGTACCGTTTCGCCCAGCTCGACTACGCCTACGAGCGCCACCCGGTGCTCGACGCCACCCACTATACCTCCCTGAGCCTCTCGTACAATCCCAAGGTGGTGACCATCAAGGACGCCACCATCCGGCCCTCGCCGGTGTTCCGTTCTCTCTATCCGCACTACCAGGAGAACGAGTTCTTCGACGTGGTGCTCAGCAACTCGGCCCAGGAGCCAGTGCGGACGACGGTGAGCCTTTTCCTGCCCAGGATGATGAGCACCCCGCACCAGGAAGAGGTGGTGCTGCCGCCGCAGAGTTCCGAGAAGTACACCTTCAAGGTGACCTTCGACCCCGATCTGTTCAACCAGCCTGAGGCGGCGTACGACAACTTCGTCAACCCGGTGATCCAGGTGCGCTACTCGCGCAACCGGCAGGAGCAATTGGTCGAGAAATCCCTGGACCGCGTGTACGTGGCCGGCCGCGGCAAACTCAGTTGGAACGTGCCGGGCATGGCCGCCGCCTTCGTCACCCCCGCCGACCTGGCGGTGGCCGGGCTGGCCCGCGGCCTGGTGCAGCGCTACGACGGTATGCTGGCGGCCAAGTTCAACCGCGGCAACATCGGCAAGGCCGCCCTGCTCTTCGACGCCATGGGGGTGTACAAGATCCGCTACCAGGCCGACTCGAAGCTGCCTTTCGCCAGCATCGCCGCCGACAAGACCATCTTCGACACGGTGCAGTATCCCAGCGAGTTGCTGGCCAAGGCCGCCGGGGTGGATGCCAAGATCGGCGACTGCGACGATCTGGCCGTGCTCTACATCTCGCTGCTCGAGAATCTCAGCATCGACACCGCCTTCCTCGAGGCCAACGATCCGGGCAAGGGCCACATCTACATGATGTTCGACAGCGGCATCCCGCCCGACCGCGCCGCCGACCACTTCGCCAGCTCGGCCGAGTACGTCGAGTGGCAGGGGCGGGTCTGGATTCCGGTGGAGACCACCATGTTCGGCTTCCCCTTCGCCGATGCGTGGCGCAACGGGGTGGCCGAGTACAAGGTGCTCAAGATCCGCAAGCTGATCAACGAGGTCTATACCCAGCAGTGGATGCAGACCTACAAGGCGCCCACCCTGCCGCCGGTGCAGGTGGACCTGCCCGCCGGCCCGGCCCTGGACAGCCTGCTGGCTAAGGATATCGACTTCTTCGACCAGCGCACCGACCAGATCGCCCTGGGCACCACCACTTCCCTCGATACCCCTGAGGGGGCGTACGAGGCGGGGGTGGCGTACCTGCGCATTAACCACCTCGAAAAAGCCCTCAGGATGTTCGACCGGGCCCTGGGGCTCAAGCCCGATCACGCCGACGCGCTCAACGGCAAAGGGGTCGTGCTCACCCATCAGGGGCATTACGACGAGGCGATGGCGCTGTTCAACCGCGCACTGCTGCTGTCCGAAGACAACGGCGTGCGCATGAACATCGCCCTCACCTATTACCTCAAGGGCGAGCGCGAGCAGGCCGACAAGCTCTTCGAGCAGGTGAAGGCCCTCGATTCGCGCTACGGCGAGCTCTTCGATTTCCTCGCCACCGTGGGCGACGCCCAGGAGTATTACGAGATCGGCACGAACTATCTGCGCCAGCTGCGTCTCGACCAGGCCCTCGAGCAGTTCGAACTGGCGCTGGGCGCCGATCCCCAGTATGCCGACGCGCTCAACGGCAAAGGGGTGGTCCTCACCCGCAAGGGACAGTACGCCGAGGCGCGGGCGCTCTTCGAGCAGGCCGCAGCCCTGGTCCCCGACCAGTCCGGGTTCCGGCTCAACGTGGCCCTGGCCTACCATCTGCAGGGAGACCGGGCCAAGGCCGACGTGATCTTCAAGCAACTGGCGGCCCAGGACGAGGCGTACAGCGGCCTCTTTGATTTCCTGGCCGGGGCCGAGACCTCGGAGGAAAACTACCGCAGCGCCGTGGGGTACGTGCAGCAGGACCAGCTCGACAAGGCCCTGACGCAGTTGGAGCAGGTGCTGCAACTGGCTCCCGGGATGGCCGAGGCCCTCAACCTCAAGGGGGTAGTACTGGCCCGCAAAGGCCAGTACGAGGAGGCCTATACCGCTTTCGCCCGCGCCGCTGAACTGGAGCCGGCCAACCAGGGCATACAACTGAACATGGCCATCGTCCGCTACGTGCAGGGCCGCCGCGAGGAGGCCGTCGAGCTCTACCGCAAGGTCGTCGGGCAGGACAGCCGTTACCAGGGCCTGCTGGATATCCTCGAAGAGCCCCGCTAATCCGGTCGCGGAACCCCCCCCTGGCCCAGGGCGTCCACTAGCAAGATGGCCCAGTGTGACGCCGATCATGTTCCGCCCCCGGAAAATTGACGATTATTTGAGTGTTGGCTACATCTCACTCCCAGGAGGAGGGTTGTAATATGAGCAAGATCAACTTGGTTTATGCGTTGCCCCTGGCCCTGTTGCTGGCCGGCCAGGTGAATCCAGCCGGCGCCCAGGCGGCCGCCAAGACCGACACCACCAAGGCCGCAGCCACCAAGGAGGACGAGGAGTGGCTGAACACGGTCTGGACCCAGGTGGACGACATGGTCAAGAAGGAAGACCTCAAGTTGCAGCAGACGGTCACGGTTGCAGGGGTGCGCGGCGCCGAAGCCGAGGACCAGGTCCTCGACAAACTCTACTACAAGGGCGCCAAACGCTATCCCAGCCAGGACAAGCTGAAGAAGGCCATCGAGACCTTGCAGGCGAGCATCGACAAGAATCCCAAGGCTGAGTCCGTGCCGCAGCAGCGCTTCTACATCGCCCAGTGTTACGAGAAACTCGGGCAGCTCAAGGAAGCCCGCGAGGCCTATACCCAGATCGCCAAGGAGTACGCCAAGACCGCCTGGGCCACCAAGGCCCAGAGCCGGCTCGGCGAGCTGGCGACCAAATAGGCAACGCCGCGCAGGACCACGAGGGCCGGGGTGCGAACCCCGGCCTTTTTTTTATATATTAGGCTGCGCTTGAGCCCTCCCACCCTTGGACGAGGACCGCCATGGCCGAGACGACCCACAATTCCCGCCGCTTCCAGATGGGCCTGGGCCTATTAGTGGCGGTGCTGACCCTGCTGCTGTCTTTCACCGAGGCCTACGAACGCGCCGAGTTGGTGACCTACGACTGGCGTTTCCACCTGCGCAACCGGCTCTTTGGCATGCCGGCCATGGATCCCCACCTGGGCACCATCGATATCGACAACCGCAGCGTCGAGGTCGAGGGCCGCTACCAGGACTGGACCCGCGACAAGTACACCGATGTGGTGCACATTCTCGACCGCTATGAGGCCGGCATGGTGGGTTTCGATGTGTACTTCATCGAGCCCAGCGCCCGTTCGCTGTCGGAGCAGCAACTGCGCTCGCTCAGAGCCATCGACTCCACGGCGGTCATGGGGCTGCTCGACCAGGCCGACTACGACCAGAACTTCCGCAACGCCATCACCGACGCCGGCAACGTGTACCTGGCCCAGTTCGTGGTGGTACCCGACGCCGACCAGTTGCAGGAGGGAGCGGGGCCCAAGACCGAGGCCCGTTCCCCCGACCAGGAGGCAGCCCTGGCGGTCATCCGCCAGCGGGCCCCCAAGCTGGTGGGGGATGCCAGTTCGCTGTGGCAGGGGGTGGATTTCGAGCCGCCGCTCAAGCTGCTGCGCGAGGCGGCGCGCGGTTTCGCCTACGCCCAGACCGTCACCGATCCGGACGGCGCGCGGCGCCGCTATCCGCTGGTGTACCAGTATGAGGGCACCGTTTTCCCCTCCATCGCCCTGCTGATGGTCTGCGACTACCTGCAGGTGCC
Organism: Candidatus Latescibacterota bacterium; assembly: GCA_020852055.1. Lineage (GTDB taxonomy): Bacteria > Latescibacterota > UBA2968 > UBA8231 > UBA8231 > SICG01. The sequence goes on from JADZBP010000089.1 coordinate 20,628, forward strand.
CATCGAGACGGTGGAGGTGCGGCCGGGCGACCACGTGCGCCTGCCGGGGGCGCATCTCGACGGCCAGGTCAAGGACATCGAGATCCCCATCGACCGGCGCGGCAACATGTACGTCAACTGGGCGGGCAAGTGGGACGAGAGTTTCACCCACTACTCGCACTACGGGCTGCGCCAGGCCGCCCGCCGCGAGGAGAAGCAGCAGGTCTTCGAGAAACTCAAGGCGCTGCTGGTGGCCACCCCGGCGCTGCGCTCCACCCCGGCCGAGATCCCCGCCGCCCTGGCTGCCGCCGGTGTTGCTGACCAGGGCGCTGCCCGTGCCGCGGTGGTTGCCTATCTGCAGGCCGGCGGCATCGAGCAGATCCTGCGGCAGAAACCCGAGCTGAGCGCCGCCGAATTCTGGAAGGCCAAGGGAGTGGAAAAGCCCTCCCCGGCCCAGTTGGAGCTCTTCACCGGCATCCAGCGCACCAACCAGGTGGCCGCCTTCCTCGAAGCCCACCCGCAGGCCACCGAGGCGGAACTGCGGGCCGCGTTGCCCCAGTGGGACACCGAGGGCCTGCGGCAGAGCGCCCAGTTTGTGCGCGAGGAGATGGTCGACGGCCGCCTGCCGGCGACGGCGCATCCCCTCTTCTTCTATCCCTATGTGATCTACCAGGGCCAGCCGCTGCTGTTGGAGAGCCTGAAGGACAAGATCCTCTTCTACGGCCTCACGGCCGCCGGCACCACCGACTTGAGCGTCACCCCCTTCCAGGGCAGCTATCCGATGGTGGGCATCTACCCCAACGTGCTCAACACCATCCTCTCGCAGACCTTCATCCACCGCATTCCGCTCTGGCTCAACGCCCTGCTGATCCTGGGTATCGGGGTGCTGCTCTCGCTGGTGATCCCGCGCTTCAAGGTGTTGCACGGGGCCCTGCTGGTGGCCGGCCTGCTGGGCGCCTATATCGTGGTGGCCCTGCTGGCCTTCACCCACGCCAACTTCTGGCTGGAGGTGCTGGGGCCGGTGGTGGCGCTGATCATCGGCTACCTGGCGATGACCATCTACGGCTATATCCTCAAGGAAAAAGAGAAGGAGTTCGTGCAGAGCGCCTTTGGCCATTACCTGTCGCCGGCGGTGGTCGACGAGATCATGAAGAACCCCGGCATGATCGACCAGCTCGGCGGCGAGGAGCGGGTGATGACCGCCTTCTTCTCCGATATCGCCAGTTTCTCCACCATCTCCGAATGCCTCACCGCCAGCGAGTTGGTGCGTTTCATCAACGAGTACCTCAGCGAGATGTGCGATATCATCGAGAACTACGGCGGCACCATCGACAAGTTCGAGGGCGACGCCATCGTCGCCTTCTTCGGGGCGCCCATCCGCTACGAGGACCACGCGGTGCGCGGCTGTATGGCCTGCATCGACCAGCAGCACGGCCTGGTGGCCCTGCGCCAGCGCTGGAAGGAGGACAAGAACCTGCCCCAGCGCCTGCAGGATTTGCGGGTGCGCTGGGAAAAGCAGGGCCGGCTCTTTGCCCAGGTGCGCATGGGGCTGACCTGCGGGCCGATGGTGGTGGGCAATATGGGCTCCCGGCGGCGCACCGACTACACCATGATGGGGGACGTGGTCAATCTGGCGGCCCGCTTCGAGAGCGGTCAGAAGATCTACGGCACCAATATCATGATCAATGACCAGGTCTACGGGCAGGTCAAGGACCTGGTCGAGTCCCGCCGCCTCGACCTGATCCAGGTGATGGGCAAGGAGGAGCCGGTCACCGCCTACGAGGTGCTCGACCGCAAGGGCAAGCTGACCCCGCAGCAGTACGAGGTGCTCGACTTCTACAACCAGGCGATGGCGCGCTACGACCAGTTCGACTTTGCCGAGGCGCGCAAACTCTTCGAGCAGGCCCTCAAGATCAATGCCCACGACGGCCCTTCGCTGCTCTATGCCGACCGCTGCGAGGAGTTCGCCGCCAATCCGCCCAAGGATCTGGTCTACCGGGCGCAGAGCAAGTAGGGCTGCTGGCCGGGGGGGCGGGAAGTGTTTATATTTTTTGAAACTTTTCCGGGTGTTTTTCGTCCTAGTTGCTGCCGATGAAACTGCCGCTCAAATCCCTGGTTCTCCTCCTGGTCGCCGGCCTGAGTGCCTGCGCTGGCTCCCATCAGCACCTGGCTGCCGAGGTGGAGCAGTCCCAGGGCGAGGTCCGCGATGACCTCGAAGCCCTCAAGCAGGCGGTAGAGGCTTCCTACGACCGCGAAAAGGCCATGGCCGAGCGCCTGCGCCAGGCCGAGGAGGGCGGCTCGCAACTGCGCGAGGACCTGCACCTGATGCAGAGTCAGTTGGATCTGTTGCGCCGGCAGATGGGCGCCCCGCAGCCGGCCGGCGGGGCCGCAGCGCCTAGCGCACCCCCGGAGGTGTTGTCCCTGTACCGGGCGGGCCGCGAAAGTTATGAAGCCCGCCAGTACGACCGGGCCATGGCGCAATTCACCCAACTGCTGGAGACCGCCCCCGAGGACGAGCTGGCCGACAACGCCCAGTTCTGGATCGGCGAGTGCTACTGGGGGCTGGGCAAGTACCGCCAGGCCCTGACGGCCTTTGCCAAGGTGTTTGTGTACGCCAAGACCGAAAAGGCCGACGCGGCCCAGTTCAAGATCGCCCGCTGTTATCAGGCCCTCGAAGAGCCCGGCAAAGCCCGCGCCGCCTACCAGAAGCTGCTGGACGAATACCCCGACAGCCAGTACGCACCCACGGCCCGCAGAGGGCTGCAGGACCTGGAGCATTGAGCGCGGTTCCGCGCCGCGCCCATCCCGCCCGCCCCTGCCAAAGGGAAACCCGGTGAATCTCAGACGAGTCTATTCCTGGCTGTTGGTCCTGTTGTCGGGGCTGGCGGTCCCGGTCCCGGCCCCGGCCGCCCCGGTGCTCACCAACATGGATTTGGTGGTCGGCACGGTGGAGCAGGCCGTGGACCAGGCGCTGGGCCAGTTGGAGACCCAGGCCGTGGCGCGCGACCAGTTGCTGCTGGTGGCGCCCCAGGGCAAACACGCGGCCACCTGGCTGGTCGATCACCTGCTGGCCGAAGGGTTGCTGGCCCGCGGTTTTGCGGTCACCCTCGACTCGACCGCCCTGCCCGCCGGCACCCCGCGTCTGAGCTACCGCATCCTCGACCTGGGCCTCACCGGCAGGGCCAACCTGTGGGGCGGTCAGTTCCGGCGCGAAAGCCGGGCCTCGCTGGTTCTGCAACTGAGCGGCAGCGCCAAAGGTTCGCCGCTGGACTGGCAGAGCGAGGTGGCCGGCCATCTCGTCGACCGCGTGCCCAAGGAGCGGTTGCCTGTTTTACAAGATTCCGCCTTCGATTTCGCCAAGATCGAGGTGCAGCGGCAGAGCTGGGGCAAGTTTGTCGAACCCGTGATCGTCTCCGCCGTGCTGGGGGGACTGATCCACCTGTTTTTCTCCAACCGTTGAAAGGAAGTCCGTGCGCAGAGCGCAATGGCAGGCGGCGCTGATCGCCGTCGCGATGGTAGCGGTGGTGGGGTGCGCCAGCAAACAGGCGCTCACCCTCAAGGCAGACGAGACCTATTTTGCCGAGGGCAAGAAGGCCCTGGAAAAGAAGCGTTACCTCGAGGCGGTGGAGAAGTTCCAGCAGCTGGTTGCCAGTTATCCGGGGTCGACCCTGGTGGCCGATGCCCAGTATCTGCTGGCCGAGGCCTATTTCCGCAACGCCGACTACGTCAACGCCGTCTTCGAGTACCAGCGCCTGGTCGATTCCTATCCTTCGAGTGAGTGGGTGGACGAGTCGCAGTTCCAGATCGCCGAATCCTACTACCGGCAGCGGCGCCGCCCGGAACTGGACCAGAAGGAAACCAACGATGCCCTGGTGCATTTCCGGCTCTTCCTCGACGACAATCCCGCCAGTCCCCTGGTCGAGCAGGCCCGCCAGCGCATCGACGAATGCCGCGGCCTGCTGGCCCACAAGCTCTTCCTCAGCGGCCGGCTGTACCAGCGGCAGGCCCACCTCGACGCGGCGACGACGCTGTACCAGAAGCTGCTGCAGGATTTCCCGGACACCTCCTGGTACTGGGAGGCCGTGGCGGCGCTGGGCGAGGTGGCGGCAGACAAGAAGGACCTGCTGCAGGCCCGCTCCCGCTGGGAAGAAGTGCTGCGCGAGAGCCATGACGAGAAGCTGAAAGCCCGCGTCCAGAAGCAGTTGGCCCAGATCGGGACTGCGGCGGGGGAGTGAGGGCGCATGCAGCGGCTGGGGGTCCTGGGCGGCACCTTTGACCCCATCCACACCGGGCATGTGCTGCTGGCCCAGTTCACCGCCGAAAGGCTCGGCCTCGACCAGGTGCTCTTCGTTCCGGCCGCCGACCCGCCCCACAAAGGGCGATGCGCCGCCTCGGCGGAGGACCGCTGGGCCATGGTCGAACTGGCCATCGAAGGATTTCCCGGTTTCTCCGCCTCCCGCCTCGAACTGGAACGGCCGGGGAAGTCCTATACCATTGACACCCTCCGGCATCTGCGCCAGGACCACCCCGAGGTCCAGCTCTACCTGATCATCGGCGCCGACAACGTGGCCCCTTTCTCCACCTGGCATAATCCGCGCGGCAGTCTGGAACTGTGTACGGTGGTGGCCGGCACCCGGCTGAGCCCCCGCGAGGAGGCCGACCCCGAACTGGAGCGCCGGCTAGTGCATATCGATACCCCGGCGGTGCAGTTCTCCTCCACCCAGATCCGCCAGCGCCTGGGGCAGGGGTTGCCCGTCCGGTACCTGGTCCCCGAAAAGGTCGAGGCCTATATCCGCCAGCGCGGGCTGTATCAGGCGCGATGAGTTTGCCCCGCTTCCCTTGACGGCGGGGGCGGCAGCGGCTATTTTATCTACCCGTTGCACCCATAGCTCAATTGGATAGAGCATCTGACTACGGATCAGAAGGTTAGGGGTTCGAGTCCCTTTGGGTGCACCACCTGAATCAGGCCTCGGGAAGCGCAAAACAGCTTCCCGGGGCCTTTTTCGTTAAAACCCCGAAAAAGCCGGTGGATTGCGTTACAATTTGCGTTACAAAACCGGTCGCTGGAGGGCAAAATGGCCACACTCAGCTGGTTCAAAAACCGGCACTGCTGGCGCATCAACTACACCCTGACCCTGCGCAGCCGAAAAATACGCCGCGCCAAATACGCCCAGGGCAAGCCAGAGGCCAACCTGCTGGCCACCCAGCTGGTGCGGGTCGAGCAGGCCACCCGGGCCGGCATGGCCATCCAGCAGGAGCTCGAGGAGTGGATCGAACGAGGCTGGATCGAGGAGGAACAGGCCGGCATCGCCTTCACCGGGTTCGCCGAGTCGGCCCAGCACAAACGCCGGGTGCATCTGCAGGCTACCCAGTACGACCGCCTGCTCTCCGCGTACGGGGACCATACGGCCCGCATCTGCAAGGGCGGGGCCCTGGGGCGCAACTACGACAAAAACATGAGCCAGGACCGCCAGGTGATCGCCTGGCTGAGTGAGCAGTGGCCCAACCTCGCCGACCTGACGCCCGAGGGGGTCAAGACCAGGCTGCATGAGATGAAGGAGACGTACACCGAATCGAGTGTGCGCCACTTCCTCATCAAGCCCCACCTGCTGCTGGACCAGGCCGTGTCCCTGGGCATGATCGTGCAGAACCCGGCCCGGGGGTGCGCCTGCGCCGAGACCTGAACCCCACTTGTGGGAGGAACACAATTCACGCTGCCTCCGCCCCAATCGCCGCCCCCCGCACCTCCTTCACCAGCGCATACCCATGCCGGCCCCGCAGCCGGCTGATCTCCTGTACCTCCTGCCACACCGCCTCCGCGGGAACGGCAGTACTCTGGATTGAGCATATTATAAAGGTACCGTCCAGATCGCTGTGAAATTCCCTCTTAAGGGGTGGATCAGCGGACCTGGTCACGGTGATAGCCCGATGGGAAGCCATACGCTTCGGAGGAGGGTGGCATGCGAGGTACGATCGTGCGGTGTGTGGCCTTGGTGTCCGTGATCTTGGCGCTGACC
>JADZBP010000090.1 GCA_020852055.1 Candidatus Latescibacterota bacterium
CCAGGCACACCGCCCCGATGCCCAGCGCCAGTTGGGCGAGCATATTGGCTCCGGCCACCAGGGGGTGGGTGGTGCGCAGCAGATTAAAGGTCTCGTAGCCAAAGGCCGAAAAGGTGGTGAACCCGCCCAGGATGCCCACGAAGAAGAAGAGCTGCATTTCCGGCGAGAGTTCGATGCGGCTCTCCAGCAACCCGCCCAGGAACCCGGCCAGCAGGCAACCCAGGACATTGACGCTGAGGGTGCCCGCCGGGATGCCCAACTGGCCGAACAACGACTGCATCGTCCGGCTGATCAGATAGCGCCCCACCGAACCGATGAACCCGCCGCTGCCGATGAGCAGCAACCTCAACATGCCCTAATCTCCAGCAAACCCTTCACGACGGGTTCCCCCCATCGAACAGGGTAGGCCCGGCCTTGCGCCGGCGGACCTTGGCCTCAGCCGCAGGGCGTTCGAGCAGGCGGCCCGCCTCGGCAAAGTACTCGGGATCGATCTCGAAACCGGCGAAATCGACCCCCAGCTCGCGGCAGGCCAGGCCGGTGTGGCCCAATCCGAGGAAGGGGTCCAACACCATCCGGGTCCGTTCCACTCCGTGTAGCTGTATACAGCGGCGCGGGATCTTCACCGGGAAGGTGGCCGGGTGGGGCCGGTCGTGCTGGCGGCTGCGGATGGTCTGGTAGGGCACGAACCAGGTATTGCCCCGGCAACGCCGCCCTTTGCCGCCCGCACCCCAGCGCTTCTGGTTGGATTTGTCCTGGTACTCCACCCCCACTGCCAGCCGGTCGAGTTCCACCCCGCCGCCCTTGGTCAGGTGGAAGATGTACTCGTGGCAGTCGTTGACGAAGCGTTTGCTGTTGATGGGTTTGTAGTGGCCCACGGCCAGGTTCCCCGGCACCCCGGTGTCGCGGCCCAGATCCTCCCGGTCCAGGGCGATGGACTTGATCCAGTGGATCACGTTCTGCAGTACAAAGTACTGGCGCAGACGGAACAAGACCTCAAAGGGAATCCAGGGGTCCGAGGGTTTGGCGCCGATATTGAGGAACACCGACCCCTGCTCGCTCAACACCCCGGATACCACCCGGCCCCACTCCTCCAGCCAGTCGAGGTACTGGTCGCGGGGCCGGCTGTCGTCGTACTGCCCGTAGCGGCTGCCGATGTTGTAGGGCGGCGAGGTAACCACCACATCGACCGATCCGGGTTGCAGGCGGCGGGCCATGCCGCCGATGCAGTCCTCGAGGTACAGGGTGGCGGTGTGTTGCCCGTAACGGCTTACCAGGGGATTCACCATTTCTACCTCAACCCCGCCGCGGGTCGCGGGGACGCTGTGGCTGTTTTCGGGAGGCGGGGCGGAGATAGGTTCCGGACCCCCCGGTGGTCGAGTGGCGTGGCGGCGGCGGGCGCATCGGCTATATTTGCTGCGACCCCAGTGGAAAGGCCGCGTATGCCCGAGGAAACCAAACGCCTGAAAAAACTGACCATGTCCATCCTCATGACCCCGGACATGGCCAATTTCGTCGGCAATGTACACGGCGGCATCATGCTCAAACTGATGGACGAGGTGGCCTATTCCTGCGCCACCCGCTACTGCGGCCACTATGTGGTCACGCTGTCGGTGGACCAGGTCCTGTTCAAGGAACCGGTTCACATCGGCGAACTGGTCACCTTCCTCGCCAATGTCAACTATACCGGCCGCACCTCGGTGGAGGTGGGGGTGAAGGTGATCGCCGAGGACATCAAGAACGGCGTCAACCGCCACGCCATCACTTGCTACATCACCATGGTGGCCCTCGACGACCAGGGCCGGCCCACCCCGGTGCCGCCCCTACCGCTCGAAACCCACGAGGACCACCGCCGGTACGAACAAGCCCAGTTGCGCCGCACCTTCCGCCAGGAGGTGCAGGAGCGCAACCGCCAGATCAAGGCCCAGGCCCCCAGCTCAGATCACTAACTGCCCCGATTCGAGCAGGTACTCTACCCCCTCGGCATAGATCTGCTCCGTGGTGTAGCGGGGGGTGTAGCCCAGCCGGCGCCGGCCCTTTTCGATGCTGGAGCAGGGCGAGTGGATCACGTGGCTCTCGATGGTGCCGAAGGCCTCCTCCCCCACCAGCGCTCGGAGCTGGGCCAGCGGCACCAGGCCGATCTTCGGCTCCCGCCCGAAGAACCCGGCCACCACCCGGCAACACCCCAGCAGCGACATCGCGTACGGGGCCACGGCGCTGAAGCTCTCCCCCAGGGCCTGCTGACGGTGTTGCATGGCCAGACAAAAGAGCTGTGCCACATCGTCGGCGTGCACGTGGTGCAGGGTGGCAAGGCCCGTGTCGGGCAGGTACACCTTTTCGCCCCTGGCCAGCTTCCGGTAGATCTCCACCCCGTGGCGCGCCCCCTGCGGATCGATGGGCAGCCATCTGCGGCCGCAGATATGCCCCGGATGGATGAGGGTGGCGGGAAATCCCTCGCGTTGCCAGGCCCGCTGCAGTTGCACCTCGATGGCCGCCTTGTTGATGCCGTACTCCCCGATGGGCCGGCGCGGGTGGTGTTCCTCGTACGGGGCCCGTTCCGTGGGTCCGTACGCCCAGATGGTGCCGCAGTGCAGGAAGTGGGAGATCCGCCCCCGGAAGGCGTCCATCACCACCTGATTTTCGGCGGTGGTATAACAGATCAAGTCCACCACCGCGTCGGCTTCCAGGCCCTGCAGGCGGCCTGTCCAGGTGCCGGCCTTTTCCTCGGCGCGGCGGTCGGCCACCACCCACTGCACCTGCCCCCAGCCCAGGCGCTGCTCGGCGTACTGCGGTTTGGGGGTACGGGCGATCACGGCCACCTGGTGGCCCTCCGACAGCAGGCGCGGCACCAGGTACGAGCCGATATGGCCGGTGCCGCCGATGATCAGGACCTTCATCTCACTCCTCCTCTCCGTTATACACTCAGTGCTGGACGCCCCAAAGGCGCTCAGTTGGCGATCACCGCGCCTCCCAGGCACTCGTCCCCCTGGTAGAACACCGCATGTTGGCCCGGGGCGATGCCCGGATCGGGGGTGTCCAGGTCCACCGCCAGCCCGCCCTCGGCCAGCGGGACGATGGTGCAGGAGGTGGTGTGGGGTCCGTGGCGCAACTTGACCTCCAGCGGCCCCGGCGCCGGGCCGGCCCCGATCCAGTGGGGCGCCTCGGTGGCAAAACCCCGGCGCCGGCGGTTCTCGGGCGCGGCCTCGTGGGCCACCCACAGGGTGTTGGTGTCGAGATCCTTGCCCACCGCGAACCAGGGCCCCCCGCCCAGGCCCAGGCCGTGGCGCTGGCCGATGGTGTGGAACCAGAGCCCCCGGTGGGTGCCCAGCTTCTTGCCGCTCTCGCGGTCGACGATGGGGCCGGGTTTTTCCCCCAGTCGCGCCCGCACGAACTGCCGGTAATCGATCTTGCCCAGGAAACAGATGCCCTGGCTGTCCTTGCGGTCCTGGGTCGCCAGGCCGTACTGAGCGGCCAGCCGGCGCACCTGGGCCTTGGGTAACTGGCCGATGGGAAAGAGCACCCGGGCTAACTGCGCCTGGTCCAGCCACGACAGGAAATAGGTCTGGTCCTTCACCGGATCGACGGCCCGCAGCAGGCAATGTGCGTCCTGCCGCCACCCGGTGCGGGCGTAATGCCCCGAGGCCACCTGGCCGAAGCCGGCGCCCACCCGGTCGAGGAAGGCCCCGAACTTGATGCGCCGGTTGCAGTGGATATCCGGGCTGGGGGTGCGGCCGGCCCGCAGTTCGGCGAGGGCGTGCTCCACCACCCGTTCCAGGTACTCCGCCTGCAGCGGCACCACCTCCAGGGGCACCCCGACCTGGGCGCACACGGCGCGGGCATAACGAAGGTCCTCCTCCCAGGGGCAGTCCCCCAGGAAACTGAGTTCCTCCTCCAGCCACACCTTCAGGTAGAAGGCCCGCAGCGCGTGCCCTTCCTCCCGCAGCAGGTGCAGGGCCAGGGAGCTGTCCACTCCCCCCGAGAGCAGGACGGCGGTCTCCATCTCAGCCGAGACCGACCATCACCAGGCCGGCAAAGATCAGCAGGGTGCCCAGCACCTTGTTGCGGGTGCTCTCCTCCTTGAGCAGCCAGACCCCCATCAGCGCCCCCACCGGGATGCTCAACTGGCGAAAGGCCGCCACGTACCCCACGTTGTCCACGTACGCCATGGAAGCGAGCACCATCCCGTAACAGGAATAGATACCCAGACCTACCAGCAGGATGGTCCGGCCCTCCCGTTGGAGTGTGGACCGCAGGGCCGCACCCTCCGCCCGGCGCTCCACCAGGCCAAAGGCCGCCAGCCAGAGGCTGACACTGGTGGACTGGAAGACCATGTAGAGCAGGGGCGCTTCCCGGTTCGAGAACGCCCCGCAACTGCGCAACTGACCCACCGCAGCGCTATCGATCAGGGTATAGCCGGCGATGAATACCGCCCCCAGACCCGCCCAGCGGCAGCAGGCGTCCAGGTAGCGCGACCAGCGGAACTCCAGCCCCGGCCTGAAGGGCAAAATAAAACACCCGAGCAGGAGGAGGACAATGCCGCCCAGGTAGAGCGGCCCGAAGTGCTCCCCCTTGCCGCGCAGCACCTCGAAGAGGGTGATCAGCAGGGCGGGGATGGAGCGGATCAGGGGATAGGCGATGCCCAGGTCCCCGGCCCGGTACGCCCGGGCCAGGGCGACATAATAGCCGCCGTTGAAGAAACCGGTGAGGAGGGCCAATTGCCACACGGTGGCCGGCACTGCCGGCAGCCGGTCCCAGTGCCAGACCAACACCGGGGACATCAGCAGCGCCGCCGCCGTGTTGGCCAGCAGGAAGAAGGCGGTGCTGGGGCGCTGGCGTTTGCCGGCCATGTTCCACAGGGCGTGCAGCAGGGCGGCGGGCACCAGGAGCAGGACAGCGGTCAGAGACATAGAAGGTCAATAATACGCACAGACCGAGCCGGGCGGAACTGCTGGCCCCAAATCCGCCCATACCTTAGATTCCCCCCACGAAAGGAGCCTAGCCCATGGCCGAACTGAAGCTCGAGCATTTTGCCATCAACGTCGCCGAACCGGTGGCGATGGCCGACTGGTACTGCAAGAATCTGGGTATGAGTGTCTTCCGCAAAGGGGACGGCCCGGTACACATGACCTTCCTGGCCGACGCCTCGGGCCGGGTGGTGCTGGAGATCTACACCAATCCCCCCGAGCTGGTGCCCGACTACCAGTCCGTCAACCCTCTGGTGCTGCACCTGGCCTTTGCCACCGCCGACCTGCGCGCCGTACACCAGCGCCTGGTGGCCGCCGGGGCCAAGCCCATCGGCGAGATCAGCGCCAACCCGGTTGGCGACCTGCTGGCCTTTCTCCGCGACCCCTGGGGCCTGACGGTGCAGCTGGTCCAGCGGGTCAACTCCATGCCCTGAGCAAGGGGAGACCATGGCGAAACGCCTGCAGGACCAGGTGGCCCTGATCGTAGGAGCCAGCAGCGGCATGGGCTTGGCCACGGCCCGCACCTTTGCCGAGGAGGGCGCGCGGCTGGCGCTGGCCGCCCGCAGCGCCGACAAACTGGGGGCCCTGGCCGCCGAGCTGGGCCCGCCGGCCCTGGCCTGCCCGGTGGACGTGGAGGACGCCGCGGCGGTCGAGGGCGTGGTCGGGAGAGTGGTGGAGCGTTTCGGCCGCCTCGATATCCTGGTGTACACCGCCGGGACAAACATCCCCCAGCGCAGCCTCGAGGTGCTCACCCCCGAAGCCTGGGAGCGCATGATCGGGGCCAACCTCACCGGCGCCTTCTACTGCACCCGCGCCGTGCTGCCGGCGATGCGCAGCCAGCAGGCCGGGCTGATCATCTACGTCTCCAGCGCCGCGGTGCAGCGCCCCGACGTTTCGGGGGTCTCGTACCAGGCCAGCAAACACGGGGTGGTGGGCCTGGCCCACGGCACCTTCCGCGAGGAACGCGACCACGGCGTGCGGACCTGCGTCATCTTTCCGGGGCTCACCGACACCCCCCTGGTGCTCAAACGGCCCACACCGACCCCGCCCGAGGTGATGGCCAAGGCCCTGCAACCAGGGGACGTGGCCGAAGCCTGTCTCTTTGTCGCCGCCCTGCCGCCCCGCACCTACGTGCCCGAGCTGGTGCTGATGCCGGCCGGACTGGCTTAGGATCCGGTGGTGGATACCCTCACCGTCGAAGGCGGCACCCCCCTGCGGGGCGAGGTGGAGTTGAGCGGCGCCAAGAACTCCATCACCAAGCTGATGGTGGCCTCGATGCTCACCCGGGAGCCCTGCACCTTTCACCGGGTCCCCAATATCGGCGACAGCCGCGTCACCCGCGCCATCTGCGAGTCCCTGGGCACCCGCTTCACCGACCGGCCACCCCGCACCCTGGAGGCCCACACCCCCCAGATCGAGTCCAGCGAGATCCCCCTTTCCCTGGCCAGCCATAACCGCCTGGCCATCATGACCGTAGCCCCCCTGCTGCACCGCCAGGGCCGGGCGGTGGTGCCGGCCATGGCCGGGGGCGACCGCATCGGCCCGCGGCCCGTCGATTTCCACCTCGCCGGGTACCAGGCCATGGGCGCCCAGGTCGAGGTGCGCGACCAGACCTACTACTTCCAGACCGAGGGCCTGCGCGGGGCCGATATCACCCTGCCCTTTCCCAGTGTGACCACCACCGAGAATCTGCTGATGGCCGCCACCCTGGCCCGGGGGCGCACCTTCATCCGCAACGCCGCCATCGAACCCGAGGTCATGGACCTGGTGATGTTCCTGCAGAAGATGGGGGCCATCATCGACTACAACGTCGATCGCACCCTGGTGATCGAAGGGGTGAGCCGGCTGCAGGGCGCCACCCACGAACTGATGCCCGACCGCCTGGTGGCCGCCTCTATGGGCGCGGCAGCAGTGGCGTCCGGGGGGGACGTCTTTGTGCGCGGGGCCAGGCAGGCGGATCTGGTGGCCTTCCTCAACACCCTGCGCCGGGTGGGCGGGCAGTTCGAGGTGGCGGCCGACGGCATCCGCTTCTACCGGCAGGGCCCGCTGCGCGCCATCACCCTCGAGACCAACGTGCACCCTGGCTTCATGACCGACTGGCAGCCGCCCTTCGCCATCCTGCTCACCCAGGCCGAGGGCATGTCGGTGATCCACGAGACCGTCTTCGAGGGCCGCTTCGGCTACGTGGAGGAGTTGCAGCGTATGGGCGCCGACGTGGCCCTGTACGACACCTGCCTGGGCGGGGGCCGCTGCCGTTTTGCCGCCAGCAACTACCAGCACAGCTGTGTCATCAAGGGCCCGGCCATCCTGCGCGGGGCCGATTGCGCCATCCCCGACCTGCGGGCCGGCTTCACCTACCTGATCGCCGCCATCCTGGCCAAAGGCACCTCGACCCTCACCGGGGTCGAGCACCTGGACCGGGGCTACGAAGACCTGGCCGCCTGCCTGCAGGCCTTGGGGGCGCGCCTGAAGAGGAGTGCCTGAGATGCGCCTTGGTGGACCCATCTTCGAGTCCTGGGCCGACCCCGAAGGGTGGGCCGCCGCCCACCGGAAACTGGGGTACGGCGCCGCCTACTGCCCCCTGCGGCCGGGCGCCCCCGGCGAACAGATCGCCGCCTTTGCCAAAGCGGCCGGGGACGCGGGTCTGGTCATCTCCGAGGTGGGCGCCTGGAGCAACCCGGTCAGCCCGGTAGCGTCGGTGCGCCAGAGATCCATCGCCCATTGCCAGGCTTCCCTTGCCCTGGCCGACGAGATCGGCGCCCGGACCTGCGTCACCATCTCGGGGGCGCGCGGCCCTCAGGACGAGGCCAGCCTGACCTCCCCCGGCTGGGACGGGCCCCACCCGGACAACTACGCCGAGGATATCTTCGATCTGATCGTCGAGACCACCCGCCAGATCATCGACGCGGTGAAACCGCGGCGCTCCTGCTTCGCCCTAGAAACCATGCCCTGGATGTACCCCGACTCCCCCGAGAGTTACCTCGAACTGTTGCACGCCATCGACCGGCCCACCGGCTTCGGGGTACACCTCGACCCGGTCAACATGGTCAACAGCCCGCAGGTTTACTTTGCCAACACCGGGCTGCTCCGCACCTGCTTCGAGCTCCTAGGTCCCCACATCAAGAGTTGCCACGCCAAAGACATACGCCTGGCCGGCAAGCTGACTGTCCATCTGGACGAGGTCTGTCCGGGCGAGGGGGCCCTCGATTACCCGACCTACCTCGAAGAGGCGTCGCGGCTGCACCCGGACCTGCCCATCATGCTCGAACACCTCCCCACCGCCGCCGACTACGACCGGGCGGCAGCGCACCTGCGCCAGGTGGCGCGGGACCTCACCCTGGAGTGGCAATGAAACAGATCGTCTACACCGCCGCCGAGCGGGCCGAACTGCTCGACCGCGAACCCGACCAGCGCCCCCTGGCCGCCGACGAGGTCGCCGGCCCCACCCTCTTTTCCCTGATCAGTCCGGGCACCGAGCTGGCCAACTACACCGGCCTGGGCGGGCAGTTCCCCTTCCACCCCGGGTACGCCTCGGTGTTCCGCGTGGAGCAGACCGGCGCCGGGATCACCGACCTGCCGGTGGGCAGCCTGGTGTTCTGTATGGGGCCCCACGCCGCCTGGCAGCGGGCGCAGCGGCGCCACACCCTGCCCCTGCCCGCGGGCCTGGCCCCGGAGATCGCGCCTTTTGCCCGGTTGATGAGTGTGTCGATGAGCACCCTGACCACCACCCTGGCCCGGCCGCCAGCCCCGGTGTTGGTCACCGGCCTGGGACCAGTGGGCCACCTGGCCGCCCAACTCTTCGCCGCCTGCGGCTACCGGGTCACCGGCTGCGATCCAGTGGAGAGCCGGCGCCGGTTGCTGGCCGCCAAAGGCATCGAGGCCCTGGCCGAGCTGCCGGTGGACCAACCCGGATACCAGGACCTGGTCGAGCTGGTGGTGGAGTGCAGCGGCCATGAGGAAGCGGCGCTGGGGGCCTGCAAACTGGTGCGCAAACGCGGCGAGGTGGTGCTGGTGGGCGCGCCGTGGAAACAGCGCAGCGAGGCGGCGGCTCACGCCCTGCTGCACCCGGTCTTCTTCCGCTTCGTCACCCTGCGCAGCGGCTGGGAATGGGAGCTGGCCATGCACCCCACGGAGTTCCGCCCCAACAGCATCTACGGCAACATCGCCGGCGCCCTCGACTGGCTGCAGCAGGGCCGGGTGCGGGTGGATGGCATATACCAGATGGCCGCGCCGGCGCAGGCCCAGGAGGTGTTTCAGGACCTGCTCCACCGGCGGGGGGACCATCTGAGCGCGGTCTTTGCCTGGAATGCCTGAGCCCTTCTTCCCCACCGATCTGTGCGGGCCGGTGCTGCTGGTCCTTCCCGACGGCCTCGCCGAATGCGCCCGCCCCCTGCGCCAGGCCATCGCGGCGCGGGGCGGCCGGCCCGAACTACTCGAGCAGGCCGACTTCCGGCCCGGCCATTTCGCCGATTTCCAGGTGATCGCCTGCGGCCACCTGGCCAACAACGCGGCCCTGCGCCGGCTCTACACCGCCCGCCGCACTTTTGTCGACACCTTTTTCCCCGGCCCGGAGGGGTACTTCGTCAAATCCGTGCCCGATCCCTTCGGGCACCGGCGCAACTGCGTCGTGGTGGGCGCCAGCGACCAGGCCGCCTTGCCAGCGGCCATCGAGGCCCTCGCCGCCAAGGTGCTTCAGTGTCAGGGCCACCTCGACCGGGTGCATGCCCATCGCTTCTCCCATCCACTGCCAGCCCCCCCTACCGAGGAGCAGGGCGATACCCTGGTCCGGGAGGCGCTGGCGACCTGGAACGGCGGCTGGAACGCCTCCCCCTTCCGCGACGGGCGGCTCCGCGAATTCCTCTGGAACTTCTACCTGACCGACGATCCGGGCTGGGGCCGGCTCATCCCGCCCATCTTCGCCGGTTCGCTGCAGCCCTGGCTCGAGGAACGGCGGGCCCATCCCGAAACCTATCACTGTTTCTTCTGGCTCCACCACTATATCCAGTTGTGGGACCTGGTGGAGGACAGCCCGCTTTTCACCGGCGCGGACCGCGCCGCCGTGGCCGGGATCTTCACCGAGCTGCTGCGGCACCTCAACGGCCTTTTCTATATGACCGAGCGGGTCAACCCGGCCGGCGACCTGCGCCAGAACCACTCCACCTTCATCGCCCTGAGCCTGGCCGTGGGTCAGCAGTACCTGCAGCGCCGCCACGGCAATCCCGAATTCGGCTCCGCCGCCCTGACCGCCCAGCGCATCTTCGCCGGCCAGGCCTCCTCGTACAAACCCAACGACGACGCCGGGGTGGGCTACGCCTGGCTGGTGCCGCGCGAGACCCTCGACTACCACCTGCTGCACGACGACTACCGCTACCTCGAGGAGGGCCATATCGCCCGCCTCTGCGACCTGGTGGCCCTCAGCACCGACAACATGCGCAGCGAGGTCTCCTACGGGGATACCGGCGGGTACACCCCCTGCCCGGATCGGGGCTGGGAGGGTCGCCTCTGGCCCCTGATGGCGGCCCTGTGGCACCGGGGCGACCCCCGCCATCTGTGGCTGCTCAACTGGCTGGCCCGGGGCCGGCGGCCCGCACTGCTCGACAGCCTGGCCGGATTGTACTCGGTGGTAGAGTTTGGCGAGGAGGGGTTCCGCCTCCCCGGCTGCACCCCGCGCGAACCCGCCGACCTGCTCGGGGTCTGCGCCCTGCCCCTGCCCGAGGCCGCCCTGCGCGCGGTGACCCGGCGAACCCCGGCGGCCCATCACCCGGTACCGGGCCGGGCCTACTTCGACAAACTCTCCCTGCGCAGCAGTTTTGAAGCCCAGGACGAGTACCTGCTCCTCGAAGGGGTTGGCACCTTCTGCCACGGCCACGAGGACACCAATACCATCCTGCGCCTGACCTGGAAGAACCGCGCCTGGCTGGCCGACGGCGACTACGTGCGCGCCGCCCCCAAGTTCCACAACGCGGTGGTGGTCTGCCGGGACGGTGCGGGGGTGCACCTCTCCCCCGGCGAGGGGCTGGTGATTCCCCCCCTGGCCGCCCTCACCAGCCGGCAGGACGGCCCCCTCTTCGGGCTGGTCCAGAGCGAGGCGGCCCAGTACAACGGGCTGGACTGGCGCCGCTGCCTGTGCTGGCGCAAGGGCCGGTATATGGCGGTCATCGACCAGTTGCGCTGCCAGCTGGGCGGCACGTACGAGCTGCGCTGCCATTGGCGCCTGGTAGGGGAGGTCCGGCCCGGCGGGCAGACCCTGCGCCTGCGGCAGCAGGGCGAGGACTTCCACCTGCATCAGGCCAGCCCCGGCGCCTGGGAACTGGCGCCCGATGCCCACGAGGGCGGCCTGTGGAAGGCCTATCCTTTTGCCGATCCAGTGATCCAGGTCCTGCACCAGACCCAGGAACGGGCCCTGGCGCCCGGCGAGGACCTGGGCTTCCTCAACCTCTTCACACCCCACCCCGAGGTCCGCGTCGAACGCCTCGGCGAGTTGCTGCTGCGGGTGAAGGACGGCCAGACCACCACCCTCCTGGGCGCCGGCCCCCTGCGCCTGGGCGAGGTGCAGATCACCGGCCCGGTCTTTGCCCTCTCCCTCGACGGGGAGGTCCTCACCATCCAGGGGGCCGACCAGGTCGAGGTGCGCAGCGGGGATCGCGTGTACGCCGAATCCTTCCAGGGCGCGTACCGCACCCTCGACGCGCGCTCGCCAGTGGGACGTCAGCTGCGGCGGTTGCTGCTGGAAGAGGAACCGATCCCCGGCCCCCGGCCCACTGCCGCGGCCCTGCCGCAGGACAGGGGCTTCCGGACCCGCTGGCAGCACCCTGTGGCAGTGACGACCGCGGCGGTCCACGGCGAGGAGCTGGCCCTGAGCACCACCGAAGGCCTGGTGCAGAGCCGCTCCCTCGTCACCGGACAGGTGCAGTGGCAGGCCGACCTCGGGGCCCCCGCAACCTGTCTGCTGCTGGCCGACCTCGATGGCGATCGGGCCCCGGAACTGCTGGCCGGCACCGCCGACTCGCAACTGGTGCTGCTGCGCCAGGGCCAGGCGCAGTGGCGGCAGCCCCTGCGCAATATCTGGGGCCGGCCGGCCCGGGTGAACGCCCTGGCCCTGGCCGATCTGGAGGCGACGGGACAAGCCAGCGTGCTGGCCGGCACCGCCGGCTGGTACGTCAATGCCTTTGCCGCCGACGGCACCCCTCGCTGGGCCAACTGGTTCCGCTACCATCCCATCACCGCCCTGGCCGCCGCCGACGTGGACGGGGACGGGCGCGCCGAGGTCATGGCCGGCAATGTCTACTCCACCCCCTTGACGGTGCACAACCACGACGGCACCTTCCGCTGGTCCACCCTCGAACAGGTCGGTTCCGAGGGCAATGCCACCACCCCCAGGCGGGGCATCGGCCTCACCCACCTGTGCCTGTGGGACGCCGACGGGGACGGGGTGCGCGAGATCGCCTACGGCACTGCCGACGGCTGGCTCTACCTGGTCAAGCCCCAGGACGGGGCCGAGGTGTGGCGCTATAACCTGGTGGGGGAGGTGCGCGGGCTGGCGCTCACCGCCTCCGGTCTGGTGGCCGCGTCCGAGTTCGGCGGCCTGTACTGCTTTGGGGAGGAGGGCCAGGTGCGCTGGCGGCATCACCTGTCGCGCTGGATCCACCGGCTGGTGCTCAGCGGCGAGGTGCTGGTCGCTGAGACCAAAGCCGGCCTGCTGCGCTGCGGCACGGACGGAGGGATTACCGGTTTCCTGCCCCTCGAACAACCCAGCGCCGGTCTGTGGCCCTGCCCCGGCGGGGTGTTGCTGGCCCGGGCCGTCGGGCCCTTGTCCGCCCTCGACCTCCCTCTCTGAGGAGCATCCTCCATGCCCCAGGCAAAACCCTTTCCCGCCCTCACCCCGGCGCAGCGTCTGTACCTCGAGGTACACGGCTACGTGGTGATCGCGCGGGTGCTCAGTACCGATCAGGTGGCCCGCCTCTGCGACCGGCTCTACGCCATCGAGGCGCAGTACCGCCAGACCGGCGCCCTGCCCGGCCCCCACTGCCATCTCTCCGCCACTGCCGAGGACTTCTTCCGGGTGGACAACCTGCCCCATCTCGATCCCTGCTTCCTCGAGTACCTCACCCATCCGCGCCTGCTGGGCATGGTCGAGGAGATCACCGGGGGCAGCGTGCGCCTGGAGCAGTCCGACGCCCACATCCGCCGGCCTACCAGCCTGGAGAAGCAGCGCTACGGTTTCCACCGCGGCATGGATGTGGCCACCGGGTACAGCAAAAACGGCCTCTTCCACGGCCCCTTCGTCAAGACCCTGACCAACCTCACCGACCTGGGTCCCGACGACGGGGGCACGGTGGTCATCGACGGCAGCCACAAGCTCGATATCGAGCCGCAGGTCCTCATCGACGCGGCCCTGGCCGACCCCCGCCTGATCCACCACGTCGAGGCCCCGGCCGGCTCGACCCTGCTCTTCTTCGAGAGCCTGATCCACTCCTCGGGCATCATCCGTTCCGGGCGCGACCGGCTGCTGATCATCGGCGGGTACACCCCGACCATGTACCAGACCTGGCGCGGCTACGAGCCCGACCCCGAATTCGCCCAGACCCAGGATGAGGCTACCCGTTCCCTCTTGACCGGGGACCAGAAATACCACTGGGAGCGCAAACTGCGCCGCCTCGCCGACCCGGTGCCGGAACCCTGACCACCGACCCGACGATGAAATTGTACCTGCGCAACTACCCGCCCCCGGCCGGCATCCGGGTGCCGCCCGCCCCGATGCGCGCCCTGGTCGCCGACCTCTTTGTTCGGGCCGGCCACGAGCCCGAGGGCAGCTCCCTGCTCGCCGAGCTCCTGGTGCAGAACGACCTGCGCTGCGTCTTCAGCCACGGCACCCGCAAACTGCCCGACTACCTGCCCCTGCTGCGCCAGGGCGGCATCAATGCCCGGCCGCAGGTGCGGGTGGTGGAGGAATCCCCCACCACCGCGGTGCTGGATGGCGACGGGGGCCTGGGATACTTCCCCTGCCACCAGGGCGCCCGCCTCGCGGCGGCCAAGGCCGCCGAACACGGGGTGGGCGCGGTGACCACCCGCAACCACTTCCACTTCGGGGCCGCCGGTATCTATTCCCGCCTGGCCCTCGACCGCGACTGCATCGGCCTGGCCATCTCGGCCAACCGCTTCGACCTCTCCCCCGAGGCACTGGTGCTCAATGCTGTCTCGGTCTCGCCGCTGAGCCTCGCGGTGCCCGCCGGGAACGAGGCGCCTCTGGTGCTGGACATGGGCGCCGGACTGCTGCCCTACAGCCCCGAACTCTTCTCCCGGTTCCCGGCCACCTTCTTCAAGAGCCTGGGGTTGGGCGCGGTGTTCATGGCCCTGGGCGGGGTGCTGGCCGGCATCTGGAGACCCGAATGCCAGCACCATCCCGCTGGCTGGCTCTCCGATCAGGGCGCCTTCATCGCCGCCTTTGCCGTGGACCGTTTCATGGAGGTGGGGGAATTCAAGCGGGAGATGGACCGCTATATCGGTCAGGCCCGCGCCATGCGCCCCCTGCCGGGCACCGAAACCGCCGAGTTGCCCGGCGGCCTCGAGTGGACCTGGGAGCGCCAGAACAGCACCCTGGGCATCCCCTACAGCGACGAACACTGCCGGCTGATCGAGCAGGTGGCGGAGGAGTTCGGCGCCGAGACCCCTTTCCCCCACTGGCAACACACCCGTTTCGGACCGACCCCATGAACCTGCGTCCCCTCCCCCACACCGACCTGCTGGTCTCCCCCCTCTGCCTGGGCACCATGACCTTTGGCGCCCCGGTGGGCCGCGCTCAGGCCGTCGCGCTGGTGCACCGCGCCCTGGACCTGGGGGTAAACTTCATCGATACCGCCAACATCTACGAAGGATACCGCCGGGTACCCGGCTCCGCCGGCGGGGTGGCCGAGGAGATCCTGGGCGAGGCCCTGGCGGGCCGCCGGGCCGGGGTGGTCCTGGCCACCAAGGCCGGCAATGCCGTGGGCCCCGGCCCCGAGGACCGCGGCCTGGGGGCAGCCCACCTGCGCCGCGAGTGCCGCCGCAGCCTGGAACGGCTGCGCACCGACTACCTGGATCTCTTCTACCTGCACCGGCCCGATGGCGATACCCCCCTCGAAGAGTCGGTGGCGGCCGTGGCCGACCTGATCGCCGCAGGCCACGTGCGCCACTGGGGCCTCTCGAACTTCTCCGCCATCCAGACCTCGCAGGTACTGGAGGTCTGCCGCGAGGGCGGCTGGCCCCTGCCGGTGGTCCACCAGCCCGCCTACAGCCTGCTCAACCGCCAGGCCGACGCCGACCTGCTGCCCCTCTGCCGCCGGGAAGCCCTGGCCGTGGCGCCGTACCGGGTGCTCGAAGGCGGTCTGCTGACCGGCAAGTACCAGAGCGGGGTGCCGGGCGGCTCGCGCGGCGCCGACAAACCAGATTGGATTCCGCACCTGCAGGAGGCCGCAACCCTCGCCCGCCTGAGGGCGCTGGAGGCCGAAGCCCAGACCACCGGCCTGGCGCTTTTCGACTATACCCTGCAAACCACCGCCGCGATCCCCGGCATCACCAGCCTGGTCCTGGGCATGACCAGCATCCCCCAACTCGAAGCCGCCGCACACGCACTCGAAAGGAGCTGAGCATGGGTATCCTGGACAAGTTCTCCCTCAAAGGCCGCATCGCCCTGGTTTCGGGCGGAGCCGGCCCGCTCTTTGGCAGCAGCATCTCCGAGGCGCTGGCCGAAGCCGGCGCCACCCTGATCAGCGCCTCGCGTTCCCTCGAGCGCAACGAGACCTTTGCCGAAGGCCTGCGCCGCCAGGGCTACGACGCCCACGCCCTGCAGCTGGACATCACCAGCACCGATTCCATCGCCGAACTGCAGGCGCGGGTGCTGGAGGGTTTCGGGCGGTTGGACGTGCTGGTCAACAGCGCGGTGGTGGCGCGGGGGGGCGGTTTCGAGGAGCAGACCCCGGACTACTGGGACTTCAGCGCCCAGGGCAACATGGTGGGCCTCTTCGCCATGTGCAAGGCCTTTGTGCCCGGCATGGTGGCCCAGGGGCGGGGCTCCATCATCAACATCTCCAGCATCTACGGGGTGGTCGCCAACGACCCCTCGCTGTACGAAGGCACCGACATGAAGCAGCCCCCCGACTATACCTTTGTCAAAGCCGGCATGATCAACTTCACCCGCTACCTGGCCAACTACTACGGCAAACGCGGCGTGCGGGCCAACTGCCTCTGCCCGGGCGGCTACTACAACGAACAGCCCGGCCCCTTCCTCGACAACTACACCAGACGCTGCCCCATCGGGCGGATGCTGGACAACGAGGACATCAAGGGCGCGGCGGTCTTCCTCGCCTCCGATGCCTCGGCCTATATCACCGGCGCCACCCTGATGGTCGACGGGGGCTGGACCTCGCTCTGATCCGGGCGGCGCCGTGTTGCGCGGGTGCGCCATTTGCCCTAGACTCTGAAGGCAGCGGCCAACCCAGAGGACAACCCCGTGAACGTGCTGATCCGCGACCAAGATCTGTCTGACGAACACCTGCTTTTCACCCATCAGATCTGCGCTGACCGGTACGCAGCCGTGGCTACCAACGACCGCCGCCAGGAAATCGCCAGGACCTACCCCGCCGGCTACTGCAGGGCTCTGCTGGCCGCGCTCAAGGCCTGAGGCGCTGCCGTGCCCGTGTTCCCCGACCTGCCCCTGGGCCGCCGGCCCCTCAACGATTACGGCAGCCTCGAGGCGATGATCCGTACCCTCCGGGCCCACCAACCCCAGGATCTGCACGCCGAGCGCTGGCGCCAGGCCCACCCGCAGGGGACCTTCGCCCAATGGCAATTGCAGGCGAAGGCCTGTCTCCGCGAGGGCCTGCACTGCGAGCCCGGCCTGGTCGAGTTGCAGCCCCGGACCCTGGAGCTGCGCCCCCGCGAGGGTTTCACCCTCGAACGGGTGGAGTTCAACACCGCCCCCTGGAGCCGGGTCGAAGGCTATTTCCTGCTGCCCACCGGGGTGTCCTATCCGGTGCCGGGCCTGGTGGTCTTCCACGCCTGGGGCGGGCCCATGCTCTTCGGCAAGGACCGCATCGTCGATACCGGCCGCGACCATGCCCTGCTGGCGGCCCACCGGCAGACCTACTACAGCGGCAGGTACCTGGCCGAGGAATTCGCGCGCCGAGGGTATGCGGTCATCGTCATCGACGCGCACCACTTCGGGTCGCGGGCACCGCGGGGGCTGGGCGCCATTCCGGCGGCGTATGATCCCTTCACCCTCGGCGACACCGAGTACCAGGCCCTCGACACCCTGGTCCGCGAGCAACTCTACCTGGGGGTGCGGCAGCTCAACTGGGCCGGCACCACCTGGGCGGGCATCAACTACTGGGACGACCGCGGCTGCGTCGATTTTCTGCGCAGCCGGCCCGAGGTGGACCCGGAGCGCCTCGGCTGCACCGGGCTCTCGGGCGGGGGCTGGCGCACCAATATACTCGCCGCCCTCGACGACCGGGTGCGGGCCTCGGTGAGTGTGGGCTGGATGACCACCGGCAACTACCAGCAGGTGTACAATGTGGCCGGCGCCATCGGCACCTTCTGCCTGCTGCCCGGGGTCTGGGATCGCCTCGATATCCCCGACCTGACCATCATGGCCGCGCCGGGCAGGCATCTGGTGGTCAGCGGCAGCGAGGACGAGTTGTTCCCGCCCGAGGCCCAGCAGGACGCCGCCCGCCAGATCCGCGCGGGGTACGCCTGGGCGGGTTGTCCCGACTATTGCGGACACTATAATCCGCCCAAGCCCCACTGCTACGACGCCCAGATCCAGGCCGAGGCCCTGGCCTGGTTCGACCTACATTTGCAGGGAGGAGGAGGATGAGCAGCTTCGAGGAGATCCGGACCGGCAACGCCTCTCACCAGGGATGGCCCTATTCCGAAGCCGTGCGCGCCGGCGATTTTATCTTTGTCGCCGGCATCGGCGCCGAGGACGAGACCACCGGCCAGTTGGTGGGCCAGACCATCGAGGCGCAGACCCGTTTTGTCTTCGCCAAGATCGACCGCATCCTCGGCCATGCCGGGGCCGGCCTGCGCCAGGTGTGCCGGGTCTCGGTCCATCTGAAGGATATCCAGGACTTCCAGGCTTTCAGCGACACCTATGCCCAGATCTTCGCCTGGGAACCCAAACCGACTCGTATCACCCATCAGTCCGGCCTCTGGCCCGGGCTCTTGATCGAGGTCGAGTGCACCGCCTACCAGCCAGCCCAGAAAGAGCCGTGATGGACATCGATGTCGACCAGTACCGCCAGCAGGGATTCACCGTGGCGCGCAGCCTGATCCCCACCGCCGATCTGCTCCGGATCCGCATGCGCCTGATGGACCTGCTCGAAGGCGGACACAGCTGGCCACCGGATCATTTCCAGATCCTCGACCCGACCCGCTTCCGCAACAGCAAGGGCGGGCCGGTGCCCATCGGGGTGCAGCGGCCCGCCCGCTGCGAGCAGGTCTTCCGCGACATCGCCGAGCACCCCCGGCTGGCGCAGGCCATGGGTCAGTTGCTGGGCGGGCCGGTCGAGCTGTACACCGACCAGGCGCTCATCAAAGGGCCCCAGATCAGCGGCCAGTCCTTCTACCACCAGGACTCCTATTACTGGAAGATCGCCCCGGAGAAGGGCTGCAACGCCTGGATCGCCCTCGACAAGGTGGGCGTCGAGGCCAGCGCCCTGGCGATCATGCCGGGCAGCCACCAGGGCTGGGAACTCAGCCCGCACGAGGCCTACTACGATACCCCCACCTTCCACAGCGCCAAGACCGGCCAGGCCTTCACCCGCTGGCGCATCCCGCTGACGGAGGTGGATTTCGCCGGGGAGCAGCTGCTGGCCATGGAACCAGGAGATACCGCCTTCTTCACCAACTACACCTGGCACCGCTCCGAGCCCAATAATTCCGGCACCCACAAATGCGCCTACGCTGTCGCCTATCAGCTGAAGGGGAAATAGCCGCCCTGCCCAACAAAAAAACACCAGAGAGCGACCCATGATCGACGTCAAACTGCTCCGCACCGATCCCGAAGCCATGCGCCAGGCCATCCGCCTGCGCAAGGTCGATCCCCAGAAGGCCGACCTCGACCGCTGGCTGCAACTGGATGAGCGCCGCCGCGAACTGCAGGCCAGCATCGACAGTCTCAACACCGCCAAGAAGGAGTTGTCGCGCCTGGGCCGCACCGACCCCGAGGCCGCCCGGCAAAAAGGCCAGAAACTGCGCGAACAAAGCCGGGCGCTCGAACAGGAGATGGACCAGCTCAGCGCCGAATGGCAGGCCATCCTCGACTGGATGCCCAACTGGCCCCACCCCGAGATGCCGCGCGGGGCCGGCGAGGAGGACAACCCGGAGGAGAAGGCCTGGATCCCAGGCAAAGGCTACCTGGACGCCGGGCATCTGGGCCACAGCGCCGCCCAGATTCCCGCCTTCCCCTGCCACGCCGACAGCGGCAACTTCACCCCCCAGGTGCACGCCGATCTGGGCGCCCGGCTGGGCATCGACACCCAGCAGGCCGGCAAGGTCTCGGGTTCGCGTTTCACCTATATCCGCGGCGACCTGGCCCTAATGCAGCACGCCCTGTCCCAGTTGCTCATCGGCGAGTTGCTGCGGCGCGGGTACGAGATGCTCATTCCCCCCCTGCTGGTGCGGGAGCCGGCCCTGTACGGCACCTCCCATTTCCCCGAGGGCCGCGCCCAGGTCTACGCCATCCAGAGCGACAACGTCGAGGACCAGACCCAACTCTTCCTGGTGGGCTCCTCGGAGCCGGCCAACTTCAGCTGTTTCGCCGGCCGCACCCTGCGCGAGGACGAATTACCCCTGCGCCTCTTTGCCTATACCCCCTGCTTCCGCTCCGAGGCCGGCTCCTGGGGCAAGGATGTCAAGGGCATCAAACGGGTGCACCAGTTCGACAAGCTGGAGATGAACTCGGTGTGCACCCCGGAGCAGTCCGAGGCCATGTATGAGGAGTTCGGCGGCATCAACGAGTGGCTGATCCAGGCGCTCGAACTGCCCTATCGCATCGTCGACAAATGCACCGGCGATGCCGGGTACCTGGCCAGCCACCGCCAGCGCGACGTCGAGGTGTGGATGCCCGCCTCCCGCGAATACATGGAGGTGATGACCGACACCAACACCACCGACTACCAGGCCCGTCGCCTCGAGATCCGCTACAAGGCGGCCCAGGGCGGCACCCGCTTCTGCCACACCGTCAACGACACCGGCTGCGCCATGGGCCGCATGCTCATCGCCATCGTCGAGAACTACCAGCAGCAGGACGGGGTGGTGAAGGTGCCCGGGGCCCTGCGGCCGGTGATGGGCAGAGACTACCTGCAACCCAAATAGGAACGATATGAGTGCGAGAATTATCGACGGCAACGAAGTGGCCGCCGCCATGCGCGGGGAGATGAAGGCCCAGATCGATCAGTTACGCCAGGCCGGCCGGCCGGTGCCCGGCCTCGCCGTGGTCCTGGTGGGCGACAACCCGGCTTCGGTCTCCTATGTGCGCGGCAAGCGCAAGGCCGCCGAGGAGGTGGGCATCCATTCGGTGGAACACCGTTTCCCCGCCGACTTCAGCCAGGCCAAGTTGGCCGAGGTCATCGCCGGCCTCAACCAGGACCCCGCCATCCACGGCATCCTGGTGCAGCTGCCCCTGCCCGGCCACATCAGCGAGAGCGCCATCATCAACGCCATCCACCCCGACAAGGACGTGGACGGACTGCACCCGGTGAACCTGGGCCGCCTCCTGCGCCAGGAGGAGGGTTTCCTGCCCTGCACCCCGTACGGCGTGCAGCAGATGCTGGTGCGCTCCCAAATCCCGGTAGGCGGAAAACACGTGGTGGTGGTGGGCCGCAGTTCCCTGGTGGGCCGGCCCCTCGCCAATATCCTGCTACAGAAACGCGAGGGCGCCAACGCCACGGTCACCGTCTGCCATACCGGCACCCCGGATATCGGCTATTTCACCCGCCAAGCCGAGATTCTGGTAGTGGCGGCGGGCAAACCCAACGCCGTGACCGCCGACATGGTGCGCGAGGGAGCGGTGGTGATCGATGTGGGGGTCAACCGGGTGGAGGACGCCTCGCGCAAGCAGGGCTACCGCCTGGTGGGCGACGTGGATTTTGCCGCCGTGAAGGAGAAGGCCAGCGCCATCACCCCAGTGCCCGGAGGCGTGGGCCCGATGACCATCACCATGTTGCTCTACAACACCCTGTGGGCCGCCCAGCGGCGAACCTAGGGACGGCCGCTGGCCGGGGGCCGGCGCGAGGCCTGGTATTCGAGGTGCCCGCGCAACTGGTTCAGCTTGGCGCTGATCTGGGCGAAGTGCGGATTGTCGCGG
Organism: Candidatus Latescibacterota bacterium; assembly: GCA_020852055.1. Lineage (GTDB taxonomy): Bacteria > Latescibacterota > UBA2968 > UBA8231 > UBA8231 > SICG01. The sequence goes on from JADZBP010000090.1 coordinate 21,307, forward strand.
GCCCCGCGTATCAGTTTCCAGCGCTCCAACTCGCCCGGGTCCAGCGCCGCAGCCTGTAGCTCGTAGACCAGGCGCAGCCCGTGCTGGAGCAGGCGTTTGCCGGCCCGTTCCCGCACGTGGGTCTGCACCACCTGGGCGACGAAGGGAATCTTGAAAGGCAACTCAGGCTGGAACTGTTTGAGTTCTTCGGGGAAACGCAGGCGGGGATAGAGATTCAGATGGAGCATGGGCCGGCCCAGGGCGGCGAAGGCCCGGTCCCAACCCGGTCCCTCGTACGGGGTTCCTTCCTTCTGCTCCGCAGGGCTCGCAGGTCCCAGCAACCCCTTGAGCAGAGCGGCCTGACCCTCCACCCGCAAGCCGCCCACGCTGTAGTCGACCAGCTCCAGCTTGAGGCCTTCCTCCCCCATCAGTGGCCCGAGGGGGCGGAGCACGTCGTTCTGGATCTGGGTTTCCAGCACCTCGCAGCGGACCTGCCAGTACCCGCCATGGGCGGGAAAATAGAGCACCACCCTTTCCCCTGGGTGCAGGTTGTAGGGGTTGTCTTTGTTGGCCAGGTCGGCTTTGGCGGATTTCTTGAGGTAAAGGATATTGCGCTGCAGATCGCGCTCAAGGCCCAGCACGGTACTGGGGCCCAGTTGCAGCATCTCCTCCGTGCCACTCTGTATCTGCCGCAGGTCCTTTTTGGCCACCTTGGCCACCGTCACCAGGCGGTCCGGTGGCGCTTTCTCCTGCATCAGGGCGCGGAACACCTCGATGGCGGGCCGGGCCTCCGGCAGCTTGCCCGTCGCCGGCGCCAGTGGCACGGGCCGCAGGTCCGCCAGTTCGGCGGGCAGGGCGCCGGCCTTGGGAAACTGGCGCTGGGTGTTCTGCACAAAAACATCGAACTGCACATACGAGGTAAGCGATACCCGCGAATCGCCGTGATTTTTGAGCACGTACCGCAGGTGTTTGCGCCTTTCCTCGCGGTTCAAGGGGCCCAGGGGCTGCAGCTTGAACGCGGCTTTGACCTTGAAGTCGAGGGTTTCGACCAGTTCGGGCAGGAGACGGAAATGACCCAGCACCTGGCACTCGAGCTTGACCGGCGCCTGCTGGTGGAGGAACTGCAGCAGCACTGTGGCTTTGCCCCCGGTCAGCAGGGGCTGCTCTTCGGCCTTGAGTGCGTCGGGGGTGGTGATGTAGAAACACTGCCCGTCGTGGTAGAGTTGCCGGCCTCGCCTGAGGAAGAAGGTCTTGCCCAGATCGGTGGACTTCGCCCCCTCGTTCCCTGCCTGCAACAGGATCTGGGCCGAAGCCGGGTTCATTTCGGCCAGCCGCGCTGCCGCTTCCGCAGGATCGAAGGTGTCCACCTCTTTTTTAGGCGACCGGAAAAAACCCAGCATGTACCCAGCTCCGTGTCATGGTTTTCCTATATATACGCCTTTTTTCCCCACCCCTTCAAGCGAGGAGTAACGCCGTGAAACTGATGGATTATCTGAGCTGGCAGGAGGTCAATTCCGAGAACCTGAACTTCTACAAGGCCATCGGGGTGGATTACCTGATGGTGCACGTGCCCGCCGCCCTGGCCGATGGCACCGACCGCACCGAGGAGTTCCGGCAGTTGAAACGCATGGTGGAGAACCACGGTCTCCAGCTCTACACCCTGCATTCGGGTGGCCTGCCTCGCGACCAGATCGTCTATGGCCGCCCGGGGCGCGAGAAACAGCTCGAGAACTGGCTCACCGTGCTGCGGGCCATCGGCAAAGCCGGGGTGCCCACCACGGCCACCACCTTCTTTGCCATCAACCACGTCCGCACCCCCTCGGCCAAGGGGCGCGGCACCGCCGAGTACAGCACCTTCGTCTATGACGAACTGATGAAGGACCCGCCCTCCTATCCGGGCCAGGAGATCAGCGAGGCACAGATCTGGGAGAGCATCGAGTGGTTCGTCAAACGGGTGATGCCCGTCGCCGAGGAGGCCGGGGTGCGGGTCGCCCTGCACCCGGACGATCCGCCCATCCCCGAGCCCCTGGGCGGGGCGGCCCGCATCGTCACCAGCATCCCCAATTACCAGCGCATCTTCGACCTGGCCCCCAGCCCCAGCAACGGCATGCTCTTCTGCCAGGGCTGCGTCTCGGAGATGGGTGAGGATGTTTTCCGCGCCATCCGCTATATGGCCGAACGCGACAAGATCGTCTTTGTGCACTTCCGCAATATCCGCGGCGGCGCCTACAACTTCCAGGAGGTCTTCATCGACGAAGGCCAGACGGACATGATCGCCGCGATGCAGACCTACCGGGACGCCGGGTACCGGGGCGCCTTTATGATGGACCACACCCCCGGCATCCCCCACCCCAGCGGCCATTGGGCCGGCCGGGCCTATGCCAACGGCTATATCAAGGCCCTGATCCAGATGGTGTACGGCCGCAACGCCTGATCGACAAACAGCCTCTCCCCGGGTCGGAGACCGGGGAGAGGCCCGGCCCGGCTGGGGCTGACCCTCAGCCGGCCTTGTGCGCCTCCATCCACGCCCGCATCGGGGCGCCGGCCTCCTCCATCTTCTGCCGCGATCCCACCGGGGCATAGGGACTCAGGTAGGTGGTGAGGCCGCCGTCCACCACGATGTTCTGCCCGGTCACGAAACGGGACTCCTCGGCAGCCAGGTACAGGGCGCAGTAGGCGATGTCCTCGGGCATGCCCACCATCTCGAGCGCCTGGAAGTACTTGTGGTTGTCCCGCATCACCTCGCCGAAGCGCTCGAGGAACTCGGCCTGGTGTTCGGCCTTCACCTGTTTTAGGATGCTCTCCTCGTACATCTCCAACCAGATGGCTCCCGGACTGACGGTATTCACGCGGATGCGATGGGGCGCCAGTTCGGCGGCCAGGGACCGGGTGCAGCCGATGATGCCGCCCTTGGTGGCGGCGTAGACGGTGTTGAGCGGGCTGCCGTCCACCCCGTGCACCGAGGAGACATTGATGATGGACCCGCCGCCCCGCGCCTTGAGCAGGGGCACGGCAAAGTGGCACCCATGGTACATGCCGCGCAGATTGGTGTCCATCACCCGGTCGTAGTCGGCCGTCTCTACCTCGTCCACCGGCAGGCGCAACCCGATGCCGGCGTTGTTGACCAGGATGTCCAGGCCGCCGAAACGGTCCTGGGTAGCGGCCACCAGCTCCTTGACCTGCTCGGATTTGGCGACGTCCGTGGGCACGGCCAGGACCTGGCCGCCCTCGGCTTCGATCTCCTTCTTGACCTGCTCCAGCTTGGCCTCGGTGCGCGAGGCGATGGCCACCTTGGCTCCTTCGCGGGCGAAGAGCCTCGCCGTGGCCCGGCCGATACCCTGGCCACCACCGGTGACAATGGCGATTTTTCCCTGCAAGCGCATGGGGTCCTCCTCTCGATGTGGACCGCGTCCGTGATCGCGGCTATTCTACCAGACCCAAGCACAGAATCTAGTCCTCCTTCCACTGCGGAGCAAACCATGCAACCCCAACTGCCCCCCTGCACCCACGTGCCCTCCCCGTACACCGGCCCGAGCAAAACCGAGGTGCTGGCCCTGCGGCAACACCACTGCAATCCGGCGATCTTCACCTACTACCAGGAACCCCTGATGATCGTCGAGGGCCACCTGCAGTACCTCTTCGACGAAACCGGGCGCCGGTACCTGGATCTCTTCGCCGGTATCGTCACCGTGTCCTGCGGCCACTCGCACCCGCGCGTGGTAGCGCGGGCCTGCGAGCAGCTCGGGCGGCTGCAGCACACCACCACCATCTACCTGCACCCTTTGTTCGGGGAATTCGCCCGTCAGTTGACCGCCAAACTGCCCCCCGAACTCGAGGTCGCCTACTTCACCAACAGCGGCAGCGAGGCCAACGACCTGGCCTTGACCATGGCCCGGCTCTACACCGGGCACCACGATGTCGTCGCCCTGCGCAACGGGTACCACGGCGGCATCTCCAGCATGATGGGCGTCACCGCCCTGCATACGTGGAAGTACCCCCTGCCCCAGGGCGCCGGCGTACACCACAGCGTCTGCCCCGACCCGTACCGCAGCCCCTTTGCCGGCAGCCCGGCAGAGATTGCCCGCCTCTCGGCCGCCGACCTGGAACAGACCATCCGTTACTCCACCCCTGGCCGCATCGCCGCCTTCATCGCCGAACCCATTCAGGGGGTGGGCGGGACCACCTCCGCCCCGCCCGACTACTACCGGCTGGCCTACGAGGTGGTGCGGCGGCACGGGGGCCTCTGTATCGCCGACGAGGTGCAGACTGGCTTCGGCCGCACCGGGGATCACTATTGGGGTTTTGAGAATTTTGGCGTCGTGCCCGATATCGTCACCATGGCCAAGGGCATCGGCAACGGCGCGCCCCTGGCCGCGGTGGTCACCCGCCGCGAGATCGCCCAGACCCTGGCCCAGCGCCTGCACTTCAACACCTTTGGCGGCAATCCGGTGAGCATGGCCCAGGGCCTGGCGGTCCTGGAGGTGATCGAGGAGGAGGGGCTGCAGGAAAACGCGCGGGTGGTGGGCGGGCACTTCAAAGCCGGTCTGGAACAGCTCCGGGCCAAACACCCCCTCGTCGGCGACGTGCGGGGCCGCGGGTTGATGCTGGGTCTGGAGTTGGTGCTCGACCGGGGCACCAAGGAACCGGCCCCCGCCCAGACCGCCTGGCTGTGGGAGTATGCCCGGCAGCAGGGGGTGCTCACCGGCAAGGGCGGCCTGCACGGCAACGTCCTGCGCCTCAAACCCCCGCTGTGTGTCACCCGCCAGGACGTGGATTTTGCGCTGGAGGTGTTCGATGGCGGCTTGGCGGAACTGGGTCGCCGGGCAATGGGCTAACTGGCGGGGCCCTTGCCCAGGTGGTGGCCGGCGGCTATTTTCTGCCGCCTGTCTTCTCCACTCGGCCACCTCCCAGCGAGAGAGCGACCCATGCGTATCACCATCACCGGCAGCAGCGGCCTCATCGGCGGGGTGTTGATCGCCGAGTTGCACCAGCGGCACCAACTCACCGGCTACGACCGCAACCCTCCCGCTTCCCTGCCTGCCGGGGTGCGCTTCGTGCAGGGGGACATGGAGGACCGCCAGGCCCTGGCCACCGCCCTCGCAGGGGCCGAAGGCGTGATCCACCTGGCCGCCCTCCCCTACGACCTGCCGCCCCTGCACGAGGTCTTTCGCATCAACATGCAGGGCACCTACAACGCCCTCGAACTGGCGGTGGAGGCCGGGGCTCAGTGTCTGCTTTTCGCCTCCAGCATCATGGCCTACGGCTTCGGGCAGAACGTCGATCCCCGGTACTTCCCCATCGACGAGGACCACCCGGTCCTCGCCAATATGCCCTATGGCCTGAGCAAACGCCTGGGCGAGGAGTTGTGCCGCACCTTCACCGAACGCTGCGGCATGCGCACCCACTGCTTCCGCCTGACCACCGCCGTGGCCCCCGGCCCGCGCTACCAGCGCCTGCCCTGCCGGCAACGCGAGGGCGAGGTGGGCATCTACACCTATTTCGATATCCGCGACTTTGCCCCCTTGGCTGAGGCCGCGCTGCAGGCGACCCACCTCCGCCACGAGGTTTTCCTGGTCGGCGCCGAGGACTCGGGCCACGCCGATCCCACCGCCGAGGTCATCGCCCGCTACTACCCGCAAGCCGAGTTGCTGTACCAACACCTGGAAGCCACCACCCCCTTCGTCACCTGCGCCAAGGCCCGCCGCTTGCTGGGTTTTGCGCCCCGTCTTTCGTGGAGGACCCGATGAGCAAGAAATACCGCGTCGCCGTGGTGGGCGGAGCCGGCACCTGGGGCCGGAACTACCTGCGCGCCTATGCCGCCCATCCCGATTGCCAGATCGTCGCCCTGGTCGACCGCGCCAAAGACCGCCGCCAGGAGTTCGCCGACCACTATGGCATCACCACGGTATTCGACGACCTGGAGGACCTGTTGGCCCGCGAAGTGCCCGATGTGGTCTCCGTCATCCTGCCGGTGGCCGCCAACCCAGCGGCGGTGATGGCCTGCGCCCGGGCCGGGGTCAAGGCGGTTTCCTGCGAGAAACCCATCGCCGTCAGCCTGGCCGAGGCCGACGCCATGGTCGATACCTGCCGCCAGCACGGCACCGCCCTGGCCTGCGGCACCGCCCACTGGGAGGTGCATGCCCTGCTCGACACCGCCGCCTGGGTGCAGGCCGGCAACATCGGCGCGCTGAAAGCCGCCTCCATCCCCGGTGGCCTGCCCAACGAGGTCTCGGGGGGTGGCTGCGTGCAGTTGACCATGCTGCGGGCCCTGACCGGCCGCGAAGTGGAGTGGGTGGAGGGGTGGGAACTGCCGCCGGCTCCGGGCTGGAAGGTGCCCCCCGGCGGCGACGAGAGGGACGTGGATTGCCCGGCGTACGGCCGGCTCGGACTGGCCGGCGGGTTGGTCTGCCACATCCCCCAGCCCCGCGAGGTCCGCTGCCGGGTGTGGGTCGAGGGTGAGGCCGGCCAGGTCTGGCTCTCGCCGCCGTGCCCGGTGCTGATCCAGGGCCTCGGCCCCGACTCGGCGCCGGTGTACCCCGAATTCCTGCACGCCCCCGAGCCTGGCGACCTCTTCCTGCCGGTGATCGAGCGCCTCTTGCGCGCCCACGACCGGGGCGGCGAGGCTCAGTGCAGCGGCCACGACTACCGCCAGGCCCTGGAGATCGCCATCGCCCTCAAACGCTCGGCTCGCGAAGGCAACCGCCGTATCCACCTGCCCCTCGAGGACCGCTCCCAATTGATCTATCCGCACCCGTATCGGCTGCGGGGGGGCGACGTGGCCGGCTGGGCGAGCATCGGTTATACCGGGCCGCCCAAGGTGGAGGGCTGAGGGCTCTTCCCCCCGCCGGGCGGCAGCGCTATCTTGTGGCGGGGAGGGTCGGGCCCTTCCCTAGACCCTCCCCCATCCATCCACGCAAGGAGTTCACCCATGGCCAGCGCCCACGACTTCACCCTCGACGACATCACCGGCAAACCCCTTGCCCTCAGTAGCCTCCAGGGCAAGGTGCTGCTGGTGGTCAACGTGGCCTCGCAGTGCGGCTATACCAAGCAGTACCAGAATCTCGTCGCCCTGCACGAGCGTTATGCCAGCCGGGGGCTCCTGGTGCTTGGTTTCCCGGCCAACAACTTCGGGGCGCAGGAGCCGGGCACCAATGCCGAGGTCGCCCAGTTCTGCAGCACCAAATTCGGCGTCGCCTTCCCCATGTTCGCCAAGGTCTCGGTGAAAGGCGCCGACCAGCACCCGCTCTTCGCTTACCTGACCTCGGCGGCCAACCCGGACTTCACCGGCGACATCGAATGGAACTTCGAGAAGGCCCTCGTCGGCAAGGACGGCCGTCTGCTGCGCCGTTTTCGCAGCGCCGCCCTGCCCGACGGCCCCGAGATCACCGCCGCCGTGGAGCAAGCCCTCGCTAGCTGAGAGGAGGTCCAGCGATGGACAGTCCCGCAGTACTGGCGCTCCTCTACGGCTTGGTCGCCGGCGTCGCCCTGCCCCTGGGGTCGATCGCCGCCGGCCTGTGGCGGTTCAAGGAGCGGACCGTGGCGGCGATCACCGCCCTGGGGGCCGGGGCGCTGCTGGCGGCCCTCACCCTCGACCTGGTCAGCGAACAGCTGCACAAGGGGGAGTTCTACACCCTGGCCGTCGGCTGCCTGCTGGGCGGGTTGATCTTCGAACTGCTCAACCAGGTGGTCAACGATCACGGCGGTTTCCTGCGCAAGACCGCCACCACCTTTGCCCACCTCCGCAAACAAAAACTCCAGACCTTCAAACAACTGGCCCGCAAACTGAGCCAGGTGCCCCTCCTGCAGCAGCTGCCCCCCGAGGAGGTGCGCGCCATCCTGCCCTTTGTCACCCGGCGCTCGTACCGCAAGGGCACCACCCTGTTCCGCCAGGGGGAGCCGGGCGACAGCCTGATCATCGTCGAACGGGGTCAGGTGGAGATTGTCGATGTGCGCGGCGGGGGCCGCATCGTGGCGACCCTGGGGGAAAACGAGGTGGTCGGCGAGATGGCCTTGCTGACGGGCGAACCGCGTTCGGCCATGGCCCTGGCAGCCACCGATCTGAAGATCTGGCTGATCCTCAAGGAGGATTTCGACCGGGTGCTCGAGACCTCGCCCCACCTGGCGGCGGCGGTCAAGGTGCTGGTGGCCGACCGGCTGGCCGACATGCAGCGGCAGCACACCATCGACCCCGAAAGGGCCGCCGCCTGGCAGGAGCGGGCGCTGCACCACCTCGACGAGCGCCACGTCATCCTCACCGCCACCGACATCAAGGAAGCGGCGGTGGTGCACAACGGAGCGCCGATGGCGATCTGGCTGGGGGCGCTGCTGGACGGCATCCCCGAATCGCTGGTCCTGGGCGCCAGCATGTTGCACGCCTCGGTAAGCACCTCGCTGATCGCCGGCATCTTCCTCTCCAACTTCCCCGAGGCGCTTTCCAGCTCGGCCGGCATGCGCGAGCAGCACCATCCCTTGGCCAAGATCCTGTGGATGTGGACCTCGCTGATGCTGGTGTCCGGGGCCGGCGCCTTCCTGGGGAATCTGCTCTTCGCCGAGGCCCCGCCCTACCTTTTCGCCCTGATCGAGGGGGTCGCCGCCGGGGCCATGCTCACCATGGTGGCCGAGACCATGTTGCCCGAGGCCTACCACAAGGGCGGCGCCGTCACCGGCCTGTCCACCCTGGTCGGCTTCCTGCTGGCGATCTTCTTCAAGACCCTGGAGTAAGGGTCTCTAGATTAGAGACGGCCTTCTTTGTGGAGGAGGTCGCCGGCGATGGCGTAGGTAGTGCCGTGCATGGCGATCACCACCAGCCCGATGCCGGCGGCCAGGTACCCGCCCGCGTAGAGATTGGGGATGTCCACCGACTCGTAGTTGTGCGGGTGGGTGCGCACCTGGTGCACCTGGAAGCGGTAGTTGTCGTATTTCTCCTCTAACTGCAGCTCGGCCGGGAAACCGGTGAACAAGGAGTAGTCGGCGATGCCGCCGATCTCCTTGACCACGTGATCCACCTGCACCACCCGCTCCTCCCCCCCGGCGCTGAGCCAGACCCGGCCGTCCCCGCCTATCCGTTTCACCCGCGTGCGGTAGAGCGCCTCCAAGCGCGGGGACTTGCCTTCGAGGATCTCGGCAATACGGGTATAGTAGGGCAGCCCGTGCCGGCTGTCGCCGATCAGCTGCCAGTGCTGCTCGGGCGACTGCCGCATCACGTAGCAGACCTGACGGCCGGCGTCGTGTAACTCGGTGGCTGCCCAATCGGCCGAGCGTCCCCCGCCCACTACCATCACCCGGTGCCGCGGGCAGTCGAGCGGGCTGTCGTACTGGTTGGTGACAAAGGGCAGATCCTCCCCCTCCACCCCGAGGCGGCGCAGCTGGCAGCGCTGGCCGGCGGCGTAGATCAGGTACTTGCAGGTGTACTGCCGGGTGTCGCCGCTGGCCAGCGCCGTGCTGGTCAACAGGAAGCCGCGCTCGTGGGGCTCGATACGGGTCACCTTTTCCCCGGTGCGCAGGTGCTCCTCCTGGCCGAAACGGGCCGGCACCCGGTGGTAGTACTCGATCAGGTCCGTCTTGCAGATCAGCTCGTTGACATCCAAGTCCAAGCCCTGCTCTTGGGCGTACTGGGCCAGCGGGTAGAAGGCGAATTCCATCCACTGCCCCGGCGACAGGGTGAGCAGATTGCGCGGCGCCTTGTTCCAGAGCCCACCTACCGGCTCCTGGCTCAGCAGCAGGTAGTCGAGGGGTTCCCCCTGCCGGAACTCCATCGCCACCTGGGCCAGCTCCTCGAATTTCTGCCGCGGGTGGTGCAGCAGGCGGAACAGGTCGGCCGGGGCCACCCCCGCATTGACCAGTGCCGCGAAGTCCAGGCCCAACAGGCTGCCCTGGTGCGGGCCCAGGTACGCGGCCAGTTGGGCGTAGCGCTCGCTGAACATCCGGCTGCCCCGGTAGTAGGGATGCCAGCCTCCCAGGACCACGGCCAGGGCCAGGCCGGCCGGCCCGCCGCCGACGATGAGGACGGTGTGGTGTTCGGTCTTCATCCGCGCCCGATATAGGTCTGGGTGGTGGGCAGCACGATGGCTTCGAAGACGTTCACGTGGCCCGGCAGGGTGGCCATCAATACCGCCACCTCGGCGAGTTCCTCCACACTCATCATCGGTTCGCCCGGGTCCTCCTTCATGCCGCCCAGTTTCTCCTGCTGCCGCCGTTCCACCAGCACATTGCCCGGGTGCAGGCAACTGACCACGATGCCGTGTTCGCGGCCCTCGAGGGCCGTGGCCTGGGTCAGGCCCCAGATCCCGTGTTTCACCGCCGTATAGGGCGCCGAGTGCATGCGGGCCCGCTGGGCGGAGATGCTGCCGATATTGATGATGCGCCCCCCGCCTTGGGGTTTCATGATCTTGAAAGCCTCGCGGGTGCAGAGGAAAGCCCCGGTCAGACAGGCGGCCATCACCCGGTTCCAGGCCTCCAGGCTGAGCGACTCCACCGGCCCGCCGTCGAAGGCACCGGCGTTGTTGAACAGCACGTCCAGCCGACCGTAGTACGCCTTGGTCTTAGCGAAGAGCGCCTCCACCAGCGACTCATCCCCCACGTCCGCCGGCACGGCCAGCGCCTCGATGCCCTCGCGCCCGAACTCGGCGGCCACCTCCTCCAGTTTGGCGGCGTTGCGGGCCGAAATCACCACCTTCGCCCCCTCCTTGCCCAGACCGCGGGCGATGCCTTTGCCGATGCCCTGATTGGCGCCGGTGACCAGGGCGACCTTGCCGCTGAGTTTTCCCATGCTGTCCTCTTTTGTATAGGGTGAGTTGCCGGTCAGGGTAGGTCCTGACGCAGGTCGAGCAGGCGGAAAGCACCCGCGGCCATCTCGAGTTCCAGCGGCCCGAGCCCAGCCCCCATCAGGGTATCGGCCAGCGCGTCGCGCACTAGCCCGGGGCGGAGTTCCAACTGCAGGCGGCGGGCCTGGTCGGGCCGGCGGTTGACGACCAGCACGTGGGTGGCCTCGCGGCCATCACCGAAGATCCCGAACTCGAGGTCGGCATCCGCCCGGCGCACCAGGGCCTGGCCGCGCAACTGGGCCGAGGGGTAAGCCCCGTGGAAATGCAACGCCTCCAGCACCTGGCCGGCCTGGCGCAACGCCTGGTTGAGCTGGCGGACGGCCGCGTACGCAGGACCTGGCTGCCCTTGCGCGTCAACCAGGCCCTGGTAGGTCCAGCGGGCCCGTACCTGCCCTGCCTCGTCGAGGATCTCCTCCACCCCGGAGCTGTAGAGGAAGTACACAATCCCCGATGCCCCCCGCGCCAGCGCCATGCCCGCCTGCACCCGCAGTTCACCTGCGGTGGGCTGCCGGTAATAGGCCTCGCCGTCCCGCCATTCGGCGTGGGCCTGGATGATGGCCTGCCAGCGGCCGTTGCGGCCCTGCAGCCTCTGGGCCACCAGGTCGTAACTCCTAGCCAGTTGGTCCAGGACCTGCTGCACCGGGGCCCCACCAGCGCCGACGCCGGTGCGGAACACATAATGCTCGTGCTGGAAGATATTGGCCGGGCCTGCGGCGGGAAAGAAGGCGGCGAGGAAATCCGCCGGGTGCCGGAAGTGGTCTAGGCGTCCCACGGCCACCGCCGGCCGGGTGTTGTCCTCCTGCCGCAGCACCTCCAGCACCGCCTGCAGGGCCGGGTAATAGCGCGGGTCGTAGTCCTCGTGGCCCACCAGGTAGGCCCAGAATCCGGCCGACCCCGTCCAGTGCTGCCGCAGCGCCCCGACCCGCTGCCGCACCTGCCCGGCAAAGGCGGTGTCCACTTCGGCGCGGGTGGCCCAGTTGCGCAATTTATCGTACGGGGTATAACCGGGGGGTTCGTAGTACACGGGCAAGTGCAGGCCGGCGCGGTTGCAGAAGCCCATCACCAGCTCCTCGGCAGTGGCCGAATCGCGCTGGGCTCGCTGCACCCATTCGAGGGTGTTGAGGCCCAGGTCCTGGAGCAGGGCCTGGTCGGCCGGGCCGAAGCGGAACTCGTCCAGGCCGGCCGGCAACCAGACACCGATGGTCAGGGGTCCAACCAGCAAAGCCTGGGGCTGGTACTCAGTACTGGCCGTGGGTTTCCAGACCTGACAGCCCCACCACAGCAGCGCCGGCAGCCACCACCAGGTGGTCCGGCTCATCGCAGCTTGGCATTGTCGGCGTGGCGCTGCCGGTCCCGGCGGGTCTTTTTCTCCATGGCGCGGGCCATGGCCTCTTCGAGGTCCACCCCGGTCTGGTTGGCCAGGCAGATCAGGACAAAGAGCACGTCGGCCATCTCCATGCCCAGATCGGCCTGCTCGCCGGCCTTGAAGCTCTGATCCCCGTACTGGCGGGCCATCAGCCGGGCCAACTCCCCCACCTCCTCCATCAGCACCGCGGTGTTGGTCAATTCGGAGAAGTAGCGCACCCCCACGGTGCGGATCCACTCGTCCACCTCGCGCTGGTGCTGGGCCAGGGTCTTGCCCTCGCTCATGGCCAGCACCTCACTGGTAGTCGCCATCCACGGTCACCGGCACCAGGGGTTGGCCGTCGGCCTGGCGCTGCTGGTTCACCTCGTCGATGCGCCAGGGCACCACCGAACCGTCGCTGCGGAAACGCCGGTAGTATCCCTTGCTGTAGCGCGAAACGGGCATGAGCACCTTGGGCGAGCGCCGCGCCCGCAGGGCGTCGGGGTCCAGCGCCTGGCCGCTGAGCAAATCCACCACCTCGATCTCTTCCACCCGGTTGGTGCCCAGGCCGCGGGCGGCGGCAAATTTCAGGTAGGGCGTGACCACCGGGTCCAAGCCCATCAAGTAGGTCACCACTGCATCCACGTGCACCTCGTTCCGGCCCAACACCGCCCAACCCAGCGGGTAGTTGCGCCCCTCGTTGAAGGCGGTGCCGTCGCGGCCCACCAACCCGTCCACCACACTCAGGCGGGGCATCTTCAGACTGCGCAGGGCGGCCACCAGGTCGCAGAGTTTGTGCAGGAAGCGGTCCTCAAAGAGGCTCAGGCCACTCTCGGTCAACCGCCAGATGCCCTCGGCGAAGGGCTGGTCCACCTCCTGAATGTTGCACAGGTGCCGCACCGGGCTGGTGAGGATGCCCATCAGGTTCTTGATCGACAGGGTGGTGCAGCCCAGGTTGTGGCACTTGGCCAGCGGCAGGTTGAGGAAATAGCTGCACTCCATCACCTCGCGGGCGATGGGGTAGGAATCGTAGACCACCCCGCCGGGCACGGGCACCGGCCGGGTCTCCACCCCGTTGAGCACCCGCAGCGGCAGCCGGCGCTGGGCCAGCATCTCCTGGTACCCCGAGACCTCCCAGGTATGGCCGTTCTGCGGTTGTTCCCCCGACTGTCCCTCGGCCACCAGCAGGCGCTCGCGCGGCACGCCCTGGTCGATCAAGGCATCGAGCACCCCGCCGACGAAGCCGGGATGGGTGATAACCCGTTTTTCGGGTGGGAAAAGCACCGTGGCATTGGGCTTGACCAGCACCGTGCCACTGGAAGGCAGCTCCAGTTCCAGGGCGTTGAGGGCGGCGTACGCCAGGCTGCGGTACTGGGCGAAAGGGGCTTCGTCCCTGTCGATGCGGGCCTGGTAGAGGTAGACCTTGTCGGGATCGATCTGCATAATAACCTCCCTGAGGGTGAATCTCTGTAAGGTAGCCACGGAAAAGGGGCAGTCAAGAGATCCTCCCGACTGCCCCTGCGGCGATTCGACGCTGGATCAGACCCGTTCGAGGCGCGCTCCCAGACCGACGAGGCGCTCCTCGAGGAAGGCGTGGCCGCGGTCGAGCTGGTAGAGGTTGGTGATGGTGCTGGTCCCTTCGGCTGCCAGCGCCGCCAGCACCGCCGCCCCGCCGGCGCGGATGTCGAGGGCCTTGACCTTGCAGCCCTTCAGTTTGGCCGGGCCCTGCACGATCACCAACCGGTCCTTTTCGGGTGAGAGTTTGGCCCCGAAACTGCGCAGGACCTTGATATGCCCGAAGCGGTCCTCGAAGATGGTTTCGCGGATATAGCTGTCGCCCTGCGCAACACAGGCCAGGGCGGTGATACAGGGCTGCAGATCGGTGGGGAAACCCGGATGGAAATTGGTGACCACGTTGATCGGGGAGAGCGGGCCGGGCCGGCTGACCCGGAGCCATGGGCCATCCTCCGCCATCTCGACCCCCATCTGCTGCAGTTTGGCCTCGAAGATGCGCAGGTGGTCGCGTTGCACCCCCTCGATGGCGACCTCGCCGCCGGTGATCGCCCCGGCCATCATCAGCAGGCCGGCGTCGAGCCGGTCGTACATCACCGTGTGTTCGGCGCCGTGTAATTTCTCGACCCCGGTGATACGCACCGTGCGGGTGCCGACGCCCTCGACCCTGGCCCCCATCTTGGCCATCAGCAGGGCAAAGTCCTCGATCTCCGGGTCCGAGGCGGCGTTCTCGATGAGCGACTCCCCCCGCGCCAGGCTGGCGGCCATCACCAGATTCTCGACGCCCGTGTGACTGGGCACGTCGCAGTACATAAACGCCCCGCGCAGATCCGGGGCGCTGACGTCGAACCCGCCCCCGCGCAGGCCCTCGACCGCGGCGCCGAGGCGGGCGAAACCGCGGTAGTGAAAATCGACGGGCCGCGGGCCGATGGTGCAGCCGCCCACTTCCTCGATCTGCGCCTGCCGGAAACGCCCCAGGAGCGGGCCGACGAAGAGGATGGAGGCGCGCAGCCTGCCGGTCAGGTCGGCGGGCAGCCGGGGGTTGTTGATGGTGGTGGCGTCGATCACCGCCGTGCCCACGCGGGGTTCGTACTCGACCTTGGCGCCCAGCCGGCGCAGGACCTCGAGGGCCACCAGCACGTCTTTGACGGGCGGCACGCGGTGCAGGATGGTCTGGCCCTCGGCAGCCAGGACCGAGGCGGCGATCATGGGCAGAGCCGCGTTTTTGGCGCCCTGCACGCGGGCCTGGCCCTGCAGGCACACGCCGCCCTGGATATGCAGCAAAGCTTCGGTGCTCATGGGGGTCACTCTGGAGTTATTGACGGGATGTAGCCCGGGGGATGGGCGTGTGCCTTGGGGCGCGCGTGCCCAATTTAGCATTGTTGCCTGTTTTCGTCAACCACTCCCGTTGACAGGGGCAGGGACGTCCATATATTCTCGGCAATCCAACCACCCCAAACCAAGGAAATCCGCCATGTCCGAGACCCCGATGATCGTCGCCTACCTCAAGCCCGTCTGCGGCTGGAGCAACGGCGTGCGCGAGGTACTGCGCCGCCACCAGCTTGCCTATGAGGACAAGGACATCATCAACAACCCCGCCACTTACGCCGAGATGGTGCAGAAGAGCGGCCAGCCCCTTTCCCCCTGTGTCGAGGTGAACGGCGAGATGGTCGCCGACATCAGCGGCGAGGAACTGGAGCAGTACCTGGTCACCAAAGGCTTGGTTCAGCCGGTCTCGGCCTGAGCCTCAACCCGCCAGGATCCCCGCCAGCACCTGTCTCATACCTTCGGTCAGGCCGGGCTGCTCGTGATTGAGCGGCCCGGCTGCGGCCCCCCGCACCAGCGTCAGCGCCCCCAGCGCCGGCTCCGCCCCCCCGCCCAGCGGCAGCACATAGATGAAACCGATATTGCCCCCGGCACCCCGCTGCAGCAGCACTTCCTGCAGGCGCGGCGGCAGGGCTCCCTCTTCGCCGGCCCGGGTCTGCCCCATCACCAGCAGGGCATTACCCTGAGCCAGGGCTCGCCCTGCCAGACTCGCGTCCGACAAGGGTTGGCCGTAGAGCGCCTCGGCAGCCAGCGCCTGCCGCACCGCAGCGGCATCGACGGCGTCCGCGCAGGCCACCCCGCCCAGCATCAGGCGGCCATCGGGGTCCACCTGGTCGAAGATGAGGATCTCGGCGGCCTCGATCTGGAGCAACAGTTCCATGCCGCGCTGCACCGCCTGTTCGGGTGGCAACTGGCGCAGCATGGCAACCAGATGGGCGGGGATTTCCACCGGGGCGGGCATCTTGAAGGGTATGGCGTTTACAGGCATGGTCCTTTCCTTGACATCCGGCGCTAAGGCCTTATATTTCATCCCGGTTTTCGGTGGCTCTTTAGCTCAGTTGGTAGAGCAGAGGACTGAAAATCCTTGTGTCCCCAGTTCGATTCTGGGAGGAGCCACCAGTTCTTCACTAACATAGACAGCCACCTACCTTTCGCAAGGTAAGTGGCTGTCTTTTTTGTTGCCCCGTCCCGGGGTCCATTTGCGGGAGATGCCATGGTACCCGAAGGGCCGGGGGGCACGGTTCCCCGGCAGCACCTCCGGGGGTGGCTCAGCTCCCGGCAGTCGGAGTCGGGCCGGCGCCTGCCGGAGCGCTGGCCGCCTCCAGCGCCAGTTCCCGCGTGCGGGTTCTGGCCACCCAGAAGTACATCGGAACCCCGATGGCGCAGATGACCGCCCCGACGACGAAACCCACCCCGTAATTCCCTCCGAACACCCGCTTGATGAGGACGCCGGAGATCTGCACCGCGATGGTGTTCACCAGCACATTGACGGCCCCGTTGCAGGTGCCGAAGGTGGCCAGATCCTCGCGCCGGACCCAGGACGCGGTGAACACGTGCTGGCCCCAGTAGGTCAGGGTGGTGGTCATGACAATCAGCACATTGGCCACGGCCAAGGCGATGGCCGGCGAGGGCGTAAAGGTCACACCCAGCACCGCGGACGAGAACGAGGCCACCGCCGAGAAGATGGACACTGTCAGCGCAGAGGTGGGGTCGAAGGCGATGATGGTGGCAAAGAGCCCCATCGTGAACCCAGCGAGGATCGCCTTGGTGGAGCCGATCTTGTCGATGGCCCAACCCACGAAGAAGACCAGGCAGGTGTTGATGATCGTGCCGTACTGCAAGATCTGGGTGCCGATATCGCCCGTGCTCATACCCATGTTCACCTGGGCCTGCAGGGGGATGTACATCGCCGACACACCGAACCCGCACACCAGGGCGTTGGCCACGAAAAGCTGCACGATCCGCTTGTCCGAGAAGCCCACGCGGATGATATGGCCGATCACCTTGACCGGGTTGAAATCGGGCGGGGTCTCGGTGCGCAGCGGGGGTTCCTTGGAGAAGATGACCGTTGCCAGCGAGGCCACTGCCAGCACGATGGCCGCCATCAGGTACACCTCGGCGTCGCCCTTCACATCCATCAACGGCATGAGCCAGATCTGCCCCAGCCAGATCGCGATACCGCCCATAACCAGGTTCAGGCCATTAACGCGCCCCCAGTAAGGTTTTCGCGCAATGTCGTACGCGATAAACGGATAGGTGTCGTACTTGACGTTCATCGCGAAATGGAAGACGGCGAACACCAGGACGCAGGACAGGGTGGAAGCGGTATAGGGGAAGAGGATCATGCCGAAGACCGTGAAGGGTATGGACGCGGCCAGGAAGGGCAGGCGCCGGCCCGCCTTGCCCTGCCAGCGGTCGCTGAGCTGCGCCAGGAACAGGGCCAGGGGCAGGGTAAGGTACCCGCGGATGGCCATCACCCCGGAAATCTCCTCGGCGTCCAGGCCGATCTTGGCCATGTGCAGCGGCATCACAGTGTTGGCCAGGTTCACCCCCAGCGTCGCCGCTGCCCCGCCAAAGACCAGCCAGAATACGTTCCGGTAAAAGAGGCGTTTGTCGTCATAAAACGCCTTGAGTTTGGGGTTCTCTCGCTCCGCGGCCTCGAAGTCTATGCTGGCTGCCATTCAAGGACTCCTCACAGGGACACCAAATGGGGTACAACCGACCCCAAGGGTTGGGAAAAGATGACCGCGGCGTTCCGCAGCCCGCATAATATAGCCATACCGGCACCTTCCCGGCCATTCCGGCGGGCTGGCTGGCGCAGGCTTGACGGAAAAGCAGACGAGGCCTACCCTTTTTGCCCCTCGCGCCCGCGGGGAATCCAACGACCAAAAAGGGGGATCAGACGATGCCAAGATCGAGAATAAAAAAGAACCGCGCCCTTGCTCTGACCAGCCTGTTGCTGGGGGTGCTGTCCGGCACGGGCTTTGCCCAGGACCTGTCCTTCGGCGGCGGGTACGTGGTGGTCGACGAGGTCGCCCTGCCCGACACGGCGGTGGTCGGTGAGGCAACGGGCATTCCGCAGAGCCCCAACCGGATGGATGTAAAAGCCATCGGCATGGGCAAGACCCAGGTGGCCAACGGCGGCCAGTTCAACGCCATGATGGATAACCCGGCTCTGCTCTCGCGGAAACGTGTCTCCATCGACCTTTTCGGCATGCAGGCCAGCATCCCCCAAGCCACCCTCGACGCAGCCAAGTTCGTCAAGGATAATCAAGACCAGTTCACCGACGGCACCTTCTACAACCAGATCAACCAGGGGTACGCGGGGTATCAGAACGCCGGGAGCATCCAGGAACGCCTCGACGCCATCGCCCTCATCAACGAGGGCCTGCGTTTCCCCAACCAACTGCTCAAGGAAACCGTGGGCAGCCAGGATGACCCCACCACCCACGGCATCAACGCCATCCCCAACATGCAGGTCCAACTAGGCCGTTGGGGCGCCACCCTGTACAGCACCACCCAGATCGGCTTCCAGGTCTCCCCCGGCAACAGCATCGACCAACTGCTCTCGCTGCAGATCCCGCAGGACGCCGAGGACCTGAGCCCCGAGGTGCTGAAGACCCTCGGCGGGGTGGTCAGCTCGGTGTTCGAGGCCGATGGCTCCCTGGCCAGCGAGGGCCTGCCCCAGGTCTTCGCCACCACCTACCTCGACGTGGTCGGGGCGGTGGGCTACGCGCACCAGGTCAGACCGGACCTCGAGGTGGGTGCCAACCTCAAGATGCTCCACCGCCGCTTCACCACCAAGAACATCGACGCCAACAACCTCGACAACATCCTGAGCGAAGCCGCCGACGATCTGAAGCGATCGGTTACCGGCCTGACCATGGATGTGGGGGCCCTGTACCACTACCAGAAGACCGGCACCCGTTTCGGCCTGGCGATCCAGAACCTCGTTCCGGTGAAAAAGATCACCTCCACCGCCAGCTTCGCCTTCGTCAACTCCCAGGAATACTACCTGACCGATGAGGCCGGAGAGGCCCAGGTCGGCTTCGTCGATCTGGACGGCAACTTCTTCCCCGACTCGCGGGGTGATACCCTGCTTTACGCCGAGACCCAGCGCATCCAGGTCCAGGCCCCGCTCCAGTTGAAGGTGCCGCTCTTGGTGAACGCCGGCGCGACCCACCCATTGCGGGACAACTGGGATCTTTCCCTCGACTGGGTGGACATGTTCGCCCAGGACGACAAGTACGACCACTACCTGGGCCGGATCCACGTGGGCACCGAGTACCGCGTACTCAAGGGCCTGCTCGCCCTGCGCGGCGGCTTTGCCGACGAGCATCCAACCCTCGGCGCCAGCCTTTCCCTCAAGATCCTGCAGGTGGATGCCGCGTACGCATACGACAACTTCATCGGCGACAACGCCTATTTTATCCAGCTCAAGACCGGCTGGTAAGGACGCGCTGGTACCGCGCCCGCAGACAGGCACTCCCCGCCGCGGGGGGTGCCTGTTTTTTTGCGGAAACTTATGGGGCCAGGTTGGGGGTGATCGAGGTGCCGGTGAAGGGCAAGGAGAGGGTCAAGGCGCCGGTCTGGGCCGGCGGGGGGGCGAGGATGATCGGCGGGGGCCTGCTGCGGGGAAACAGAACCGTTGCGCCTGCCCGCACCAGGCAATGGGGTTTACCGCCTTTGCCCCTTCACAGGCGGTATTCGACCCGCAGTTCGACCTCCTCGATGCTCAGGCCGCCAGCCAGTCCGGCCGGGCGAGCTAGCAATGCGACCTCGAGCCAGTTGCGCCCGGGCCGGGGCCGCACCGCCTGCAACTCCAGCTCCAGTTCCAGCCCGTCGTAGGGCAGCAGCGGATCGCTGGGCCGGTGGACCCTCGGCGCCGCAGCTAGCGACTCGCCGTTGAGCCACAGGCCGAGCTGGTCAGGCCCGACCATACCCAGCACCTTCATCTTGAGAGATACCCGCCGAAGCGCCGCGGCTGCAGCCAGGTCGTCGGCGACAAAAAGCGGCAGCCGGTACCGCTGCTCCGGGTCGGCACCGGGGATGGCCAGGGGCAGCGGCGCACCGTACCCCATGGACCTGGCCTCCTCCTGCCGGCGGGTCAGGATGTACCGCTTGTCCCCCGCTCGCAACCGGGCATGGTCGCCCAGTTCCTGCAACAGACCGCGCTCCGCCTCCCCCAGGGGCCAGCTCAGGGAATGGGTATAGATGCCGGCGCACCCCTTGGCTAGGAAGTTGGCGGCGGCCCCCCGCAGGGTTGCCAGGTCGGCCAGCACCCGGTGTCCGGCCCCGGTGCTCGGGTCGCGCACCCAGGGCTGCAGACGCCCGTACACCGGCACCCCGGCCAGGGCCGCCGCCTCGCAGAGCCATTCGATGGGCATATCACCATCGAGCGGGAAATAGGGGTAGAACATCGGCAGCACCCAGTCGACAATGCCCTGTGCCAACCAGGCCCGCACGTCCATGCCGTGCCGCAGGCACATCTCTTCGGTGGGATAAACCAGCACCCCGAGCAGCGCTGGTTTGCCCTGGCGGCCGCGCAACAACGCCGCAATCCGGGCCAGGTACTCGGTCAGCACCGGCGTGTACTTGGGCCCTTCGTCGGGCGGGAAGTGCCACAGGGTGCCACCCGGCCCGGCCAGGTCCAGCTCCACCCCGTCGATGGGGTACCGGGTGGCCAGTTCCTCCACCACCGCAAAACGCGCCTCGCGCAGTTCCGCATGGCCCAGCCCTTTGCCGCCGTTGACCACCAGTTTGGCCGGGTCCACCCCCAGGTACGCCCCCATGCGCAGGCTGGCGAAGAAGTCCAGCCCGACGCGGTGCGCCTCGTCCACCTGCAGCGCCAGGATGTCGATGCCCTGTTCCTCCAGGTCGCGCAGGATACGCCAGGCCCGCCAGGCATACCCACAGGTGAAGGGGCGCTCGTCCCGGGCCGCGTAGCGCAGGCCCGCCTCGGAGGGATAGAAGAGCCCGTTGCCGCCGTCGACGCTGTAGACGAAGGTATCGACACTGGTGCCGGCCGCCTCGGTCACGGGCAGCAGCAACTGCTCGCGGGAAAGGGGCGGGTCGAGGGTGTAGAGGTAGAAGTGGCGGATATCGTTGAAGTAGAGGGTGCGTCGGTCCATGGCATCGCGCCTTTGCTTGCGGCCCTCAGGCCGGCGGCAGGATCAGGCCCTCCGGGTTGCGCACGCCGTAGTCCGGCTTGAGCTGCCGCCAGTCCACCCCGTTGCGGCCATTCCAGTCCCACATCACCTCGCCCCCCAGCAGGGTCAGTTCGCAGCGCAGCCGCTGCTTGCCCATCAGCTTGCCGTCGTGCACGTCGAGGAAACCGAATTCCCCCTGCATCACGTTCAGCGCGCAGACATCCGCCACCGCCCCCACACTCAGGTGCCCCAGTTCGGGGTGGCCGATCTCCCGCGCCGGATTGATGGTCGACTCGCGGATCACCTCGGCCAGGGGCAGGCCGAGGGCGAGGAACTTGGACATCACGTTGGTCATGTCCATCATCGCGTCGTTCATACAGAGGGTGTGCAGGTCGGTGGAGATCGAGTCCGGATAGAAACCCTGTTCGATACTGGGCACGGCGTTGCGCCAGCAGAAGCTGCCGCCTCCGTGGCCCACGTCGAAGATGATGCCCCGCCGCCGCGCCTCGTAGAGATAGGGCAGCAGCTTGCCGTCGGGCCCCACCCAGGGCACATCCCCCAGGTACATATGGGTGGTGATGTCCCCGGCGCCCATCCGCTTGGTGACCAGCTCGTAATAGGGCCGTTCGCGGGGGAAAACGCCAAAATCCACCATCGAGGGTTGGCCCAGCTTGCGGCCCGCCGCCAGCATGCGATCCACCGAGGTCCAGTCCGGGGCCCAATAGTGGGCGGTCTTCATGCCGACGAGCACGTCGCCGTGTTCGCGGCCCACGGCCACGGCCCGGTCCACGTCCATGTCGTGGGTGTTCTGCTCCATCGCCAGGGAGACCATGCCCAGCCCGACGATGTTGAGGAAGGCGAATTTCCGGGTGTGGAAGCGGTCGAGGACCCGGAACCGGAAGTCCTCGAAGTTGCGCCAGCCGGCCGAGCCGGTGTCGACCATGGTGGTCACCCCGCTGCGGAAGCTGAAGCCGTCGGGCAGGATGCTGTTATCGCCGGCCCAGGCATCGCGGTGGCCGGGGGTGGCGTACATATGGGTGTGGATATCCACCAGGCCGGGCGCCAGGTACAACCCGCCCACCTCGATCACCCGTGCCGCCTGCGCGGCGGGGATGGCCGTGTCCACCGCGACGACCTTGCCCCCGGAGATGGCCACATCGCGCGGGCTGTCGATGTTGTTGAGAGGATCGATCAGGTGGCCGCCCTTCAGCAAAAGCTCGTAGTTCATCCTCACTTCCTTTCCCTGGTGTGGGTGACGGTTGGCGGCTGCGGGCCGCTGCCTTTGCCTTGCCCGGCCCTGCGGCCGGGCCCTACCTTCTCTGCATGAGCCAGGACCAGCCCCTCGAAAAGCCCCAGATCAACCGCGCCCTGCGCGCTTTTGTGTTGGTATCGGGTATCTGGGGCGTCTGGGGCCAGATGATCGGCACCGGCACGGCCATGCTCAACGGTTTTGCCCTGACCCTGGGGGCCACGGCTTCCTTCTTCGCCCTGATGACCTCCATCAACTCGCTGATGGGCTTCGCCCAGTTGCTGGCCCCGCGCATCGGCTGGCAGGTGGCCGACCACCGCCGTTTCATCCTCGCCTGCCGCGCCCTGGCCGTCTGCCTGCGCGCCTCG
This sequence comes from Candidatus Latescibacterota bacterium, assembly GCA_020852055.1. Taxonomy (GTDB): domain Bacteria; phylum Latescibacterota; class UBA2968; order UBA8231; family UBA8231; genus SICG01. The sequence goes on from JADZBP010000090.1 coordinate 44,058, forward strand.
ATCCTCTTCATCCCCCTGCTGGTGCCGCCGCGCTTCCAGTTGGCCTCCCTGGTCGCCCTGGTCGGGGCCAGCCTGGTCTGCCTGCAGGGCAGCAGTCCCTTCTACGGCAGTTGGCAGGCCACCCTGGTCCCCGAACACCTGCGCGGCCGCTTCACCAGCCGCCAGACCATCGTCGGCACCCTCACCGCCATGGCCGCCGGCCTGGCCACCGGTCGCTACCTCGACGCCTTTGCCGAGGCCGACAAGCCGCGGGCCTTCACCTACCTCTTCGCCCTCAGCCTGGTGGTGGGCCTGGGCAGTGTGGTGGCCCTGGCCCGCGCCCCTTTTCCGCCCACCCGGCCGCAGCCGCGGGGCCGCCACCTGCAGCAGCTGCTCGAACCCTTCCGCCACCCGCCCTTCCGCCGCGCCCTCTTCTTTTACTGCGCCCTGCAATGCGTGCTGGGCCTGGCCGATCCCTTCTACAGCCTCTTCATGCTCGACCGGCTGGGGCTGAGCTACACCACGGTGTCGATCTACAACATGAGCGCCATGGCCGCTTCGGTGGTGGGGTACCGCGTCTGGGCCTACCTGGTGGACCGCCACGGCAGCCGGGCAGTGCTGCCCCTGGTCCTGGCGCCCAAGATCGCCGTGCCCCTGCTCTGGGCCGCCAACACGGCGCAGCACCACCTGCTGGTGCCGGTGGCCATGGTCCTGGACGGCTTCTTCTCGGCGGGCATCTCGGTGGCCATCACCGCCCTGCTCTACGGCCTGCTGCCCGCCGACGAGCAGCGCCCCACCTTCATGGGCTGCTGGTCGGCGGCCCTCAACCTCTCCTACAGCGTGGCCACCTTTGGCGCCGGCCTGCTGGCCACCTGGCTGGCCGGGCCCGACCGGGTACTCTGGGGTTTCCCCCTGGGCAACCTGCAGCTGATGTTCGGCCTCTGCGCCCTGCTGCAGGTGGGTCCGCTGCTGCTGCTGCGCTCCATCGAGGCGCGCCAACACCGGGGCCCGGCCCAGATCCTCGAGGCCGAGCGCCAGCGCTGGACCCGCCTGCTGCGCCGCCGCCGCGAAAGGCGCTAATGATTCTGCGCCTTGGCCTGACGCCGGTGGCCGTGCAGCACCCGCTCGGTGTACCCGTTCGGCTCCCGCCGCCCGGCGAAGACCAGTTCGAGGGCGGCCTGGAATTCGAGGCTGGCGGCAAGATCCGGCGCCATGTTCCGGTAATTGGGGTCGCCGGCGTTCTGCTGGTCCACCACCGCAGCCATACGCTCAAAGGTGGCCCGCACCTGCGCCTCGCCCACCAGGCCGTGGTGCAGCCAGTTGGCGATGTGCTGGCTGGAGATGCGCAGGGTGGCGCGGTCCTCCATCAACCCCACATTGTCGATGTCGGGCACCTTCGAACAGCCGATGCCCTGGCCCACCCAGCGCACCACGTAGCCCAGAATGCCCTGGGCGTTGTTGTCGATTTCCTTCTGGATGGCCTCGGGGGTCAGCTTGCGGTCGAGGATGGGGGGCGTCAGGATCGCCTCCAGACTGGCCCGCTGTCTGCTGGCCAGTGCGGCCAGGCGCTCGGCCACCTTCACCTGGTGGTAATGCAGGGCGTGTAACACCGCCGCCGTGGGCGAGGGCACCCAAGCGGTGGTGGCCCCGGCCCTGGGGTGCCCGATCTTCGTCTCCACCATCTCGCGCATGCGGTCGGGCATGGTCCACATGCCCTTGCCGATCTGCGCCCGGCCCACCAGCCCCGCCGCGATGCCCACATCCACGTTCCAGTCCTCGTAGGCCGCCAGCCAGGGCTGTTTCTTGATCTCCATCTTGGGGAACATCGCCCCCAGCTCCATGCTGGTGTGGATCTCGTCCCCGGTGCGGTCGAGGAAACCGGTGTTGATGAAGACCAGGCGCTGGCCGGCAACCCGGATACACTCCACCAGGTTGATGGTGGTGCGCCGCTCCTCGTCCATGATGCCCATCTTCAGGGTGTTGGCCGCCAGGCCCAGGGCCTGCTCCACCCGGCCGAAGAGTTCGACGGTGGACCGCACCTCCTCGGGCCCGTGCATCTTGGGTTTGACCACGTAGATGCTGCCGGTGCGGCTGTTGCGCCGCGGGCCGGTGCCCTTGAGATCGTGGATGGCCGCCAGGGTGATCACCATGGCGTCGAGGAACCCCTCGGGGATTTCTTCGCCGGCAACGGTGGTCACCGCGTCGGTGTACATGTGTATGCCCACATGCCGCACTAACATCAGACTTCGTCCGGGCAGCACCAGCGCGCTGCCGTCCGGGGTGGTGAAGGCACGGTCCGGGTTGAGCCGGCGGGCCACCTTGCGGCCGCCCTTGTCGAACTCGGCCTGCAGGTCCCCGCGCATCAGGCCGCACCAGTTGGTGTACACCCGCACCTTGTCGGCCGCATCCACCGCCGCCACCGAATCCTCGCAGTCCTGGATGGTGGTCAGCGCCGCCTCCAGCACCACGTCCTTCACCCCGGCCCGGTGGTGCTGCCCCACGGGGTGCTGGCGGTCGATCTGCAGTTCGAGGTGCAACCCGTGGTGGCAGAGCAGCACCCCCTGCACCTGCCCGCCCTCGGCGCGGTACCCGGCCAACTGGGCCGGGTCCTGCAACTGCACCCGGCCGCCGCCGGCCACCTGGGCCACCAGCACCTGCCGGCCACCGCGCTCCTCCAACCCGTACTGCACCACCTGGCTATGCGATGCCCCGGCCAGGGGCGCCACCTCGTCGAGCAGGGTCTCGCTGCGGGCGATGACCAGCTCGCCGCGCCGCACGTTGTAGGCCCCTCCCTTTTCTGCCCCCCCGCTCTCCGGAACCACGTCGGTGCCGTAGAGCGCGTCGTACAGGCTGCCCCAGCGGGCGTTGGCCGCATTGAGCGCGTACCGGGCATTGTCCACCGGCACCACCAGCTGCGGCCCGGCCTGCAGCGCGATCTCGGCATCGACGTTCTCGGTGGCGATACGACAGGCCCCGTCTTCGGGAAGCAGATAACCGATCTGCTCGAGGAAGGTGCGGTACTGGGCCGCATCGAGGGGCTGGCCCTGGCGGTCCCGGTGCCACTGGTCGATCTCTTCCTGCAGGGCATCGCGCCGCTCCAACAGGGTCCGGTTCCGGGGTCCCAGGTCGCGGACGATGGCCGCCAGCGAGGCCCAGAAATGGGCCGGCTCCACCCCGGTGCCCGGCGCAATCACCTGCTCGATCAACCCGTGCAACCCGGCATCTACCTGCAGGCCACCGGCCTCGATCCTGCCCTTTGGCGACTGGCTCATCTTTTCCCTCTTTCGGTTTGGCCGCCAGCGGCGGCCCAGGCGTCTACATCACTTCGATCATTCCGAGCCAGCCGGCCGGCCCGCCGGCCTCTAGCGCCTCCCTCGCGCCCATCACCACCACCCGGCCCTCCGCCTTCACCTGGGCGAGCACCTCGCCAAAGGTGCGGAACTGCGCCGCGCCGGTGGTCAGTACCGCGTCGCGCACCGCCTTCCGGAACCCGTCGTCCACGCCGGTGAGGTGGCGCACCATCGAGGTGAAGCCCTTGGCGTCGGGCAGCTGGTGGGCGTCCTGCTCGCCGATGGCGCCGATGATCGCCCGCTCCAGTTCCTCCGGGCTCAGCTCCAGCTGGCGCAGGAACTGGCTGGCCTGGTCGTAGTTGTTGAGGGTCTGGCGCAGGTTGGGGTCGCGGTACGAGCCAAAGGAGAACACCCCGGAGAAGGGGTCGAAACTGCAGAAGGCCCCGTACGCCCCGCCCTGCACCCGCACCCGGTCCCACAGCCAGGTATTGCGCAGGTAGCGGGAGATCACACTCACCGAGCCGTCGTACTGATAACCCAGGTCGTAGAGCCGGGCGGCCTTGCCCACGTAGTTGACCTTGGCCGGAATGATCAGGCCCTCGCTGGTGGCGCGGAAGGAGGGCTGCCAGTGGCCAGAGGCCGGCGCCCCTTCCGGCAATTCGGCGAGCAGGCCCTGCAGGCCGGCGCTGAACCCGGCCCGCTCGTCCCCGGCCAGGGTTGCGTTCACCAGCAGCCCCTGTCGGTTGAGCAGGCGGCGGCGCAACTCCAGCAGCCGGTCGCGCACCGAGGGCCAGTCGTTTTCGATCTGGCCCACCAACTGGCGCAGGAAAAGGAGATAACTGACACCCTCCATCTGTTCGAGCGCCCAGGCGGCTTCGTCGTACTGGGCCCGCAGCCGCAGGCCCACCACCCCGTGCCCGCCGGGAACCAGGCCGGCTTCCTCGGCGGCCTTTTCCTCCAGCGCCATCTGCAACAGGCGCCCCTGGTCATCCAGCCTGGCCTCCAGCAGCACCTGGCGCAGCAGCTCGAGCAATTCCTCCGAGCGGCTGGCCATGGCCTTGCTGCGCACGATGAAGCGGGCCACGGCCTCGCGGCTGTGCCGCTGCGAGGTCACCAGCAGTTGGGGCCAGATGCCGCCGGTGCGGGCGCCGATGCGCTGGGCCAGTTGCACAAAACTGGCCTCGCCGGTGCCCGTCTCCAACAGGGCCCGGCCAAAGAGCGGCACATAGGGCAGGAGCTCCTGGGGCAGCACCCGCAAGTCGAAGGCCAGGTCGCAGTACACGATGCCGTTGGTGAAGAGTTCGTGGTACAGCACCGGAACCCCGCCCTCCCGAGTGGCTTCGAGAGGCAGCTTCTTGACCTTGGGTTCCATGTCGGCCAGGCGCAGGCTGGGCAGGGTGGCCAGGGCCTCGGGCGGATCGGCCGCCTCCTGCCGCTGGCGCAGGCTCTCGTTCTCGGCCAGGATGCTTTCGCGCGCCGCCGGCCCCAGGCCGGCCAGGACCTGGGCCAACCTCGCCTCCTCCTCCGCTTCCTCGCGCGCCGCCAGCCCGGTGTCGGGCCGCAGCAGCACCACGGTGCGGTGCGGGTTGCCCAGCAGATGCTGGCGGATCAGCCCGCCAAAGTACTCTCTGGCCTGCTTCGCCCGCGCTTTCACCACCTCCAGCGGCGCGGCAAAAGCCAGGGGTGCCAGCGGATCGCGGTCGTAGGTCCAGGAGGTGAGGCTGCGCAACATCAGGATCAGTCCGCGCGGGTAGGAACCGGTGTTGTTCTCGCGCAGGCCAAACTCGACGGTGTTGAGGGCCGCGGCGATCTCCCCCTCCTCGATACCCTCCTGCTCCAGTCTTTCGAGCACCGCGAGCACCAGGTCCGGCACCGCCTGCTCCTTGCCCACCTGCACCCCTTTGAGGCCGGTGGAGAAGAAGAGTTGGCGCAGATCCCCCTCCATGCTCCCCCCGATCAGGTCCTCCCCCAGTCCCGAATCGATCAGCGCCTTGCGCAGGGGCGAGGCCGGGGTGCCGATCAAGGCGTGGGCCAGGATCTGCAGCCCCATCTCGGTCTCGAGGTCGAGGTTATCGGCCAGCAACCAGTTGATGGCCACCATGCTCTTGCCCTCGTGCTCCTGGCCGGCGGCATACGGGAAGGTGTGAGACCGGGGCGCGGCAAAGGCAGGCTGGGGCGGGATCTGGGCCGGCGGGGTATCGGCGGCAAAAGGCGCGAGATACTCCTCCAACAACAACAAACGGCGCTCCGGGTCGTCGTCGCCGGCAAAAAAGATGAAGGCGTTGCCCGGATGGTAGTAGCGCCGGTGGAAGGCGGAGAACTGCTCGAAGGTGAGGGCCGGGATATGGCGGGGATTGCCCCCTGAATCGAGGCCGTAGGGGGTGTCGGGGAAGAGGGTTTCCTGCACGTGTTTGTAGAGCACCGAATCCGGTGAGGAATACGCCCCCTTCATCTCGTTGAAGACCACCCCCTTGTAGGTGAGCGGCCCTGCGGGCGAGGCCAGTTCGTAATGCCAGCCCTCCTGTTCGAGCACCTGCGGAGTCAGGCGCGGATAGAACACTGCGTCCAGGTACACGTCGATGAGGTTGTAGAAATCCTGGACGTTCTGGCTGGCCACCGGATAACAGGTGCGGTCCGGGTAGGTGAAGGCGTTGAGAAAGGTCTTGAG
>JADZBP010000091.1 GCA_020852055.1 Candidatus Latescibacterota bacterium
CCCCCTCGTAATAGGCCGAGGTGGAGAGCGGGTTGGCGGGGGCGGCCAGCAGGATCTTCAGCCGCCGCTTCCCCCCGGCAGTCAGGGCTGCGGGTGCCGCGTGCCTCTGGCGGGGGGCAGGTGCGGCGCTCTGCGGCGCCCGGCGCCGGGCCACACACTGGGCAAACACCTCATTCCATCCCGCCGCGCAGGCCTCGATATTGAACTGCTCAACCACCGTCTGCCGGGCGTTGCGGCCCAGTTCGGCGGCCAGGGCCTGGTCGGCCAGCAGCAGCTCGATACGCTGGCGCAGCACCTGGTGGTCGGCGGCGACAAAACCGTTGTACCCGTCGATGATCGGGGAGGAACTGTTCGGGGTGCTCACCACCGGCATGCCGGTGGCCATCGCCTCCAGCATACCCAGATTATAGCCGTCTTCGTGCTCGTCGGTGAGGGTGTTGAGCAGCAGGCGGTGGCGGCGGTACTGCGCCTTGAGATCCTCCCAATCCGCCGAGGCTCTGGCCGCGGGGATGCCGGGATTGACCCCGAGGATGGTCGAGGGCAGATGGTCGCCGAGGATGGCCTCCTGGGCACTGAAACCCTGCATGTGGTCCCGCTCGCGCAGCATATTGCCCACCCGCAGGACCCGCGCCAGCTCGCCGGTGTAGCCGCCGTACGCCTCGGTCTCGATGCCCGAAACCACCACCGGCGCGTCCCAACCCCAGTCGCGCCGTTTCTTCTCCGAGATAAAGGCCAGATCCACCTCGCGAAAGAGCGGCCGCAGGTTGTTGATGAAGGCCTGCTTTTCGGCGCCGCTGCTGCCGCTGTCGGTGCCGATCATGTTGAGCATGACAAAGAGGCGGGGCACCTGCCAACCCTGGACTACCTGCAGGTCGGGCAGGGCCAGGCACAGCACCAGGTCATAGGCGCCCTGCCTGACCCCGGCCTCCGCCTGGGCCCAGGTGACCTCGGCGACATTGGCGGGCAGGGGGCGGAAAGCGCGGTTCCAGGTGCGGCGGGGCTGTTGGGCAGGGGGCAGGACGTGGAAAAGATGGTCAGTGCGGGCGAAGAGGCAGATATAGGGTTCGTGCCAGTTGAACACCAGCACCCGGAGTCTGGAAGCGGGATTCCGCATGCCGGCGAAGGGGCCGAGCCGGGCGGCTCAGCCTTTGGGCTTCTTGCCGCCCAGGGCCTGGCGCAGGGCCTTGAGTTCGGTCTCGCCTTCCTGGATGGCCGACTGGTTCTCCTGTTTGATCCGCTCGTAGACCTCGCCCCGATGTACCGAGATATCGCCTGGCGCCTCGACCCCCAGGCGGATTTGCCGCCCCTGGATCTCGAGGATGGTGATGCGAACCTGGTTGCCGATGACGATGCTTTCCCCGGCTTTGCGCGTCAACACAAGCATGTCGATCTTCCCTGATTTGAGTCCCGATTCAGCCCTGCGAGCTGGTCTGGCCCGCCGCCAGGATGGAGTGTTTGGTGTGGTACCGCTCGTCCACCAGGATCATCTGCCTGGCCTGCTGGGTGCGCGTGTTGATGAGAATAGGACCCTTGAGGTTGGCGGTTACCTGCTGGGGGACCGGGCTGAGGGTCACGATACAATAGACGGCCAGTTCTTCGGTGTTGGTGATCTCGAGCGCCTCGAGGTCTTCCTTGCCGATCTGGGGGTTGTAGTCGGCCCAGATCAGCAGCGGATTGATCAGTACGAACCCCACCGAAGGGCTGTCCATGGACAGCAGACGCAGGAAAGGCGTCTCCTCCTCCAGGGCGATCAAGCCGTACCGCCGGCAGCGCTCGAAGCCGGGCAGGCCGTTGGGGAAGCTGACGATCTCGTCGCGGCCGACGCTCACCTCGCCGAACTTGGCACTCTGGAACGTTGTCTTCTCTGGGTCGCTCATCACCGCTTTCCCCGGCTGCTTTTTTGCACTGCGATGGGGAGGATCAACCAATAAAGTCCATCAGGGACTGAGGCACGATCGAGCCGCCCGAAGAAAGGGCGGCCTGGAACACGTCCTGCTCCTGGCGCAGGTTGACGATGGTATCGGCCAGGTCGGTATCCTCGTCGGAGGACAACACCGCGGTCATCTCCGCCGATACGCGGTCGATCAGGTTCTGGGTGATCTCCATCCGGTTGATCCGCGCCCCCACCAGGCCGCGCGAAGCCGAAATCTGCTCGCGCACCGCCGCCAGACCGGTCAGGGAGGCCTGCACCCGCTTGGTGTCGTCGGCGCGCAGCGCGTCGCGCAACTCGACGAGCACGCCGAAGGCGCTATGGTCGCCCTCGAAAAGCTCCTTACCCGGGATGTTCACCTGCATGACGATCCCGTCCGACACCTCCCGTTCGATGCTGCCGCTGGTGTCGGCCTGGGGTTTCAGTTCGACGATATTGCCGTTGCCATCGCGCACCGCCGCGTAGGGCGGATCGCTGGTCTGGGTGCCGCCAAAGATATACCGACCGCGGTACCGGGCCTCGCTCAGGTTCAGCGTGTGTTCCAGGAACTGATCGACCTGATCGGCGATGGCCCGCCGCTGCTGGGTGTTATAGGTATCGCTGGCCCCCTGCACCGCCAGGCCGCCGGCCTCGACGAAGAGCCCCTCCATCTCGTTGAGGGTGGCCTCCGAAAGCTGCAGCCAACCCACGCCATCGTCGATGTTCTTGCCAAACTGCTCGGCGTTGCGCAACTCGGTCCGCAGCGCCAGAGACCGCTCAACGGCCGCCGGATCGTCGGAAAGCGTATTGAGGCGGGTGCCCGAGGAGAGATTGTTCTGGTAACGGGTGATGCGCTCGAAGGAGCGATCGAGGTTGGACACCAGGGTGTCCACCGCCATCTGCGTCGTGACCCTCATGGCGTCACCTGCCCCGGATTGGCCCAAATATAAGTGGAGGTCATTTTTCTGTCCATCAGCTCTGCCTCCCGCCTTACATGTTGATCGTGGTTTCCATCAGGGAGTCGATCACCGAGACGGTGCGCGCCGCTGCCTGGTAGGCGCGCTGGAAGAGCACCAACTGCGCCCCTTCGTCGGTGAGGGAGACCCCCTGGATGCTCTGCCGGCGGTTCTCGATCTGGGTGCTGAAGAGCCGGTGGTTCTCGGCCATGGTCTGGGCCTCTTTGCTGCGGCTGCCCACCTCGCCCAACAGGGTGGAGTAGAACCCCTCGACGGTGGTGGTGCCGCCAGCCATGAACCGTTTGTTGCGCAGACTGCTGATCGCCAGGGCCACCCCGTTGTCACCGGTGTTGCCATCCTGGGAGGCGGCGATATTGTTCAGGTCGGCCTGCACCGCCTCGTCGACCGAGATATTGGCCGCCGTGGTATGCCTGGGGTCGAAGAAGTTCACCCCGGTGCCGCCGTTCAGCCCGGTGCCGGCCCGGTGCACGATATTCACCTGCTCGACCATGCCGGCCGCCAGTTCGTCGAGGCGCTGGGTCAGTTCGGGAATCAACTGGTCGCGGGCCTCGATCAAGCCGCTCAGCCGGCCCGAGCGCACCTGCGCCAGGGAGCCGTCGTCAGCAAAGGCAATCTGGGTGCCGCTGATCCGGTCGTTGGTCACCTGGCGGGTTTCCAGGTGTACGGCGCTGGCCCCCTCCACCAGATTGTGGCCACTCATCAGCACCGAAACCTGGCCGTTGTCCTGTTCCACCAGCGCCACGTCGACCTTCTGCGACAGCTCGTCGAGCAGTTGATCGCGCTGGTCCTCGAGGTCGGCCATGCCGCCGCGGCCAAAGCTGGCCCGCGGCATCTGGGCGTTGATGCTGGCGAGGCGGTCGAGGATCCCGTTGATCACCCCCACCTCGCCCACCACCTCGTTGTCGAGTTGGGCCTGCGATTCCTGCAGGCGCTGGTGGGACTGGTGCAGGGTATTGGCCATGAATTCCGCTTCCTGGCGCACCGCCGCCCGCGCCGCGCCGCTTTCGGGCACATTGGCCAGGTCCTGCCACGCGTTCCAGAACCGGCTCAGCGAGCCGCTCAACCCCGCCCCGGAGGGTTCGTTGAAGACCGTGCCCGCCTCGCTGGAGCCGGCCCCGGCGGTTTCGTTGAAGATGCTCTCCAATCCGCCGAGGGTCTGCTCGAGTTCCTCCCACTTGCCCCGGACCTGGTTCTCGGTGCGAGCCTGGGCGTCCAGGAAACGGCTGTGCAGCCTTTCGATACTGGTGACGTCGACACCGCTGCCGACGCGGTTGGCCATGTCATCGGCGCTCTCCATGGTGGCCCGGCGCCGCGAATACCCCTCGGTGTTGGCGTTGGCGACGTTGTTGCTGGTCAGGTTGAGCGCCGCCTGCTGGGCCTGCAGGGCGCGCCGCCCGATCTCCAGTCCTTGGTTTGACGCCGAGGTGATCGCCATGGGTTTGCCTCTCAGGCCGTCCGATTGACCAGGGTGCGCATTCCCGAACCGCGCCGGGCGCGCCCGAATTGTCCGTACACCCCGCGGTTGCCCGGCTGGCCGCTGAGAATGTCGAGGCAGCGCTCGGTGTAGCGCATCGACTGGCGGATCAGGAAGGCGTTGCTCTCATTGGTGGCGCGTATGCGGCGGTTGAGTTCCATCATGGTCTCGCGCATCCGGGCCAATTCCTCGCCCTGCCACCCCTCGACCACCTCCACCAGGCGCGACAGGGTGCAGTTCTCGGGTTCCATCTCCAGGCGTTTGGAGATCTTCTGCACCACCAGCAGGCGCTCGGTCTCCATGCGGCGGGCCTCCTCGGCGGCCTCCTTCTTGGCCGCCAGGCAGCCCTCGATGGCCTCCAGGTCGTCGGCGCAGAGCGCCTTCTGCTCCAACTGTAGGATTTCCAGCAACCGGTTGAACACCCGGATCTCGGAATTGACGATTTCGATCAGCTTGACTACTAGAGGATCACTCATGGCTCGGTCTTCCCGACTCTGGCCGTGCCCATCGCGGGGGTGAGTTTGCGCCAGTTCGTCTCGGTCGGCAGCACCGTGTTGACGGCCGGAACCCCTGCCGCCTTTTCGTCTTCCTCGAGGCCGGCTGCCCGGCTCAACTGGCGGTAGAGCACCTCGCTGAGGCTGGAGGGACCGCCGCGGGCCGAGAGTTTCTTCGACCACTCCTCATCGAGCATGCCCTCGAACATCTCCTCACCCTCGCCCTTTTCGATCAGGCCATCCTTGGGCACCGTGGCACGCATGGCCTTCACCACCTGGTACATGAATACCGATTCGAATTCCTTGGCTGCCTGGCGCAGGCCTTCGCGCCGCTGGTTGGCGTCCTTGGCATGCCCCAGGTCGCGCAGGTGATTGAGACCCTCGACATTGATCGATCTGGTTTCCATTGCACTCCTACTGGATGATCAGCTCGGCGCGCAGCGCGCCGGCGGTCTTGAGGGCCTGAAGGATGGCGATCAACTCCCGCGGCGTGACCCCGAGGGCATTGAGGTTGCGCACCAGGTCCCGCACCGTGGGCATGGCCCCCACGTCAAAGGAGTTGAGGATCGGATGCAGGTGGTCTGGCTCTTCCTCCACCGTCACCTGCTGCCCGCCCAGCGGGTCGGCCGCCTGGGCGTTGTCGCCGGGTATTTTCAATTTCAGGCTGCCATGGGAAAGGGCCACTGCCGCCACCGAGACGTGGTCGCCCACGATCACCGTGCCGGTTTTTTCGTTCACCACCACCCTGGCCGGCAGGTCGGGGATCACCACCACCTTTTCGAGGTCTGCCAGGAACCCGGCCATCTCCTGCGGACTGTTGAACTGATCGGGGGTGGTCACCACGATGGTGCTGGCGTCGGCGGCCACGGCGATGCCGGATTCGCCGAAGAACTCGTCGATGGCCCAGGCCGCCCGCGAGGCGGTGGTCCAGTCTGCGTCGTTGAGGGTGAGGGTGATGTCCTTGCCCAGGCGCTCCAGGCGCTGCGGCTCCTCAACAATCATGCCGCCGTTGGGCACGTTGCCGACCACCGAGTGGTTCTTGCGCACCGAGCCGGCCCCGGCCCCGCCCAGGTTGAAACCGCCGATGGACACCGCCCCCTGGGCCGTCACATAGGTCTTGCCGTCGGGGCCCATAAGGGTCGTGCGCAACAGGGTGCCGCCCTGCAATGAGCTGGCGTCGCCCAGCGAAGCCACCTGCACGTCGATCTTGGCGCCCTTGCGGGCGAAAGGCGAAAGGTTGGCGGTGACACTGACCGCCGCCACGTTGCGGATGCGGATCTGCGCCGGGTCCACCGCCAGGTTCATCCGGCCCATCATATTGGTCAACATTCGGGTGGTGAAACTGGCCTGCCGGCCGTCGCCGGTGCCCTCGAGGCCGATGATCAGGCCCATGCCGGTCAGCTGCAACTCCTCCCCCATCTGGATCTTGGCCATGTCCTTGAGCCGCACCGGGGTTTCGGCACAGCACGGCACCGCGGCCAACCCAGCCAGCCCCAGGGCTAGCACCCACAACTTCCAGCGCCGTGAGATCATCTCAGAACACCCAGTTGAGCAGGCGGACGAAGATGCCCGGCCTGGCCCCCTGCGTCAGGGTGCCTTTGCCGGTGTATTCGAGCTGCAGGTCACCCACGCTGGAGGAGGAGATGGTGTTGTCGGCGGCCACGGAGGCCGGATTGACGGTGCCGCTGAGGAAGATGGCCTCGGTCTCGCCGTTGATTTTCAGATTCCGGCTGCCCTCGATGATCAGGTCGCCGTTGGGTTTCTTGCCCACCACCGTCACCGTGATCCGGGCGCTGAGCTGGGCACTGCGCGAGGTGGAGGCCCGCCCCTGGTACTGGTTGGAGGCATTGCTCTGCAACGAGTGCAGGGGGATGAAGCTGAGGATGTTGCCCGCCCCCGGCACGGTGCTGCTGACCTGGGCCTGGTTCGACTTGTCGGTGCTGGTGGCCGTCTGGTTGGTGGCCGAGGCGTTTTCGGCGATGATCACCGTCAGCACATCGCCGATATTGGCGGCCTTGGGGTCGGAAAAAAGCGAGAGGGTCTGAGCCGCGCCCAGACCAGGCAATACCGCCAGCAGCGCCAGCGTCAACAGCATACCCATCCTACTCATCGCGAGTCCCCCCGATGTCCATTTTGACCAGACCGGCGGCGAGCACCTCGCCGCGCAGGATCTTGCCCGATTCCTGATTGCGCACCCGGATCTGCGACCCGGCCCCGCCATCCTGCAGGGCCACCCCCCGGGTGGATAGCTCCATGCCGCCGCCCACCACCACCAGCTCCACCGCCTCGCCCTGGCGCACCAGCGGCACCCCCTGGCTGTGCTGGGAGGTGAGCACCTCGCCGGCGTTCATCGGCCGGCGGGCCTGCATGCCGGCCACCTGGGCCGGATCGGTGAAGGCGCCGTCGCGCAACAGGGTGATATCGCGTTCCTCCAGTTCCAGCACCTCGGGCCCCAGCAACTCGCCGCGCCGCAAGGCGCGAGTGGTCACCAGGACCCGGCGATGGATGCGGGTGTCCACGGTGACCGTCAGGGTGCGGCAGGTCTGCCCCTTCACCTTCAGTTCGACCCGCACCATGCCGGCCCCGCGCAAGGGCCGCGAGGACAGCGGCCGGACGGCGATCTCCACCGGGCCGGCTTCGTCGAGGACCACGTCCCCTTTCCAGCGGGTGTGGATCTCGCAGCGGTCCTGAGCATTGTTCTGCCGCTGCAGCGCGGCGCGCACATGGCGCTCCACCGCCTGGTGGATGGCGTCCTCGGTGACGACGTTCTGCGCCCACAGGGCGCTGGTGGCCACGCAGGCCAGCAGCAAAGCTCTGAGCATCACCCCGGCCTAGCGTTTGAGGTTGTTGGCATTGGCGAGCATTTCCTCGGAGGTCTGGATGGCCCGGGCGTTGATTTCGTAGGCCCGCTGGGCGACGATCATATTGACCATCTCGTCCACCACCTCCACGTTCGACAGCTCCAGGAAACCCTGGGACAGCTTGCCGAAGCCCTCGGCGTCAGGCGCGCCGGTAACCGGGGTGCCCGAGGCTTCGGTCTCCATGAAGAGGTTGCGACCGGCGCTCTTGAGGCCCGCCGGGTTGATGAAGCGCGCCAACTCCAACTGGCCCACCTGCTGGAAATTGGGGTCGCCCGGCACCTTCACCGAGACCTCGCCGTTGACCGAGACGTTGATCTCGGTGGCGTCCTGGGGGATGGTGATTTCGGGCTGCAGCGAGTACCCGTCCGAGGTGACCAGGGTGCCCTGGGAGGATTTCTTCATCGCCCCGTCGCGGGTATACCCTGTCGAGCCGTCGGGCAGCACCACCTGCAGGAAGCCATCCCCGTCGATGGAGACATCGAGCGGGTTGTTGGTCGAGATCACCGCCCCCTGCGAGAAGATGCGCTGGGTGGCCACCGGCCGGGTGCCGTAACCGATCTGCAACTCCACCGGCACCTGTGACCCCTCGGCCTGGGTCGCCCCCGCCAAGCGGATCTGCTGGTAGAGCAGGTCCTGGAACTCGAGTTTGCTCTTCTTGTACCCGGTGGTATTCACATTCGCCAGGTTGTTGGCGATGTTGTCCACGTTCATCTGCTGGGCGATCATGCCCGTGGCGGCGGTATAAAGGGCTCTGCTCATGGTATTATCCTATTCCTTTCAGCGCACGACGCCGACGTCGTTGACCGCCCGGTCCAGGGTGCCGTCCTGCACCTGGATGGCCTTCTGGTCGGCCTCGTAAGAGCGGTACACGTCGATCATTTTCACCATCTCCAACACCGGCTCGACGTTGGAGTTCTCCAGATATCCCTGCACCACCCGCGTGTTGGGGGCCGGCACCTGCGCGGTGCCTGGCTGGGGGATGTAGAGACCTTGTTTCGATTTGGTCAGCACCGGCTGGTACGGGCTCTGGGCCTTGAGGTCGCGGTCGTAGAGGGCGGGGAAATCGACGACCTGCAGCCGGCCCACCACCTGGTCCACCCCCTGGGTCTCGTCCCGCACCTTGATCACGCCGCCGTCGTCGATGAGCGGGGCGTTGTAGCTGGGGGGGATGAGGATCTCGTCGCCCTGGCTGTTGAGCACCGGGTTGCCCAGCGCGTCCACCAGGCGGCCCTGGTTGTCCTTGGAGAAGTTGCCGTTGCGGGTGTACTGCACACCTTCGGGAGTGCGCACGGCAAAGAAGCCCTGCCCGTTCAGCCCCACATTGAACATGTTGCTGGTCTGGTGCAGCTTGCCCTGCTCGAAGTCGGTCCACATGCCCTCGGCGCGGTTGACGCGCCAGTCCGGGTAATCCCCAGAGAGTTTTTTCTTGGCCTCCATCACCTCGCGCATGAACATGCCGTCGCGCTTGAATCCGGGCACCTCGGAATTGGCCAGGTTGTTGGCGATGGCCTCGTGCCGGGTGGTCTTGGGCAACATGCCCGAAGCAGAGATAAACAAACCTTCGATCATCGACGGACTCCCGCAGACAGAATTTCAGTCCTTCAGGGAGCAAGCCCCGTGCCACGGACCGGCCGGTATTGCATCTGCCTGTTTATCAAGGACCTGATCCAGCCAGCCAGCCCCTCGAACCCCAGTATGGGGAAAGATCTTCCCTGACCCCCGGCCTTTTCCTGCCTGCTTGCCACCGCAGAGGGGCGGGTTTAAATTCTGCCCATCCCCTCCCCTTCATATAAGGACCGACCCCTATGAAACGGATCACACGCCTCCTGCCCCTGGCCCTGGTGTGGGCCGCCCCGGCCCTGGCCGACCCCATCGCCCAGTACACCGTGCAGCGCGCCACCACCCCGATCAAGATCGACGGCATCCTCGACGAGTTCGCCTGGGAAAAGGCCGAGCAGGTCAATAACTTCGAGCGCATCCTCAACAACTACGACCAGGTCACCCGCCCGACCCGCGCCAAGATGCTGTGGGATGATCAGAACATCTATTTCGCCTTCGTCTGCCAGGACCGGGACATGTGGACCTATCTCAAGGACGAGGACGCGGCCTTCTGGGACGAGGAGGTGGTGGAGGTCTTCATCGATCCGGACGGGGACGCCAAACACTACCTCGAACTGGAAATCAACCCGGAAAATGCCAAGGTGGACTTGACTATCCGCACCCTGAAACCCAAGTGGGACTCGGACTTCGACTGGGATATCGCGGGGCTGCAGAGCGCCGTGGCCCTCCAGGGCACCGTCAACGACACCACCGATACCGACCAGGGCTGGACGGTCGAATTCGCCATCCCCTACAGCGCCCTGGCCAAGGAGATCACCGGTGGCGACCGCCCCAAGGTGGGCGAGAGCTGGCGGCTCAACCTCTACCGCATCGAGCGCAAGGGTGGACAGGCGCTGCGGGCCCAGATCGTCGACCTGCAGAAGAGCCTCGCCAAAGGCGCCAAATCGGCGCTGCTCGATTCGCTGAGCAAGTCCTACGACGAGCAGACCGAATATACCACCTGGAGCGAGACCTACCAGAACGGCTTCCACGATCCCTCCCGCTTCGGGCGGGTGACCTTCGGGGAGTAAGACGATGCGTGCCCTGGCGCTAGGATGCCTGCTATCCCTGGCCCTGGCCGCCGGGGCACAGACCGCCGACAGCACCGACGCCGGCATGGTGCAGTTTGCCGGCTTCGCCATCGACATGTACGAATATCCCAACCGGGCCGGGGCCCTGCCCCGCACCGACCTCCCCCTCGACGAGGCCCGCGCCCTGTGCCAGGCCCGCGGCAAACGCCTGTGCACCGAGAACGAGTGGGAACGGGCGTGCCGGGGAGAGCAGGACCTCGCCGTCGGGTACGGCGCCCAGTTCGGGCCCGACCGCTGCAATACCCCCTACCCCGAGGGCGATACCTGGAAACGCCGGCAAGGGCCCGCTGCCAGCGGCGCCTTTGCCGGCTGCACCACCCCCGAAGGGGTGCACGACCTGGTGGGTAATGTCTGGGAATGGACCGAGGGCTGGTACGATGCCCAACGGGGCTGGCAGGTGGTGCGCGGCGGTTCGTGGTTCCACAACGCCAACCTCGCTCGCGCCGACGGCCGTTACGGGCGCTTCCTCACTGCCGATTACCACCTCGACCTCATCGGCTTTCGCTGCTGCCGCTGAGTCCGCCCGGTTGAAATACCCAGCCAACTTTTGAATATTTGACCTCCGGATTCCGCACCTCACGCCGGAGGCCCCCGATGAAAATCCACCTCGCCGCAACATCCCTGCTCCTGCTCTGCCTTGCCCTGATCCCCGCCGCCGCTCAGGAGGCCACCGGCACCATCAAAGGGGTGGTCCTCGACCAGCAAACCCTGCAACCCCTGCCCGGGGCCAACGTGGCGCTGCTGGGCACCGCCCTGGGCGCCGTCGCCGGTGCCGACGGCCAGTTCGTCCTCCTCCATGCCCCGGCCGGAGTACACCGGCTGCGGGTGTCGATGATCGGGTACGGCGAGCGCATCCGGCCCGACCTGATCGTGCAGGCGCGGCGCATCACCACGGTGACCCTTCGCCTAGAAGAGCAGGCGCTGCAGGTAGCGGAGACCACGGTGAAGGCCGACTTCTTCTCCGCCGCCGAGGAGGAAGCCGTCAGCGCCGTCAACTTCAACTACGAGGAGATCCGCCGTTCCCCCGGCTCGGCCCAGGACATCAGCCGCCTAATCCAGGCCATGCCCAGCGTCAACCTCAACAACGACCAGCGCAACGACCTGATC
>JADZBP010000092.1 GCA_020852055.1 Candidatus Latescibacterota bacterium
CGCCGATCCGCTCGCCGCAGGACGCCATTCGGCGCGGCATCAGTGTGGTCTCCCAGGAGCGGGACCTGGCGCCCCGGCTCTCGGTGGCCGAGAATATCTTCTTTGGCCGGCTGCCCAATCGCCGCGGCCGGGTCCTGTGGGCCCAGCTCTACCGCGACTGCGCCGCCATCCTGGCCCAAGTGGGCCTGGAGGTGGACCCGCAGCTGGGGGTGGAGCACCTCGGCATCGCCGCCCGGCAACTGGTGGAGATCGCCCGGGCCCTTTCCTGCCAGGCGCGGGTGCTGATCATGGACGAGCCCACTTCGGCCCTGACCCCGGCCGAGATCGTCCGGCTCTTTGTCCTGATCCGCCGGCTGCGGGAACAGGGCACGGCCGTGCTCTACGTCTCCCACAAACTGGAGGAGGTCCTGGCCCTGGCCGGCCGGATCACCGTGCTGCGCGACGGGGCGCGGGTGGCCACGATGGGGGCCGGCGAACTCGACGAGGCCCGGCTGATCGCCCTGATGGTGGGGCGCCCCCTGGGCGAGCTCTTTCCCCGCACCCAGCGGGTCAGCGGGAAGGTGGCCCTGGAGGTGCAAGGGTTGTGCACCGAGCGGGTGCGCGAGATCTCCTTTCAGGTGGCCGAGGGGGAAATAATCGGCCTTTCGGGATTGATGGGGGCGGGCCGCACCGAGGTGGCCCGCGCGGTGCTGGGCCTGGATCGGCGGCTGGCCGGCGAGGTGCGGGTGGGGGGGGAGGTGCTGCCGCCTGATTCGTGTGTGGCGGCGCGCCGGTTGGGCTTGGGGCTGGTGCCCGAGGATCGGCGGGGGGAGGGCATCTTTCCGCAACTGGGGGTGGATCACAACACCAGCATCGCCTCCCTCGAACGCTTCAGCCGCCGCGGGTGGCTGCGGCGCGACGAGGAAAGACGGGCCGTGGCCGAGCAGGTGCAGCGCCTGGAGATCAGGACCCCCTCGCTGAGCCAGCGCATCGCCCTGTTGAGCGGGGGCAACCAGCAGAAGGTGCTCGTCGCCCGCTGGTTGCTGCGGCAGGGGCTGCGGGTGTTGCTGGTGGACGAACCCACGCGTGGCATCGACGTGGGGGCGCGGGCGGAGATCTACCGACTCCTGGATCAGTTGGCTGGCCAGGGCCTTGGTCTGGTGGTGATCTCCTCGGAGTTGCCCGAACTGCTGGGGTTGTGCGACCGGGTCTATGTGATGAAGGCGGGCCGGATCACCGGGTCGCTGCTGCGGGCCGAGGCCAGCCAGGAGCGCTTGCTGGCAATGGCGTTATGAGGGCGGAGACCAAGATGGGCGGACGGATATACCACGGGGCCATCGCCATGGTGCTGGCCGGCTGGGCGGTGGCCTGGGCCGCGCCCGCTACTCCGGGTGAGGCAGAGCACCACTGGGCCCGGTTCCTGAGCTGGCTCTTCCAGGTCTCCTCCGAGGATTTGGAGCGCAAGCTGTGGCGGGTGGCCATCGCCCTGGGTGTCCTCGTGGGCGCCAAGGTTTTTATGGATCTGGTGCAATGGGGCAGCCGCCGGCTGATGTACGCCAGGTGGGGGTTGCTCAATCTGCTCTTCGGTCACCGCCAGCGCTCCATCACCCTGCTGGCCCTCTTCATCAGCATCGCCCGCTACGTGGTCTACTTCACGGCGCTGGGGTACATCCTCAGCCAGTTCGGCATCGACTACCGCGCCTACATGGCCTCCCTCTCCCTGGTGGGTATCGCCCTCGGTTTTGGTTCCCAGGGTCTGGTGCAGGATGTGGTGACCGGCTTCTTCATCCTCTTCGAGGACCAGTTTTCGGTGGGCGATATGGTGGAGATCGGCGGCCAGGTGGGCATCGTCGAGGAGATCGGCCTGCGCACCGTGAAGCTGCGCAACTATTTCGGCGCCCAGGTGATCTTCTCCAACCGCAACATCCCCATGGTGGCCAGGTACCGCCAGGGCGCGTTCGAGGTGGGGGTGGATGTGGCCCTTGCCGATCCGGACAAGGAGGCGCAGGCCACCCGCCTGCTGGGGCAGTTGGGCACGGAGCTGGAGCGGCAGTTCCGCGAGGTGATGATGGGAACCCCTACGGTCGAAGGCCTGCTGCGCCTGGAGACCGGCGAGTACTTCCTGCGCCTGCGGGCGCGGATCTGGCCGGCCCAGCAGTGGGTGATCGACAACCAACTGGTCCCGCGCATCCAGGAGCTGTTCACCCGCGAAGGCCTCGAGATCCCGGCCAACCGGGTGGTGGCCTTCTACCACTTCCCCGAAGACGAACCTGCCCCCCAGGGCCTGCTGCCCGATTTCCTGCGGCGGGGCTGAGCCTGCCGAGGGTCAGCCCGTGAGCATCCGGGTCGCCGCGTCGGCCGGGGTGAGGTGGGGGATGGACCGCTGGAGGAAAACCTCCAGCAACTGCGCCGGCGACAGGTCGGAGGTGTCGATCTCGAAACGGCGGCGAATCCAGGAGTGCCGGTATTCCTCGGCAAAGCGGCGGAGGATGGGCTCGACTTCGGCGGGTTGCACCAGCTGGTGGGGATGGGGATGGGCGGCCATGCGGGCGCGGATGACCTCGGGGCGGGCGTGCAGGTGCACCAGTATGGTGTCGGCGGGCAGTTCGGGCTCGTATTCGCGCACCTCGATGGCGATGTCCGGGTAGTAGTAGCGGGGGCCGTACACCGCCTCTTCGAGATGGAAGCCGCCCAGCAGGATGTGTTCGTAGCGGTGCAGCAGGCGCACGTGGTAGACGATCTGGAAACGCTGGAAGCGCTCCTTGATGGCCGGCAGCATTTCGAGCATGGCCCGCTGCTCGGCTTGGTCGAGGTGATAGGCGTCGGGGATGGTGAAGTGGTCGTCGAGGTGGTGGTGGATGCCCCGCTCCTTTCCCCAGGCGTCGAGGTGTTCGATCAGGGTGCTGACCCCCGAATATTCGCAGCCGATGGCGATGATACGCACAGGTGAGGTCTCCTAAGCTTGGCTGCCGCTGGTTGGCGGCGCGGGGTGAAAGGTTTGGGCTCTGCGGTGAACGCGCAAAGGACGAATGAGATGAATGCCGGCAACATGAAGGCCGAGATCATCGGCGGCGAATTCCAGCGCCAGGAAGACACCTTCCGGCAGTGGGTGCGGCGGGACGGCTCGGGGGATTACCCGGCCGCTGCGGGCCGTTACCATCTCTATGTGTCCCTGGCCTGCCCCTGGGCCCACCGCACCATCATCACCCGCCGGCTCCTGGGCCTGGAAGGCGCGGTGGGCATGAGTGTGGTCGATCCGGTGCGCGACGAGCGGGGCTGGGCCTTTGGCCAGGGTCCGGGACATGGGCCGGACCCGGTGTGTGGGTTCAGGTTCCTCAGCGAGGCGTACCTGGCCAGCGATCCTCACTATGCGGCGCGGGTGACGGTGCCGGTGTTGTGGGACCGCCTGCGGGGCTGCATCGTCAACAACGACGAGAACGACCTCATGCGCATCTTCAACACCGAGTTCGCCGCCTTCGCCGGCAACCAGGTGGACCTCTACCCGCCCGAACTCGAAGGGCAGATCGAGGCGCTGAACGAGTGGATCTACCCCACTATCAACGACGGGGTGTACCGGGCCGGCTTCGCCACCTCGCAGGCGGCGTACGAAAGGGCGGTGCGCCGGTTGTTCGCCTCCCTCGACCGCCTGGAGGAATTGCTGGCCGGCCGGCGCTATCTGACGGGCAAACGGATCACGGCGGCCGACTGGAAGCTCTTTCCCACCCTCATCCGTTTCGACGCGGTGTACCACGGGCACTTCAAGTGCAACCTGCGCCGGCTGGTGGACTACCCCAACCTCTGGGGCTACGTGCGGGACCTGTACCAGCAGGAGGGCGTCGCCGAGACGGTGAATTTCGACCACATCAAGCGGCACTACTACGTGACCCACACCGACATCAACCCCACCCGGATCGTGCCCCTCGGGCCGGTGCTGGACCTGCAGGCTCCACCCGGCCGCCAGCACCTGGGGGACTGAGCCTACCAGGTCCTTTCCTTGAGCATCTCCTGGATGGCGTCGCGGGGCACGGGCAGGTCATCGATGTGGTCCTCGAGCCAGCGCGAGAAATCGGCCTCGATCTCGTCGGTCCAGCGGGTATCGATCTGGCCGGGGGTGTATTTGCCCTCGCGCAGGCGCTGCATGCCGAACATGTCCCGCAGGCGGATCACCTCGGAGGTGGTCACCACCTTCTCGGCCAGGTGGGGCGGGATGAAGATCACCCCCTCGCGTTTGCCCAGCACGATGTCGCCGGGCATCACCGTGGCCAGGCCCAGGCGCACCGGGCAGTTCATGCCCACCAGCATGATGGTGGGCGAGGCGTAGGAGGGGTGCCAGCCGCGCACGAAACTGGCAAAGCCTTCGAGTTCCTCGATGCCCTCCAGATCGCGCACGGCCGCGTCGTGCACCACCCCGTTCCCGGAGTTGGTGAGGATGGCGGTGGCCAGGTTGTCGCCGATCACCGGCCCCTCGGCGATCTTGCCGAAGACATCGGCCACGTACACGTCGCCGGGCACCAGCGCGTCGATGGGCCAGGAGATCTGGTCGCCGATCTGGCCGGCTTTTTCGCCGCGGGTATCCATCACCTGGCGCATGTCGGGGCGGCGCGGCATGTACAGGGCGGTGAGGGCGCGGCCGCAGAGCACCCCGCCGGGATGGGTACACTGCCAGCCGTCCTCGTACTGGTGGTTGAAGCCGGCGCCGCGCAGGACCCCCCAGGCCTGGGTGATGGTGCCGTGGCGCATGCGGGCGACGATATCGTCGGATACGCGGGGACGGCCGTCGGCAAAACGTTCCCCCTGCCATTCGGGGGTGTAGGCGATCAGTTCCTCGGGGCTCAGATTGAGCGGGGCGAATTTCTCCATGGTCCTCCGGGATGGATGGGGGGCGATGTCCCCATAGTACGGCCTGGCCGGCGGGGTATCAAGGGCCTCATCGCGGCCAGTACCGGCCGCTGACCCCGTAGCGCATCACCTCCTCGAAGAGGCTCAGGCCCACGTCGAGGATCTCGTCGAAGGTGAAGGGTTTTATCTCCAGGCCGTGGGGGAACTCGAAGAGCAGGGGCAGGGCGCCGGTGTGGTGGTGCAGGGCGGTATGGAAGTAGAATCCTCCCTGCAGGGCGGTGCGGGAGCCACCTCCGGGACGCAGGCCCTCGCGGCGGTGCCGGTCGGCGACCAGGGCCGCCACCTGCACCTGGTGGAACTGGCAGGCCGGGGAGATGAAGGCTTCCGGGGCGATGAAGAAGGGGCCGCTGCCGCAGGAGTGCAGGGTCAGGATGCAGTCGGGGATTTCGGCGGCGGCCAGGTCGAAGAGGGCGCGGGTCTCGGGGGCGGGCCGGCCGAAGAAGTCGTCGTGCTGGATGTTGACCCCGGCGTCGTTGTAGTACCCGCCCAGGAATTCCATCTGATCGAGGGGGATGGGTTGCAGGCGTTTGCTCTCGGGCCAGCGCAGGATCTCGCCGTTCTTGAACAGGCCCTGGCCGTAATAGTAGAGGTCGTCGACGGTGCCGCCGATCAGGTTGCGCACCGGGGCGCGCCGGCGGCCGTCGGGCTGGGGCAGGGGCACCAGCACCACCCGCAGCTTTTCGGCCAGTTGGCGCAGCACGGGCCAGGACCGTCCCCGCAGGTCTTTGCCGGTTTCCATCACCTGGGCAAAGTTGAGGCAGGTGGCCGTGCCCTCGATCTCGGCGGCGTGGATGGCGCCGATGATCAGCAGCACCGGCCGCTGGCGCCGGCCGGGGTCGTAGAAGTCCTCCGGATGGCCCGAGGCGATGGCCGAGGAATAGGTGGTGCGCCGGGGCAGGATCTCGGCCTCGCCGTAGGCCAGGGCTCTCAGGGCATGGCCGCTGTGCGACCGGCCGATCTCCCATACCTGGCCGCGCTGCACCCCGCCGAGGAAGGTGTTGACCTCCTCCCAGGTGGTTTTCCAGAAATCCGGGGCAGTGAAGAACTGCGGCTGGCGAATCTGCATGGGGCACCTCCGCGCGAAGGGGCGAACAGGTAGAATATACCCCGGCTGGCCAGCCGAAAAAAGCAACCGGGGTTCCAGGTGTGGCGGGCCGGAATTGTTTAGGTTCTAGAGACGAGCAGCACCGCAGATGCTCGCCGGGCGGCCGCGGGGCAAAGCGCCTGCAGCCGGGCGTCCGGCAACCCCACAGAGGAGGGGTGAGATGAGAGTGGGTATCGTGCTATTGGCCGCCGGTCTGATGCTGGGCGGCAGACCCGTTCTGGCCGAGGCCCCGGCGAACCAGGCCCTGGCCGAGCAGTTGCTGGTATTGATGAAGTTGCCCGAGACCCTGGAGCAGTCCTTCGCGGCGATGCGGCAGGCGATGCCGGGCCAGTTGGCGCAGATGAGCAAGGCGATGGGGGAGGAATTGCCCCCCGAAGCCACCCAACAGTCCGAGAAGACGATGCAGGTCATGTCGGAGGAGTTGTGCTGGGAGAAGATGAAGGAGGATTACGTGGGGCTCTACGCCACCACCTTCACCGCCGAGGAACTCCAGGGTCTGATCGCCTTTTACCAGTCACCTGCGGGCCAGGCGTTTATCATCAAGCAGCCGGCGCTGATGCAGGCCTCGATGCAGCTCAACCAGAAACTGATGCTGCGCGTCATGCCCAGGCTGAAGGAGATCTACAAGAAGGACGCCAAGAAGGACAGCGCCGGCGCCGGCGAGGCTGCGGTCAAACCGGGCGCCGACAAGAAAGACGAGGCCAAGGCCAAGCAACAAGAGACCAAAGGCAAGAAGGAGAAGAAACCCAAGGCCGACGAGAAAACAAAGGGCGGCAATTGAGCCGGGTATGCCCCAGGTTCCACCCGTCGGCGGGACAGTCGTGAGCCACGCCGAACTGGACCCCCGCGCCGCTGCACTCGAGGCCACCGGCGAGTACCGGGTCCTGCGCCGCCTGCCGCTGGTCCCGGCGTACCATGCCCCGGACGGGGCCGCCACCCTGCGGGCCCTGGCCGTGGACGTGGAGACTACGGGTTTCGACGCCCAGCGCGACGCCATCATCCAGTTTGGTGGTATTCCTTTCGAGTACGCGCCCCAGAGCGGGCGGATCTACGCGGTGGGTGAGTCGGTCGCCTTTTTTGAGGACCCGGGCCGGCCCATCCCTGCGGAGATCACCGCCCTCACCGGCATCACCGACGACCAGGTGCGCGGCCAGCGCATCGACGACCGGGCAGTGGGCGAACTGCTGGCCCCGGTGGTCCTGGTCATCGCCCACAACGCCAGCTTCGATCGGCCCTTCCTCGAGCGCCGGTTGCCGGTTTTCCGCGATCAGGCCTGGGCCTGTTCCCTCGAGGATGTGCCCTGGAAACGCGAGGCCGGGTATTCCTCCAAATCCCTCGAGTTCCTGCTCTACCGACACTGCGGCGCCTTCTACGACGCCCACGCCGCCGACAGCGACTGCCGGGCCCTGATCCACGCCCTGGCCACCCCGCTGCCCAGCGGCGCCCTGCCGCTGCGCCTCTTGCTCGAAGCGGCCGCCCAGCGCCTGGCCCATATCTGGGCCGTGGACGCGCCCTATGCGGCCAAGGACCTGCTCAAGGGGCGCCGGTACCGCTGGAACAACGGCGAGGACGGCCGGCCCAAGGCCTGGCACCGGGAGGTGCCCGAGGCCGAGTGTACCGCCGAGGAGGACTGGCTCAGCGCCAAGGTGTACGGGGGCCGCCGCGGGGTCTGGAAGGTGGAATGGATCGACGCCCGGAACCGCTTCCGCGAGCGCCGCGGGTGAGCCGACGCGCCCTTGCCGGCAAGCCGGGAGCGGTCCTTATTAGTTGGCGCCCCCCGAAACCAAACGAGTGAGGATTATGGCCACGCGCCCCAAGATCGCCGCCCTGGTTTCCGTGTACCACAAACACTCGCATTCCCAGCACATCGTCGACCGCTTCCTCGAAGGGTACGGCTGGAACAGCCGCCACCACCGCCCCGAGATGGACGTGGTCTCCCTGTACATCGATCAGGTCAAACCCAAACCCACCGAACCCAAGGAGAGCGACCGCTGGGACCTGGGGCACGAAAGGGCGGCGCGTTTCCCCCTGCTCGAGGTCTATCCGACCATCGCCGATGCCCTGACGCTGGGCGGCTCGAAGCTGGCGGTGGACGGGGTGCTGCTCATCGCCGAACACGGGGAGTACCCGGTCAACGCCAAGGGCCAGACCCTGTGGCCGCGGTACGAGTTCTTCCGGCAGATGGTTTCGGTCTTCCGCGCCAGCGGCCGCGCGGTGCCGGTCTTCAACGACAAACACCTGTCGTGGAACTGGGACTGGGCCCGCGAGATGTACGACACCTCCCGCGAACTGGGCTTCCCCTTCATGGCCGGCTCCTCCCTGCCCGTCACCTGGCGCACCCCGGATGTGGAGATGCCGCTGGGGGCCAGGGTGGAAGAGGCCATGTGTGTGGGCTGCGGCTGGATCGACGGGGGGGATTTCCACGGCTACGAGACCATCCAGGGCATGGTCGAGCGCCGGCACGGGGGAGAGCAGGGCATTAAATGGATACAGGCCTATCGCGGCGACGCCTTCTGGAAGGCCCATGCCGAGGAGGTCTGGTCGCGCGAGTTGTTCGAGGCCTGCCTGTGCCGCAACCATTCCCTGGGCCAGGCGCGCGCCGGCTTCAACGACACCTTTCCCACCATCAACGAGTTGCGACAGCTGGTCACCGATCCCTGGGCCTACCAGTACGAACACCTCGACGGCCTGGTCTGCACCATGATCGCCTGCAACGGGGTGGCCGGCGGGAGCTGGAGTTTTGCCGCCCGCCTCCAGGGGGAGAGCAAACCCCTTTCGACCTACATGTACCTGCCCATGCCGCCGGGCCTGGCCAATTTCTTCTCGCCCCTGGCCAACAACATCGAACAGATGTTCCTCACCGGCCAGCCTTCATATCCCATCGAGCGCACCCTGCTCACCACCGGGCTGACGGCGGCCGGCGTCGAGAGCCTGCACCAGGGGCAGGTGCGCCTCGAGACCCCGCACCTCGATATCGCCTACCAACCCAATCCCCGCTCCACCTACTGGCATACCTGAGGCCGCCCCTCCGTTGACCTCTTTCGCCTCCTGCCCGGAAAAAAGCTGGGCCAGTCGGGGCGCTGAACTCAGGCCGGCTGGCGGAACATGGGTTGCAGGAAGAGACGGCCGGCCTCACCTTCGGCCTCGAAGCGCACATAGGCCTCCTCGCCGGCGCGGTAGGTGAAGCGGGTGCCTTCGCCCTGGCTGAGGGGGGCCCCGCCGGGGCCGAGGAAACGGCCGGTGCAGGGTTGGGCCGTCTGCACCGAGATCTCCTCGTCCCGCACGGCTACCTCGTGCAGCAGCAGCCCGGTGGAGGCGTAGCAGCGACCCGCCTTGGCGGCGGCCACCACCGCTGCGGGGGTTCGCTCCTCCACCAGCACCATGTTGAAGGCGTTGCCGAAGTCCTCGGGGTCATGGAAATCGTCGTTGGCAAATCCCCAGAGGCGGTGGCCGGCGCTGAGCAGTTCGTCCCAGAAGGGGGCGTAGAAGGGCCAGCGGCCCAGGGCGAGGGCGGTGGGGTGGCCGTAATGGCCGTTGTAGACCTCGACCCCGTCGGGCCACGCGCCCAGCGCCGCCAGTTTGGCTAGGCTCCAGTACTCGCGCCCCGACGCATAGGGCCGGGGATGGCAGACCACGGTGAGCAGGTCGGTGGCTGCGGCGAGGGCCTGCTCAAGGGGAAGGCGGTAGAGGGGTTCCACCTCAGGGCCGATGAAGAGCACGTTCTCGCGGGTGCTGTATTCGAAGCCGTGCAGGAGGATGAGTTCGGGATACTGCGCTCGCAACGCCGACAGGTCGGTGACCACGTCGTGGTCGGTGAGGGCGACAAAACCCGCGCCCAGGTCGCGGTACTGGCGCACGCTTTCGGCCAGCGGCACCGAGGCGCAGGCGCTGTGTTCGCAGCAGTGGCCGTGCAAACTGCCGCGGACCCAGGTCCCCTGCGGGTTGGCGTACGGATTGTGCAAGTGCGGGGGCATTCGGGGCTCCTTGTAGGGTGGGGTTTCCTAGATAAGGGGGCCTTCGCCCTTGGTCAAGCGGCGAGGGGTTTGTCGCCGGCCCGGCAGCGGAGTATTTTTTCACGCCACCCCAGCCAACACCGAAAGGATCTGGTATGGACTATCGCTATCTAGGCAAGACCGGCATCCAGGTATCCGCCATCTGCCTGGGCACGGCCTTCCGCGGGCAGACCGACGAAAACATCTGCATCCGCACCATCGACCGCGCCCTCGACCTGGGCTGCAACTTCCTCGATACGGCCCTGTACGGGAACGGGAAATCGGAACAACTCGTGGGGCGGGCATTGAGGGGCAAACGCGACGACGTGGTGCTCTGCACCAAGATCTACGGCACCCTGGGCAACAGCCCCACCCACAACGGCCTGACCCGGATCAACATCATGCGCGGGGTGGAGGCCAGCCTCAAACGGCTGCAGACCGATTATCTGGACCTGTATCTGCTGCACGCCTACGACCCCAAAGCGCCGGTGGAGGAGGTCGTCCGCACCCTCGATGACCTGGTGCGGCAGGGCAAGGTGCGTTATGTCGGCTGCAGCAACTGGCCGGTGCGCAAGGTGGTCGAGGCCCTGTGGATCAGCGACAAGCGGAACCTGGCCCCCTTTGTCTGCCTGCAATACCAGTACAGCCTGCTCAATCGCACCGAGTTCGAACCTGACCTGGCGCCGCTGTGTGTGGATTTTGGCTTGGGCAGCATGACCTACAGCCCCCTGGCCATTGGGTTGCTCAGCGGCCGGTTCCGGCGCGGGGTGACCCCGCCGGCCGATTCACCCTGGGGAGCGGACCCGGCGGCCGGGCTCAGCCGCACCCAGTATCCCTTTGCGGAGGCGATGACCGAGCAAGCGGACCGGATTGTGCAGGCGCTCATCGACCTGGGGGCCAAATACGGCAAGACCCCGGCGCAGGTGGCGGTGGCGTGGATTCTCGATCACCCCGAGGTGACGGCGCCGATCCTGGGGGCCGACCATCCAGATCAGGTGGATGATGCCTTCGGGGCGACCGGCTGGGTTCTGGAGCGGGAGGATCGGGGCTGGCTGGACGAGTTGTCCGCGCCTGAGGTGGAGGCCAAATATTCGTGAGCCGGCTGCCCGGTCACCCGGGCGCCGGGCTGCCGGTGCCGCGGGAGGATCAGGCGGGGCGGTTGCCTTCGGCGGGGGGCGGAGCCTGGGGCTCGTCGGCAGCGGGTTCGGCAGTGGTTTTCCGCTGGCGCTTCTCTTCCTTCTTCTTCTGCTTGGCCAGGTCCCGCTGGCGCTTGGCAAAGGCATAGTTGGGCTTGAGCATCGGTCCTCGCGGTAGGTGAAGAGTGAGAAGGCGGGGAAGCAGTAGCCATCGACCAGGGCCGTGAAGCATCGCTGGTGCTTTGCGGCCCTATTTGGTGGTGGTGGGCGACCTCGGAGTCGGGCCCGCAGTCACTGAGCCGAATCCGGGAGGGGCAGCCCAGAGAGTGCGGGCAGTGGCCCGGTGGCGTCGCATCGCGCCGGGTGCCGGGTGCTCCTCAGTCGGCAATCATGATACGGGCATTGGCGGCGGATGTCAACTGAGCGGTGCTGTCTACCGCAACCATCTCCTCGCGCCGCCGGCCCGGATGGTTTCGCCCCTGGGTACCCGCCGCGACAAAAAAAAGCTGCGAAGCGTCCTGGACGGGCTTCGCAGCTCTCATTTTGATGGTGGGCGATGCTGGAGTTGAACCAGCGACCTCTGGTATGTGAGACCAGTAAAACGATTAATTTCTACAATAGCTTACATTCATGTAGCGTACCGTGTAGCACTCAGGTTTATCGAACACCATTCCTGCTCTTACTATCCCTGCGTGATTCTTCATTGCCCACTATTCCATAGATACGCGCAATGCCTGTGGGTGTCAACAGAAGAAACACATCCCCCACTCAAACTGCAAGGCTGAGGCGAATCGCCTGGTCAACGGCCACCATCCGTTCTGAGCTGATCATACCCATCCGTTTCTTCAGCCGCTGTTTGTCGATTGAGCGAATCTGGTCGAGAAGGACCTTGGATGCCTGCGTGAGACCGCCTTCACCGGCGGGGATCAGCACCTCGAAGGGATAGACCTTTTCCGTGTTCTGGGAGGTGATTGGAGCAACAACTACCCGCTCTGAAAACTGGTTGCCGATATCGTTGGAGATGATTAGGGCTGGCCGGGTCTTGGCGATCTCGGTGCCGATGGTCGGGTCCAGGCTGACCCGGTAGATCTCGCCTCGCTTGGGAAACTTCATTCAGGCCATCCCTCGCCGTCCACGGCCTCCCAATCCTTATTGAGCTGAGCGCGATCCTTGCGGACAGCCAGGTACCCGGCTCTCATGGCGGATTCGAGATCGGTCTGTTCCAGGTGGTTGAGCTTTTCGGCGATGGCCTGGTTGATGAACTGACTCATCTTGCGGGACGAGGCCCGTCGCTTGAGATGAGTATAGAGATCCTCATCAAGGTGGATGGTCGTCCGGACGGACATGGGCACCTCATTTTAGTGGGACGGTCTCTATCATCAAAGAGCATCAATATAAACATCATAATTGATGCCTATAGAATCTACCTAGGCCAGCGACAAAAAGCAAAGACGGCTGAGGCACAAAACTAGGTAGTGAAGAAGGTATGTCCGCTGATTCCACCCCATAGACAGCTTTTTTTTGCTTTGCATGGGTCACACACCCTGCTATATTGGGCGCTAATTTTGCCTGGAGCTTGCCCATGCCTACCCTTGCCCGCCTGTCTTTCTTCGTCCCGCCAACCCACCTCGACGACTTCTCTGTCCTGTACGACCGCCAACTGACCCCACTGATCCAACCCCATGGCCTGGACTCCGGCTTTTCCGACGACCGGCCCTATGTGGCCGGCGTCTTCAGCCGGCTCTATGCCGTGGACAGCCCTTCCGCCCTGCTCCGCCCGACACAGGCCCTGCGCCACGATCGGGCTTGGCGCAGGGCGCTCAAGGAAGTGGGCGAACGGCTGGGGGTGGCAGTGCGCTACCACCTGGGGATCTACGCTACCCCGGCAGGAGAGGGGCGGAAGGTGCGGGTCGGCCCAGGATCGCAGCGGGGGCAGTGGCATCAGTACCGGGTCCAGGACGGGCTGCTCTCACCAGCCACCAACGCCATGCTCTGCGACCGGCAGGGCCACCTGTGGTTTGGCACCTGGGAAGGGCTCTGCCGCTACGACGGGGAATCCTTCACCCATTTCACCGCTGCCGACGGCCTGGCCGGCAACCCGGTGCAGGCGATGGCCGAGGATCTGGAAGGCAACCTGTGGTTCGGCACCGGCTGGCTGGGCCGGCTGCAGGGCCAGGGGGTCACCCGGTACGACGGGCGGGAGTTTGTCACCTTCACCCCGGCCGATGGGTTGGGGCATGTGTGGGTGGGGGCGCTGACCGTGGACCGCCAGGGGCGAGTATGGGCCGGCACCGAGGGCGGGTTGAGTTGGTTTGAGGAGGGGCGATTCAGCACCTATACCACTGCCGAGGGGTTGGGCAACAGCCGCGTCCTCAAGCTGTGCGCCGACCGCCAGGGACGGGTGTGGGCCGGCACGGACCGCGGCGGACTCAGCTGTGTGGAGGCAGGAAAGGTCACCACCTTCGGGGTGGGTGCAGGTCTGGAGCACGACAAGATCCTCTCCCTGCTCGAAGACCGCCAAGGGCGGATCTGGATCGGCACCGAGAAGGGCACCAGTGTTTGCCAGGAGGGCCGGCTGGAGGTGTTCCAGGTGGAAGGGGAATATCTGTCGCGGGTGCGGGCCTTGGTGGAGGACGAGGAAGGGCAGTTGTGGCTGGCGCCCAATCCGCGCGGGGTGCGCCGCTGGGACGGCCAGGGATTACAAGCGTACGGCCCCACCGAGGGCCTCAGCGACCAGGAGATCGTCTGCCTGGCCGCTGACCGCCAGGGCCGCATCTGGGCCGGCACCCAGGGGGGCGGGGTCTGTTACCTGGAGCGGCGTACCTGGCGGCTGGTGCAGCCCTATCCGCATCTGGAGTCCCTCTCTGTAGAGTGCCTGGCTGAGGATCGGCAGGGCCGGCTGTGGATGGGCACCAACCACGGCCTGAGTTGCTTCGATGGGCGAGAGTTCATGCACCTGCACCTGGAGGAGGACACCTGGCACAACCTGACGCGGGTGGTGCACGAGGACCGGCAGGGGGTGATCTGGTCCATCAACTACAACGGGGACGTGATGTCCTACACCGGCGGGGAGTGGGTGCTGCGCCATGAGAACGAATGGCGCCTGGGTCTCAATGCCTACAGCATCGCCGAGGACGGCCAGGGACATCTGTGGTTTGCCAACGCGGGGGACGGGGTGCTGCGCTACGACGGGCAGGCATGGCGGGTGTTTACCGCCGAGGACGGGCTGGTGGACAGCGCGGTGCGGGTGGTGCGGGTGGACCGTCAGGGGCGGGTGTGGTTCGGGACGGCCGAGGGAGGCGTGAGTCGGTATGACGGACAGACCTTCACCACCCTCACCCAGGGCGAGGAGCTTGGGGGCTGCCCGGTCTGGGACATCCTGGAGGACCGACATGGGTGCCTCTGGTTTGCCACCTGGGGGGCCGGGGTGATCCGCTACGACGGGGAGAGTTTCAGGCAGTACACCCGGCAGGAGGGGTTGGCGTACGAGCGGGTGAGCTGCCTGTGGGAGGATCGGAGGGGGCATCTGTGGATGGGCACCCACGGGGGCGGGGTGAGCCGGTACGATGGCCGGGTGTTCCAGACCCTGGGGCAGGACCAGGGGATGGTCAGCCAGGTGGTGCACGACCTGCTGGAGGACCGCCAGGGCCGGATATGGCTGGCCACCCAGGGCGGGTTGGTGCAGTACCGGCCCAGCCGCGACCTGCCCTGGGTGCAGGTCACGGAGGTGGTGGCGGATCGCTCTCATGGGCCGGCCACCTCGCTGAGTGTGCCGGTATCCCAGGAGCTGGTGCAGATCGAGTTTCAGGGCAGCAGCGTTACTACCCCGGCGGATGGATTCGTGTACGTGTACCGATTGGAGGGCCACGACTTGGA
>JADZBP010000093.1 GCA_020852055.1 Candidatus Latescibacterota bacterium
CGGCCCGGCCGGGTGGGAACTGCCCCGGCTGGCCCGGCAGTTGGGGGCGGACCAGGTGTTCTGCGCCCGGCGCTGGGAGCCGGCCGCACTGCGGCAGGACGGGGTGGTGGCCGAGGCCCTCGCAGCTGCGGGGGTGGGGCTCACCGTGGTCGAGGGCGGTCTGTTGAATGCGCCCGACAGGGTGCGGAAAACCGGCGGCGGCCCGTACCAGGTATTCACCCCGTACTGGCGGACCGCGGCGCCGGCCATCGTGCCCGGCCCGGCGCTGCCGGTGCCACCCCTGCGCGGGTTGCGGCGCTGGCCTGCGACCCTGGATCTGCGGGAGCTGCGCCTGCTGCCGCGCCCCGACTGGGCTGGAGGGTTGAGGGCAGTCTGGCAGCCGGGGGAGGCCGGGGCGCACCGGGCCCTGGCGGCCTTTGTCGCCGGCGGTCTGGCGCAGTACGAGGCAGGCCGGGATCTGCTGGCGGAGGAAGGCATCTCGCGCTTGTCGCCGCACCTGCATTTTGGCGAACTGAGCCCGGCGCAGGTGTGGCGCGCCGTCGATGGACTGCCGGGCAGCCCTGCGTACCAGCGCCAGTTGGGCTGGCGGGAGTTCGGGTACCAGCTTCTGTGCCACTTCCCCCACACCCCTGATCAGCCCCTGCGGCCCGAGTATGGGGCCTTCCCCTGGGGCGACGAACCGGAGCACCTGCGGGCCTGGCAGCAGGGACGCACGGGGTACCCGCTGGTGGACGCCGGCATGCGCCAGCTTTGGCAGACGGGGTGGATGCACAACCGGGCGCGGATGGTGACGGCCTCGTTCCTGGTCAAACACCTGCTGATCCGGTGGCAGGAAGGGGCGCGCTGGTTCTGGGACACCCTGGTGGACGCCAACCTAGCCAACAACACCCTGGGCTGGCAGTGGGCGGCCGGCTGCGGCGCCGACGCGGCGCCCTATTTCCGCATCTTCAACCCGGCCAGGCAGGGGGAGCGTTTTGATCCGCAGGGGCGGTACGTGCGCCGGTGGGTCCCGGAACTGGAAGGACTGCCCGATGCCTGGGTGCACCGGCCTTCGGCGGCCCCGGCCGCGGTCCTGGCTGGCGCCGGCGTGGTGCTGGGACGCAGCTACCCCTTCCCGCTGGTCGACCATGCCATGGCCAGGGGGCGAGCACTGGCAGCCCTGGCGGAGATGAAGCAGAGGTTCAGAGCCGGCTGTTGATCCAGTCGGCGGCGGCTTCGTAGGCCCCCCGGGGGGTCGAGTGGCCCTCGGTGGGCAGGACCTGCAGGCTGCAGTCAGCCGGGCCGGCGCCGGCGGCAGCCACCACCCGGCGGCAGAAGGCGATGCACAGGTCGGTGTCCACCCGCAGGTCGCGGTGGCCGATGCTCACCCACAGGGAGCGGGTGGCGAAGGCCGGGGCCTGGACGGCCAGGGCCAGGGTCTGGGTGCGGGGGGCGTGCTCGAGGCCAGCAAACTCGCTCAGGGCCGCCAGACTCGTCACCGGGGCGAAGAGGGCCGCAGCGCGGCAACGGGAATCGGCGGCCATCACCTGGGCGGCCATGAAGCCCCCGCGCGAGGTGCCGCAGGCCGCCACCCGGCCAGGGTCGGCCAGGCCGGCACCGATGAGGTGGTCGAGCACCTGGCTGACCTGGTGGGCAAAGGGGGCGACAAAATCCTCGCCGCCCTCGACGCGCTCGCGCCAGCCTTTGAGCCCCTCGGCCTCCCCGGCCCGGTGGTCCTGGCCGTGGCAGGGCAGATCGAGGGAGACGCAGAGGTACCCGCGCTGCGCCAGTTGCCGGGCGGTGCGGTGGTAGGGGTCCTGGCCCAGGCTGGTCTCCAGGTCGGCGGCGAAACTCAGGAGCAGGGGGGCGGGCCCGGTGCCGGGGGCGCCCAGCAGCCCGTAGCGCACCCCGGCGGGGGTGGTGGCGATGTTCACCTCCAACTCAGATCCGCCTCCCGATTCCAGCAAAGGGCGCTCTCACCAGTCGAGGATGGCCCCGTCGCGGGCGCGGGCGGTGGTGGCGTGGATGATCTCCTGCTTGAAGGGATACTTGCGGGCGGCTTCCTCGTTGACCGAGATGCCCAGGCCCGGCGCGTCGCATTTGAGCCAGTACCCCTCCTCGGTCTTCAGCTCGTGCTGCACCACCTCCCAGCGCCAGGGCACGTCGCTGAGCATATCCTCCTGGATGAGGAAGTTGGGGGTGCTCAGCGCGAAATGCAGGGCCGCGGCGTTGGCCACCGGCCCCAGCGGGTTGTGGGGGGCCACGCCCAGGTAGTAGGCCTCGGCCATGGCGGCGATCTTCTTGGCCTCCCACAGGCCGCCGCAATGGCACAGGTCCGGCTGGATGATATGGCAGGCCTGCTGCTCGAAGACCTCGCGGAAGGTGAAACGGGTGAGCAGCCTTTCGCCGGTGGCGATGGGCACCGGGCTGCCGCGCCGCACCTCGGCCATGGCCGGGATGTTCTCAGGCGGCACCGGTTCCTCGATGAAGTAGGGCCGGTACGGGGCCAGCACCCGGCAGAACTCCAGGGCGTTGGCCGGGAAGTGGCGGCCGTGGCAATCCACCATGATGTCGATGCCCTCGCCCAACGCTTCGCGCAGGGCCTGCATGGTGCGCTCGGCGCTGCGGTAGTCGGCGATGGGGTTGAGCGGCTCGGTGGGCGGGGTCAGCAGCACCTTGACGGCGGTGTAACCCTTCTCGACCACCGCCAGGGCGCGGTCCACGAAGACCTGCGGGTCCCCGGTGTCCTGGGTCTCGTACACCGCTTTCATGTCCCCGCCGCCCAGGTGGGTGTACATGCGCACCTTGTCGCGCACCGCTCCGCCCAGGAGCTGGTACACCGGTTTGCCCACCTCCTTGCCGGCGATATCCCACAGGGCCTGTTCGATACCCGAGATGGCCGACATGCCGATCACGCCCATACGGAAGAAGGAGTGGCGGTACATCTTCTGGTAGAGGAACTCGATGCGGGTGGGGTCTTCGCCCAGCAGCATGGGGGTGAAGTCCTCGATGGCGCCCACCACACTCCGGGTTTTCCATTCGAGGGAGGCCTCGCCCCAGCCCCAGAGGCCGGCCTGGTCGGTCTCCACCTTGACGAAGACCCAGTTGCGCATCTGGGCGTTGACAACAGCGGTTTTGATGGCGGTGATCTTCACCTTTTTCCTCCTCAGATGCCCTCGTAGTCCGGCGCGGGGCGGGGCGGATTGCCCCAGTGGTTTTCCGGGTCCCGGCCGCTGATGAGGATGCCCTCCCGGTCCCAGCCCATGGTGCCGCGCACATCAGGGGTGCAGTAGCGCAGGGTGAGGCCGCAGCGGCGCCGGCTCGAGTGGTTGGCGTTGGAGCCATGTAAGAGCAGATCGGAATGAATGGAGATTTCGCCGGCCTTCAACTCCACATCCACGGCGGTGCCGTATTGCTCGGCGTTTTCGACGGTTTGGTTGAGCACGTTCTGCTCGTCCGGGCTGCTGGGCCTGAAGGTGAGGTGCCCGTGATGGTGGGAGCCGGCGACAAAGCGCATGCAGCCATTGCCGGTGTCGGCGTCGTCGATGGCCAGCCATACGGTCAGGGTTTTGGACGGGGTGAGCGGCCAGTACGAGGCGTCCTGGTGCCAGGCGATGGTTTTGCCGTCGCCGGGCAGTTTGCAGAAGAACTGCGCCCCCCAGCCCACCACCTCCTCGCCGAGCAGGTCCTTGACCAGGGCGACGATGCGCGGGTGGGTGATCAGGTCCCAGACCGCTCCGTATTTCATGTGGGCGGACATAATTGAGTAACTGCTGGCCCCCTGGGCCATGACCCGGGCGAGGATGGCGTCGAAGAAGGCGCGGGGTCCGGCAATCTCTTCGGTGGAGAAAACCCGCAGGCCTTTGATATAGCCCTCGCGGTTGTAGTGGGCGATCTGCTCAGGCTTGAGGATCTTGGGATGCTGCACGGCGCTGGGGTGGAAGCTGAGGTCGCGGTCCAGCTGTGCCAGTTGGGCGTGGTTGGGCACGACCTTGAAACGGGGCGGGTTGCTCATCGGGGTCCTCCTGAGTGGACTGACGATAGGCTGGCAGTGGCGGAGGTGTCAAGGGGCATCGGGGTCTGACCCGCTCCGGGTTTTGCCGGGGGCGGCCAGGAGGCAGGATCAGGGCAGCAGGTGTTTGGTGCGGCGGATTTCGTTGGGGGAGAGCTGCCTGATCAGGGCCTCCCAGTGGCGGGGCGGGGTGAGGGGTTTGCCGGTGAAGAGGAAGCCGTCGCTGGTGAGTTGCACCGGCGAACCCGGCGGATCGACCAGGCCCTGGGATCGCCGCAGGTCCACCATCCTGCTGACCAGGGCCAGGCCCTGCGGGCCAAATCCCCCTCCCTCGGTCTGCCATTCGGGGTAGACCTGCTCGAGCACCGGGCGGGCCAGGTAGTGGAGGAGGAGGAGGCGCCAGGTCCGGGGCGAGGCATTGCCGCGGGA
>JADZBP010000094.1 GCA_020852055.1 Candidatus Latescibacterota bacterium
ATCGAACTGCGCGAAGAGCGCGCGGAGGTGCTCGTCGTCTGCCCCGCCCGGTTCCAGGGTGCGCGTGGCCCGGGTGTGGTTGAGCACCAGGGAGGAGCCCCCGGAGAAGGTGTAGCTGGCCTCCAGCTGGGTGCCGGTTTCGTCGTCGGGCAACAACACGTGGGTGAGGCGGTTGAGCAGGAAGGTCTCGTGTTCGCGGATGAGGGGCGGTGGGTTGTTGATATCGGCGATGAGGAAATCGCGGTAGTTCTTGTACTCGAGGCTGACCCCCCAAGGCCCCCCGGCCAGCGAGGCCGACAGGTACAGGCCACGGGCCAGGTCCCGGTCCAGGGAGAGCCAGCGTCCGGGGTGGGCGTCGCGCTGGGCGTACTCGCCATAAAACTCCACCGCCGAGCCGGGCCGGAGGCGTAGATGGGTGCCGGCGCCTAGTTGAGCCCCCAGATCGAGCAGTTCAACCCCGGCCTCGACCGGGGAGACCGGCCTCCAGCTGAAGTCCATCGCCTGCAGCGGGTTCCCGTGCCGGCCATCGAGGCCCGGCGGCAGCGCGGTGTTGAGCGGGGCCCCCCGCAGCAGCAAGAGCGAATAGCGAGGGTGCTGGTAACGCAGGAAAAGGCCGTCCAGGTCGCGGGAGAGCTGGTAGCGCCGGCGCCAGCCGCGGTCCTCGGTGAGCACCCCTGGCAGCTCGAAGGCATGCAGCAGCAGTCCTTCGCCGAGGATGGCGTGGAAGTGGCCGGCCCCGGCCTCGAGGCGACCGCGCTGGTAACGCAGCGAGCGCTGAACCAGCTCGCCGTAGTTGCGCCCCGCTGCGGTGCTGCCAAAGGTTTCGCTGCGCAGGGAAAGGGTGAAGCCGCCCGCGGCGTAGGCCAGGTTGAACTGCTGGTAGAGGGAGCGTTGGCTCCCGGCCCCGTCGCCTGGCAGGCGGCCGGACTGCAGCTCGGCCAGGTTGGCGAGGCGCAGCTGGGCGGGCAGGGGAGCGGCCCCGGGAAGACCGAGGAGCAGGAAGGCAAAGGCGGCCAGCCAGGGGCCAGTCGCCCGGTGCCGGTGCCAGTGGCGCTGGGTCATACGCAAGTGCCCTCCGCAGTGCGGATGTTAGCGGGGAGAAGCCGGGGGCCGGGTCGGAAATTGGCTTTGAGGAAGCTAAGCCATTATTTTATCCGCCTCAAAGAGTGTTTATCCGCCGAGGTCTGTATGGTGGTGGTCCGGGCCTTTGCCCCTGGCAATATCTCCTGTGTCTTCAAAATCATCCCGCACCAGGACCCGCGCCTGATGCATTCGCTGGGTATGGGTTTCACCGTGCGCGAAGGGGTGTGGGCAGCGGTTTCGGCGGCCCGGGAAACGGAAATCTGGTTCAACGGCCGCTCCCTCGATATCCCCACGGTGCGCGGGGCCCTGGCCCGGCTGCCGGCCCCGCCCCTGAAGGTGGAGCTGGAAACCCCGCTCCCCCTCAGTTGCGGCTTCGGGCTGAGCGGGGCCTCGGCGTTGGCCGCCGTACATGCGGCGGATGCCCTGCTCGGCCTGGGGCAAAGCCGGGAGGAGCTGGCCATGGCGGCCCATGTGGCCGAGGTGGAGCAGTTGACCGGCCTGGGCGATGTGTGCAACCAGCATCACGGTGGCTGCCTGCTCAAACTGGTGCCCGGCCAGCCCCTCAATGCGGCGCGGCTGGCGGTGCCTGAGCAGCCGATCTACTACCGCTACTTCGGCCCCATCCTCACCCGCGAGGTGTTGGCCGACCCCGACCGGCGCGAACGGATCAACCTGGCCGCCATCCGCGTCCTGGGCGAACTGAAAAAACAGGTGGATCAGCCGCAGGTAGACCTGGAGATCTGTATCCGGCAGGCGCGGACCTTTGCCGCTGAAAGCGGCCTGCTGGCCGACGGACGGGTGGTGCAGGCCCTTGCCGGGATCGAGGCGGCGGGCGGGGCCGGGTCGATGATCATGCTGGGCAACGCCGTTTTCAGCAACCGCCCCTTCGATCAATGCGAGGAGACGGCGCTGTGCAATCACGGCGCCGGGGTGCGGCCATGAGCGCGGAGGTCCCGCACAGCCATCCGCGTTACGCCTCGCTGCGCCTGCGCGAGGCCATCGTCGCCGGGGTGGAGAAGGGCATCACCTCGGTGCACGGGCTCATCGCCCACGGCCGGGGGGAGGCCCTTGACTACCTCATCGGCGAGGCCACCCAGCCTTTTGCCCTCGAAGCGGCGCGCGC
This sequence comes from Candidatus Latescibacterota bacterium, assembly GCA_020852055.1. Lineage (GTDB taxonomy): Bacteria > Latescibacterota > UBA2968 > UBA8231 > UBA8231 > SICG01. The sequence continues at coordinate 2,207 of JADZBP010000094.1, forward strand.
CGGGGCGGCGCTGCTGCTGGGGGCCAGGCACCCGGTGATCTCGGTGAACGGCAATGCCGCAGCCCTGGTGCCGGCCGAACTGGCGGCCCTCGGGCGGCTCCTGCCCGCGCCGCTGGAGGTGAACATCTTCCATACCTCGGCAGCGCGGGAGCAGGCCATCCGCGCCGAGTTGCTGGCCCACGGCGCCCCCGAGGTGCTGATGCCCACCCGGGAGGCCCAGCTTTCCTATATCGAGTCGAACCGCCGCTTCGTACACCCCGAGGGCATCCTGCGCGCGGACGTGGTCTTTGTGCCGCTCGAAGACGGCGACCGCTGCCAGGCCCTGCGGCGCATGGGCAAGGAGGTGGTGACCGTGGACCTCAATCCACTCTCCCGCACCGCCCACACCGCCAGCGTCACCATCGTCGACAATATCGCCCGGGCCCTGCCGCTGATGCTGGAACTGGTGGCGCAGCTGCAGCAGGAATCCGCTGCGGCCCGGGACGCCCTCATCACCGCCTATGACCACCACCGCGTCCTGCGCGCCGCCGAGGCGCGTATCCGCTCAGGAGCCTAGACATGCACGAAAAACGAGTGCCGCGCCCCGAGTACCCCCGACCCCAGATGGTGCGCCCGGAGTGGTTGAATCTGAACGGCCCCTGGGATTTCGAGATCGACCACGGCCTGTCAGGCGAAGCCCGGGGGCTGCACCAGGGCGGGGCCTTCACCCGGCAGATCACCGTGCCCTTCTGCCCCGAGAGTGCGCTTTCCGGGGTGGGGGAAAAGGATTTTATGGCCAGCGTGTGGTACCGGCGGCGCTGGGTCCTGCCCGCTGGCTGGCAGGGCAAACGGGTGCTGCTGCATTTCGGGGCGGTGGACTACGACGCCACGGTCTGGGTCAACGGCGAAAAGGCCGGCACCCATCGGGGTGGCTATGTGTCCTTCAGCTTCGAGATCACCGCGCTCCTGCGCGAGGGCGAGAACGAGATCGTGGTGCGCGCCGTCGACGATACCCGCAGCCCGCTGCAGCCCTCGGGCAAACAATCGCCGCAGTTCCACTCCCACGGCTGTGTCTATACCCGCACCACCGGCATCTGGCAGACGGTGTGGCTGGAGGCGGTGCCCCAGGCCTATCTGCACAGCTTCCGCCTCTATCCCGACCTCGACCAGGGCAAGCTGACGGTGCAGGCCCGGGTCGAAGGCGCCACCGAGGGCATGGTGCTGCACTGCCGGGCCCTGGCCGAGGGCAAGATGGTCGGTGAGGTGGGGCTGGGGGCGCACGGGTACCTGTTCTTCAGCCTCGAGCTGGCGCGGGTGCGGGCCTGGGAGCCCGAGGACCCCTTCCTCTACGAGCTGGAGTTCGTGCTCGAACAGGAGGGGGAGGAGATCGACCGGGTGGGCAGCTACTTCGGCCTGCGCAAGGTGCATATCGAGGGGACGAAGGTGCTGATCAACGACCGGCCCCTCTTCCAGCGCCTGATCCTCGACCAGGGTTTCTATCCCGACGGGATCTACACCGCCCCGACGGACGAAGCGCTCAAGGGCGATATCGAGCTGTCCATGGCCATGGGTTTCAACGGGGCGCGCCTGCACGAGAAGATCTTCGAACCGCGTTTCCTCTACTGGGCCGACCGCCTGGGGTACCTGGTCTGGGGCGAGTACCCCAACTGGGGCCTGGACCACGCCCACCCCGGGGCCCTCGAACGGGTGCTGGGCGAGTGGCTGGAGGAGGTGGAGCGGGATTTCAACCACCCGGCCATCGTCGGCTGGTGCCCCTTCAACGAGACCCCCACCTCGCAGAACCCGGAGCTGCTGCGGCTGGTTTTCCGCGCCACCAAGGCGGCCGATCCCACCCGCCCGGTGATCGACACCAGCGGCTACGTACACGTGGAGACCGACATCTACGACTGCCACTCCTACGAGCAGGATCCGCAGAAATTCGCCGCCCTCTTCGCCCCTTACGGCAAGGGCGGGGAGGTGTGGCGCAACTTCCCGCAGGCCGACGCCCAGTACCGGGGCCAGCCCTATTTTGTCAGCGAGTATGGCGGGATCTGGTGGAATCCCGGGCAGCAGGACCAGCAGGCCTGGGGCTACGGCCAGCGGCCCACCACCGAGGCCGAATTCCTGGCCCGGTACCGCGCGTTGACTGAGACCCTCCTGTCCAACCCCCGGATGTTTGGCTTCTGTTATACCCAGCTCACCGATGTGGAACAGGAAGTCAACGGCCTTTACACTTACGACCGCCGCCCCAAGTTCGATCCGGCCCTCATCCGGCGGATCAACACCCAGCGGGCAGCCAGCGAGAACGAGTGAAGAGATGAGGGAGAACAAGGTCAAACGCGCACTCGGGCAGGGCGGGGTTTCCCTGGGCACCATGATCTTCGAGTTCAACACCACCGGCGCCGCCCGGCTGACGGCGGCTAGCGGGGCCGAGTTCGCCATCTTCGACATGGAGCACACCGGCTGGACCATGGAGACGGTGCGTATGTTGATGGCCACCTCCGGCGCCGCCGACCTGGTGCCCCTGGTGCGGGTCCCGGCGGCCCAGTACCACTTCATCGCCCGGGTGCTCGACGTGGGGGCCATGGGTTTCATGGTGCCGATGGTGGAGACCGAGGAGCAGGCCCAACTCATCGCCCAGTCCGCCAAGTACCCCCCGGCGGGCCGGCGCGGGGCGGCCTTCGGCTTTGCCCACGACAACTATCAGGCCGGCGATATCCTGGGCAGCATGCACAGCGCCAACCAGGAAGGGCTGGTGATCGCCCAGATCGAGACGGCGGTGGGGCTGGAAAACGTGGAGAGGATCGCGGCGGTGGAGGGCATCGACGTGTTGTGGATCGGGCAGTTCGACCTGAGCAACTTCCTGGGTATCCCCGGCCAGTTCGATCACCCGCGTTTCCAGCGGGCCCTGGGTCGGGTGCTGGATGCCTGCCAGCGCTACGGCAAGGCGGCCGGGTACATGGTGACCTCGGTGGACGAAGGCTGCCGGCTCATCGACCGGGGCTTTCGCATGATCGCCTACTGGGGGGATATGTGGGTCTACCAGCAGGGCCTGCGGCAGGGATTCCGGGGCATGCGGGAGCGCTGCCGCATCAAATGATCAGGCGTGGGCGCAGCGCGAGACCACTTCCTTGATCTCGAGGACCATGGCTTTGCCCAGCAGGGCGCGCAACCGGTGCATATCCTCGGCGGTGGTGCGCAGGTTCTTCAACACCGTGTCGCTGTACCGGGCCGGTTCGTCGGGCAGGTAACCCAGGCCCAGTTCGATGCAGAGGTTGTTGGCCACGTGCA
>JADZBP010000095.1 GCA_020852055.1 Candidatus Latescibacterota bacterium
ACGCCGGTGCCGCTGCCCCCGCTGCCGACCTGGTCGCGCAGGTGGGAATCGGCGGCCTCGCGCTGGCGGTACTCGGGCAGGATGAGGGGGCAGCGGAAGTCGACCCGGGTTCGGTCCCGGACCTGGTAAGAAGGATCGAGCGCGGCGAACTCGGCCCACAGGATCTCCGGGTCCACCGCCACCCCGCTGCCCACCCGGAGCTGGGTCCGGGGGTGCAAAAAGCCGCAGGGGAGCTGGCGGGTGCGGATGGGTGGGTGGTCGGCGAAGAAGATGCTGTGGCCGGCGTTGGTGCCGGTGCCGGCGCGGGCGCAGAAGGCGGCCTGGTGGTGTCGGGCCAGGTGGGCGGCGACCTTGCCCTTGCCCGAATCGCCCCAGAAGGCGTCGACGACGAGGATGGCGCTCATGGTTAGTCCCCCGGATTGAGGTTGGGTGCTTGATCCAGGGGTGAAGCTAGGTGGTTTTTTTGTATAAATAAAATTGATCTATATTATGCGATGAATCATTGTCGCTTATGAGGGGATCATGGATTTCTACCAACTGCGCAGTTTCTGCGAGATCGCCAGGCAGGGCAGTTTCACCCGTGCCGCCGACAAACTGTTTCTGACCCAGCCGGCCCTCAGCCTGCAGGTGAAGGCGCTGGAGGAGGAGTTGGGGGAGGGGCTTTTTGAGCGGGCGCCCAACCGCCTGCGCCTGACGGTGGCCGGCGAGGTGCTCTACGGCCATGCGTTGGCGGTGCTGGCGCGCCTGGAGGTGGCGCGGGGCGAGATCAGCGCCTTGCGCGAGGAGTTGCGGGGCCGCCTGGTGCTGGCCACCAGCGACACCAACTGCACCTATGTGCTGCCGGGGGTGTTGCAGGCCTTCAGGGAGAAACACCCGCGGGTGGAGATCGAGATCCGCAACCGGATGTCCCCTGAGGTGGCGCGCCTGGTGCTCGACCACGAGGCGGACCTGGGCCTGGCCACCCTGCCGGTGCGCCACCGCGACCTGGTGGGCGAGGAGCTGTTTTCGCGCCAGGAGGTGGCGATCTGCCCGCCGGGCCATGCCCTGGGAAAAAGGAAAAGGGCCACCCTGGCGCAGGTGGCAGCCCATCCGCTGCTGGCCCTCGAGCAGGGCAGCACCAGCCGGCGTTTCTTAGAGGAGGCCTGCCGGCAGGCGCAGGTGGAGTTGCACCCGGCCATGGAGCTGGGCAGCATCGAGGTGCTCAAGCGTTTCGTCGAGTTCGGCATGGGGGTGGCGCTGGTGCCGCGGGTGGCAGTGGCGGAGGAGGTGGCGGCAGGGCGCCTGCAGGTGGTGGCGGTGCGGGATCTGCCGCGGCGGGCCGTGGGCCTGGTCGAACACCGGGGCCGGCGGCGCTCGCCGGTGGTGGTGGCCTTTGTGGAGTTGTTGCGGCAACGGGTGGGGCGGGGTTGAGCCCCTGACCCGGGCGGGCCAGGGGCCGGCGCTTACTGTTTCTTGATGGCGTGGCCGCCGAACTGGTTGCGCATCGCCGAGAGCAGCCGGTCGGCGTAGGATTCCCCGTCGCGGGAACGGAGCCGGGTGATGAGGGAATGGGTGATCACCGGGGCCGGCACATCCAGTTCGATGGCTTCGGCCACGGTCCAGCGGCCCTCGCCCGAATCGGAGACGTAGGGAGCGATATCCCTGAGATCCTGGTCATTGCCCAGGGCGTCGGCGGTCAGGTCCAGCAGCCAGGAGCGCACCACCGAGCCGTGCTGCCAGATCCGTGAGATCTGGTGCAGATCCAGCCCGAAGGCCTCCTTCTTTTTCAGGATGGCAAAGCCCTCGGCGTAGGCCTGCATCATGCCGTATTCGATGCCGTTGTGGATCATCTTGGTGAAGTGGCCGGCGCCGCTGGGACCCACCCGGCCCCAACCCCGGTCGGCCGCCGGGGCCAGGGTGGCGAAGATGGGCCGCAGGCGCTCGACGGCGGCCTCGTCCCCGCCGATCATCAGGCTGTAGCCCTCCTTGAGCCCCCAGACGCCGCCGCTGGTACCCACATCTACATAGTGCAGTCCCTTGGCCGCCAGTTCGGCGCCGCGCCGCACGGTGTCCTTGTAGTTGCTGTTGCCCCCGTCGATGATGGTGTCGCCTTTGGCCAGCAGGCCGGCCAGGGTCTGCACCGTCTGCTCGGTGGGGTCGCCGGAAGGCACCATCACCCAGACCGCGCGCGGGGCCTGCAACTGCGCCACCAGGTCGGCGATGGCGGTTGCGGGGCTGGCGCCAGCGGCAGCGGCGCTTTTCACTGCTTCGGGGTTGAAGTCGAAAGCCACCAGTTGGTGGCCGCCCTGGAGCAGGCGGGCGGTCATATTGCCGCCCATTTTTCCGAGACCGATCATGCCGAGTTGCATGTTTTTCCTTCCTTTCTGAGAGAGACGGGTGAGCTTGGCAGAAAGGTAGGGCGCGGGTGGGCGAGCCACAAGACCGGCGCGCCTTGAAGGGACCAGGCGCGCGGCCTATCTTCTCAGGACTACGACCCCATACCAGGAGTAAATCCCATGAGCTTCCCCCAACGCCCCTTCGACGTGTACGACCGCCTGGCCAAGCTGGGCATCGATCTGGGCAAGAAGGAGGAGATCCTGCCCGCCCCCAAGGGCCGGCGTATCTGTATGGCCACCTTCACCCCGTCCGGGCTGGTTTTCACCTCCGGCACCGGCGGCGGCACCGGTCCGGTCACCAACGCGCCCGACGACGTGGAGGCCGGGTACGCAGCCGGCCGCGAGGCGGGCATCAAACACCTGCGCATCCTGCACTGGGCCCTGCACCCCTTCGGGACCCTCAACGATATCTGGTATTGCGTCAAGTGTATCGGCATGGTCAATTCACACGGCGGTGGTGCTTTTGTCCAGTCCCCCCGCGTGGTGGACGGCTACACCAAGGTCTTCCACGATGTGCTGGGCGGACCCCTTTCGGAGTGGGCCAAGGAGGGCATGGACGAGTCGCTGGGCGGCTGGCATGCCCGCAGTGCGGTGGCCGGTTTCGACCTGCCGGGCAACTGCAAGATCGAGCCGGAGATGATCGTGCAGATCGACCCCGACCTGGCGCTGCGCATCATCCGCGAGCGCGGCCCCCACTGCTGAGGCGGCGATGGAACTCTACGCCGAGGGTGAGGCCTGGTACCTGATGGGCGAGGGGGGAAAAAAGGGGTGGTGCTGGCGGCGCGGCGACGAGGGGTGGAGTGTGAAGCGGGCCGATTTACCTGCCGGCGCCAGCCGGGCACGGGTCGAGGACCTGCCCGGCAGCCTGCAGGAGGAAGTGCTGGCCTTTGCCGGCAGGGCTGCGGCCATGGGGCCCCAGCCCTGAACGGCGGTTAGAGGGTGAGCACCGAGTTGTGGGTGCCGAAGGCGTTGAGGCAGCGCTCTTCGCAGGCCGGGTCTTCCAGCCATTCACCGTTGACGACAAAACGGTACTCGTGCGTACCTGCCGGCAGGCTGAGAGCCACCTTCCAGACGCCTTTCTTGTCCTTCTTGAGCGGATGGCCTTCGGGGTTCCAGTTGTTGAAGGTGCCGGCGACAAAAACCTCCTGGGCCTCGGGGGTGTCCAGGGAAAAGGTATGCCGTTTTTTTGCTGGTTTGGCGGCCGGGGCCTTTTTGGCTTTGGGGGTGGTAGCCATGGTGGACTCCTTTATAAAAATGAATAGTTGACAGTAACTAAGAAGATGACTTTTCCCCTGCAAAAAGTCAAACCGCGCACCCTCTGCCGCGCCCTGATCGCGCTGGTGTTCCTGGGGTTTGGCGCCGTGTCGTTGCGCGCCGAAGGGGTGCGGAACGCCACCTACAACATCAAGTTCCTTTCGGTGCGCCACTCGCCCTGTGGCCGTCTGCCGGTGGAGGATGTGCGCACCCAGGGCAAGCGCCTCGACAAACTGCGCGAGGTGATCCGCCTGCTCGACGCGCAGGTGATCGGGCTGGAGGAGATCGACGATCGGGCGGCCCTCGAAGAGCTCTTCGACCCCCAGCAGTGGACCCTGATCATCGACGACGACAGCCAGGATTGCCAGGACCTGGCCCTGGCCGTGCGCCGGCCCTTGAAGGTGCGCGGTTTCACTCCGCCCGATTTCGATGCCGACGACGCCCATTTCCTCGCCGCTGATGAGGAGGACGAGTTTTTCCCCCGCCGCCGCGATCTGCTGGCGGTGGAGGTGCAGACCGCCGCCGGCCACCGCTTCTGGGTATTGGTCCATCACGCCAAGTCGCGGGCCGAGGGCCGGGCCGACAGCGATGAGCGGCGCGCCGGGGCCGGGGCGCGTATCGTCGCCCTGATCCGCGAACGCCTGGCGGGCCAGCCGCTGGTGCTGGTGGGGGACTTCAACGACAGCCCCGACGACCGGGCGCTGAACATCCTCGAGACCGGTGACCCGCAGGCCGAGGCCCGGATAGAGGACGAACCCGGGCCCTTCCTCGACAACCTCACCGAGCCGCTCTTCGCCGCCGAGCGGGTGAGTTTCGGCCGCAACTCCGGGAACCTCGACGGGGATCGGGTGGCGACCGTGGCGCCGGGCACGCGGCAGCGCAACTTTGAACTGCGCCACACCAACATGAACACCGGCGACCTGCTCTTCGACCAGATCCTGGTTTCCCCCGCCCTGGCCCCGGCGTACGTCAAAGGCTCGGCCCGCGTCTTCGACTACCCGGTGGCGGTGCGCGGCAACGACCGCGACCGCGCCTCCGACCACCTGCCGGTGTACGCCGATTTTGTTTTCGGGAACGGGCCGGCAAAGGACGAGCAGGCCCTGACCACCACACCGGCCGCGTCGATCCCCAGGCCCACGCCTCCCACCCCGCCTTCGGTACCCGCGCTCAGCGTGCCGGCCCCGCCGCCGCTCCAGGCCCCGGTGCACCCGGTGGTCGAGGGGGCGGGGGGGTTGCGCATCGCCGGGTTGCTGCCCGATCCCGAGGGGGAGGACGAAGGCCACGAGCAGGTGGTGCTCGAGAACAGGGCGGCGGCAGCGGTGAACCTCAAGGGCTGGAAACTGCGCGACCACTCCGGCAACGAGTACGCGCTGAAGGGCAAGATCGCTGGCGGGGAGCAACTCGTGCTCACCCTGCCGGCCGGCGCCCTACCCCTCAACAACGCGGGGGACGAGGTGGTGCTCATCGCGCCCGGGGGCAAGGAAAACGCACCCGTGCGGTACAAGTCCGGCCAGGTTAAAGCCGGCAGGATGATCCCTTTCCGCTGATCCAGGGACAGGGCCGCCTTGGCCGGCCGGTCCAGGAGTCCTACTTTCCACGCGGCAGGCTCGGAGCCACGGGAGGTGTAGCATGGATGAGGGTTGGGCCCCAACCGCACAACTGGCGCTGGACACCCTGGAGGGGCGGCCCGCCGCCGGCATTCCCCAGTGGTTGCTGCACCTGATGGAACACCGCCATCTCGAGCGGCTGGCCGGTGTCGAGCCGGGCTCTTACCGCCGCGACCCCGAGGTGATATACCTGGCTGCCCAGCGAAGGGCGGGCACCTGTCTGCTCGATCAGTTCATTCCCGAAAACCCCCTGACCATGGGCGACCTGGGCTACGAAGGGGCGCGGCGCGGGGCCACCACCGGGGCCGAGGAGGTGGTGCTGGACGGGGTGCGTATCGACTCCCCCGAGGCGGTGGCCGAGCACCTCGAGCGTTTCGCCTTTCCCCGGCTACAGCGCGAGATCGCCGAGTTCGACGCGGAGACGAGGACCACCCAGATCCTCGCCGGGGAGCGCGAGTTGCAGCGCCGGCTGGGACCCACCATGCTCAAGACCGGGTACGCCTTTGTGCGTTTCCCGGGCCTGTCGTACGGCAGCTACGGTTATATCCCCTACTTTTCGGCCTACGCCCTGTACCCCGAACTGATGGAGCGGCACTTCAGTCTGCAGGCAGACCTGGGGCTGCGGCACAACCAGGCGGCGGCCCGCGCGTTTGTCGAAGGGCCCTTGCCCCTGCTCTACCGCCTCGACCACGATATGGCCGACAGCCGGGGCACCCTGGTGGACCAGGCCTCCCTCGACCGCATCTGGTTCCCCCACTTCACCCGCTGCCTGCAGCCGCTCCTGGCCGCCGGGGTGCGGCTGATCTGGCACTGCGACGGCAATCTGATGCAGATGGTGCCGCGCCTGCTCGAAGTGGGCATCAGCGGCTTCCAGGGATTCCAGTACGAGGACGGCATGGACTACGAGCGGATCTGCGCCATGAAGGCCCGCGACGGGCGGGACCTGCTCATCATCGCCGGCATCTCGGTGAGCCGCACCCTGCCCTTCGGCACCCCGGTGGCGGTGCGCGACGAATTGTCCTGGCTGGTCGAGAAAGGGCCGCGCCAGGGCCTTTTCCTCGGGGCTTCCAGTTCCGTCACCCCGGGGGTACCCTGGGAGAACATCGAGACCCTGATCGAAGGATTCCACCACTACCGGACCCGCGGCCGCGCGGGACGGATCGCCACCCCTTAGGAGGAACCATGGCCTTTCGCAATCTGAGCCCGCAGCGCATGTTCGAGGAGTTGGCCCGGCAGCACACCCCCGAAAACACCTTTCGCCGTGGCACTTCCTTCGCCCGGTGGAAAAAACAGACCGTACCCAAGGTGCTCGACACCCTGGGCGCTTTCCCCGGTCGGGTGCGACCCAACCCGGAATTGATGGCTGAGTGGCAACACGATGGACTCTTCAAGCAGCGCTGGCTCATCGACGTGCAGGAGGGGCTCTCGGCCACGGTGCTGGTCAACTATCCGGCCAAACCCAAGCGCGGAATCAAAGGGCCGGCCATCCTCTGCTGGTCCGGGCACGGGCCCTTTGGCAAGGAACCGGTGATGGGCAACGACTCCTCGCCGGAGATGCGCGACGCCATCCAGCGCCACAACTACAACTACGGCCACCAGATGGCCAAGGCCGGCTTCGTCACCTTTTCGGTGGACTGGCTCGGCATGGGGGAACACAACGAGACCCGCAAGCCCAACTTCAATAGCCAGGCCGGCGGTCGCGACTGGTGCAATCTCTACTATCTGCACGCCACCATGCTGGGCATGAGCCCCATCTCCATCAACGTAGCCCACGGCATGGCGGCCACCGAATTCGTCTGCGGCCTGCCCGGCGTGGACGGGGAACGGTTGGGGGTGATGGGGTTGAGCGGCGGCGGCACCATGACCCTGTGGTCGGCGCTCTGCGATGCCCGCTTCCGGGCGGTGGAGATCATCTGCTACAGCGGGTTGTGGGCGCACTTCGGGGTCAACGACGTCAACTACTGCGGCATGCAGGTGGCGCCCGGCCTGTTCAAACTGATCGATCTGCCCGACGCCCAGGGTCTGATTGCCCCGCGGCCCTTGCTGGTGGACATCGGCGCATACGACACCTGTTTCTGTGTGGACGAGGCCAAGGCCTGTTTCGACAAGGTGGCGCGGATCTACAAAGCCGCCGGCGCCAGCAAGGCGCTCGAGCTGGATCTCTTCCCCGGCGAGCACGGCTGGGGCGGCAACAAGTCGGTGGCCTTCTTCGGCAAACACCTGGGATTGGAGGTCTGAGGATGAAACTCATTCTGTTCTCGAAGAT
>JADZBP010000096.1 GCA_020852055.1 Candidatus Latescibacterota bacterium
ACTCGTCGCGCCACTGGTTTTCGCCCATGACGAACAAGCGCAGCGGCGCCTCGGCCAGGATGCCGTTCTCTTCGCCCTTGAGCCAGTGATCGAACCAGCGCAGCTCCATACCCTCCAGATCGGCCAGGGACCCGGCTCCGAAGTCCACGTCCCCGGTCCGGGGCGAGAGGCTCAAACCGTGCGGCCAGGGCCCGCAGATCAGCTTGCTCTGCCGGGCCTGGCTTGAGCCGCCATGCAGGCGCCGGCCGTTGAAGTTGACGAAGGTCGCCTTGGAGTAGAGGTCGAACCAGCCGCCCATGTTGAAGGCCGGCGCCTCGATCTGCCCCCATTTGTCCTCGTTGCTGATCTGCTGCCAGTACTCGTCGTCCGAGGGGTGGCGCACCCAGTCCTTCCAGAAGGACAGGTCGCGGCCGGCGGCGCGGTCGGCCTCGATGAGGGGCAGGGCGTGGAAGAGTTCGGTCCAGTTGTGGTACTCGATGCTCTGCGCGCTGCGGCCATTGGTGCGCATGCTCCAGGTCAGCAGCAGACCCAGTTGGAAGGCCCCCTGGGTGTAGTTGGGCGATTCCCAGTAGTTGCTGGGGGTCACCCGCGGCACCATACACTTGAGGAACTGGCTGCGGTGAGGGGCACTAGTCCATTGGGTCGTACCGACATAGGACCCGCCCGAGGTGCCGATCCGTCCGTTGCTCCAGGGCTGGCGGCCCACCCATTCCTGGGTGTCGTAGCCATCGGGTCCTTCCTGGTGGAAGGCATAGTACTGCCCCTCCGAGTCCCAGCGGCCCCGGCAATCCTGGATGACGCAGGCGTAGCCGTTGTTGGCCAGGCGCCGGCCCTTCTCGATCAGCGCCGCCCCGTTGTTGTCGTAGGGGGTGCGGATCAGCACCACCGGGTGCGGACCGGGCGCATCGGGCAGGTAGAGGTCGGCGGAAAGCCGCACCCCGTCCCGCATCGGCACCTTGACATCCAGTTCCATGCGCACGCCGCAGTTCATGCACCTACTCCCTTTGGTTTTCGGCCCCGGACCCAGCAGTCGAACCAGACTAGATTGTGTTCCATCACCGCCCGCACCATCCGGGGTTCGGAGAGGGCGTGGGCCTGCCGCGGGTACACCACGAATCTCACCGGTACCCGCCGGCGTTTCAGCGCCTGGTACAGCTCCTGCCCCTGCGGCAGGGGCACCCGCAGGTCGCGGTCCCCGTGTTGGATCAGCGTCGGCGTCTTGACCCGGCCCGCATGGGTGATGGGCGAACGGGCCAGGTACAGGCCGGGTTCCTCCCAGGGCGGGGCCTCCCAGTAACGCTCCATGAAGCCGGGGATATCGGTCTGGCCGTACATGCTGATCAGGTTCGACAATCCAGCGCCAAAGGAGGCCGCGCGGAAGCGGTCGGTGCGGGTGATGGCCCAGCCGGTCATGAACCCCCCGTAACTCCAGCCCAGGATGCCCAGTCGTTTCGGGTCGGCGATACCCCGCTCCACCAGGGCGTCCACCCCGGAGAGGATATCTTCGAGATCCCCCCCACCCCAATCCTGCACGTTGGCCCGCCTGAAGGTGTTGCCGTACTGGGCGCTGCCCCGCGGGTTGGGCAGCAGCACCGCGTACCCCGACCCCGCAAAAACCTGGTGGGGATACCGTTCCCCCAGGTTGCCGTTGAAGGTGTTGGTGTACACCGAAGCAGGCCCGCCGTGTACGCAGACCAGCAGGGGCACCGCCCTGCCGGCACGGTAGCCAGCGGGTTTGATCAGCAACCCCTCCACCGGGGTGCCGTCCGGGCTCCGCCAGTGCACCAGCTCCTTGCCGGCCACCCAGCGGGCGCTCAACTGGGGGTTGTGGCGAGTCACCTGCACGGGCTCGATCGCCGCCAACCCGCTGGTGTAGACCTCGGGCGGATGGGCGCCGTCCTGGCGCAGGAAGGCCAGGCGCTCCCCCCCCAGGCTGAGGGGTCCGTGGACCTGAAGCCCCTGGGTCAGCGCCTCGATCCGGCCCGAGAGGCGCAGGCGGTAGAGATGGGCCGAGGTGCCCTGGCCCACCGCCGCATAGAGGGCCTTGCTGTCCGCTGCCCAGGCCAGGCTGGCGCCAGCCCCCAGGTCTTCGAGGCGGGGCGCCAACTGCCGCAGTTGACCCGCCGGGCTGGCCAGGCGCAACTGCACCTGCTCCAGCCAGCCCTTCCCCTGCAGGAAGGCCAGCCAGCGGCCGTCCGGGGACCAGGTCAGCGAGGTACAGGCCCCCGGACCCACGGCCAGCGGTCGGGGTCGCCCTCCTTTTGCAGCGACCAGGGACAGGCCGCCGCGGTACAGGTCCTCGGCGCTGGGGGTGGGCTGGTGGGCAAAGGCCAGGCGGCGGCTGTCGGCAGACCAGCAACAGGCGGTCACGTGGAAGGGGCCGCGGGTCAGGCGGCGGGTGCTGCGGGTCTGGAGGTCGAGCAGATGCAGGTGTTGGCGGCGGGGTTGGGCGTCGGCGACCTCGAAATCCCCCTCGCGCTGCCGGCGTTCCTCGGCAGCCAGGTCGGGCGGGTCGGCGCTCAGGTAGGCGAGCTGGCGTCCGTCGGGCGACCAGGCGAAGGCCGCCACCCCGTTCTTGAGCTGGGTGAGGGCTTCGGCCTCGCCGCCGAAGGCGCGGATGCGGTAGAGCTGGTCGCCCTCCCCGCGGCCGGAGAGGAAGGCGAGCCACTGCCCGTCCGGCGACCAGCGGGGGGTATCGTCCCGTTTGGGGCCGCGGGTCAGTTGGAACGAGGCCCCCCCGGCGGCGGGCGCCAGGTGGATGTCCGAGTCGTAGACATTGCGCTCGAGGTCCGCCCCGGTCACCACATAGGCCAGCCACTGCCCGTCCGGGGAAAGCTGGGGATCGGAGACGGTCTGCAGCGCAAAAAGGTCGGCGATGGCCAGGGGTTTCTTCATCACCGCCCCGCCTCAGGCATCGAGCTGGCCGGGCAACAGGCCCAGGGGCAAGGGGGCCGGCCGCTGGCAGGTGCTGCCCAACTCGACGGTCTGGCCCTGGCTCGAGGCATCGTGGAAGGCGTGCATCAGATCCAGGACGTGGTAGACCAGTTCGGCGCTGGCGCGATGCGGCCGCCCCGAACGCTGGGCGTGGGCCATATCGGCCACCCCGATGCTGCGGGTGTTCTCGACGTACCCGTGGCTCAGCGGCACCTCGCTCCAATCCGCCGCCCCGGCCCGCCGCACCTTCACCTGGCCGCCGAAGCCGTTGGGGTCTGGCACACTGAGCGATCCCTCGGTGCCATAGACCTCGATGCGCGGCACCTGGCCGGCCCAGACATCGAAGCTGGTGGTGATGGTGCCGATGGCGCCGTTGTGAAATTCCATGATGCCGGTCACATGGGTGGGCACCTCCACCTGCACCTTCTGGCCGTACTTGGCCTGGCTGGTGATGGTGCGTTCGGGGAAGGTGATGCGCGCCATGCCGGTGACCCGTTTCACCGGCCCCATCATATTGACCAGGGCGGTGAGATAGTAGGGCCCCATGTCGAACATCGGCCCGCCGCCGTGGTGGTAGTAGAAGGCCGGGTCCGGGTGCCAGCTCTCATGGCCGTGGCAGAGAATGAAGGCGGTGGCTCCGATCGGCTCCCCGATCCAGCCGTCATCGATCAACTTGCGGCAGGTCTGGTGCCCTCCGCCCAGGAAGGTGTCGGGCGCCGCGCCCAGGCGCAGGCCCTTCTGCTGCGCCAGGTCCACCATCTTCTTGCCGTCGGCGCGCCAGACCGCGAGGGGCTTCTCATTATAGACACTCTTGCCGGCCTCCAGCGCCGCGACCCCCACCTCGCCGTGGGCGCGGGGGATGGTCAGGTTGACGACGATCTGGATCTCCGGGTCCCGCAGCAACTCCTCGACGCTGCAGGCGCGCGGCACCCCGAACTCCTCAGCCCGGGCCCGGGCGCGCTCGGGCACCATGTCGGCGCAGGCGGCCACCTCGAGGATGGGAAAGGTCTTGGCGATCTTGAGGTACGCGGCGCTGATGGCGCCACAGCCGACGATGCCGATCTTGGTCTTGTCGCTCATACCGGTCTCTTTCTTTTCAGTGTCCGTACCCGCTGGAGGAGATGTAGTTCTCCAACTGTTTGATGGTGATGGCCTGTTCGGTGATGATGCCCTTGACCACATCGCCGATACTGATCACCCCCACCACCGTATCCTGCTCGAGGACCGGCAGGTGGCGGATGCGTTTGGTGGTCATCAACGCCATACACTCGTCGAGGCTGTTGTTGGGCGCCACGGAGTACACCAGGGGGGTCATCAGTTCGTCCACCGCGGTGGTCTTCGAGGTGCGGCCCTGGAGGATCACCTTGCGGGCGTAATCGCGTTCGGAGAGGATGCCCACCAGCTTGCCGGCCTCCATCACCAGCAGGGCGCCGATGTTTTTCTCCGCCATCAGTTCCAGGGCCCGGTACACCGAGGCGTTGGGGGCGATGGACCAGATCTGTGCGGGTTTGCTCTGCAGCAGTTCCTTGACCGTGCTCATCGACGCCGACCTCCATTGAGGGGTGATCCGCCACACCGCCGCCCCGGGGAATGTGGTGTTGCCGATGGGCCGTACAATACACAATGCCCCGGGGCGGGGCAAACCCTTCAGACCCTCACTTCCCTGCCCTGGGCCGCCGATTCGTAGATGCCCACGAGGATGCGCTGCACCGCCAAGGCTTCGGCGAAACGCACCTGCGCTTCGCCCTGTCCGCGGATGGCGGCGACGAACTCGGCATGTTCGGCTACGGTGCGATCCTGCGGGTCGGGGTCGGCGGCCAGCTCGTGCGGCACAATCTCACTCTTCCGCTCCAGTTCGACGATGGCGCTGCCCTCCTTGGCCACCCCCAGCACCCCCAAAACCTCGAACCCCATCCCCCGGCTGGTGGGGTGCATGAGCCAGTTGCCGTCGATGGACATCGAGGAACCGTCGGCGAAACGCACGTGGGCGTGGGAGAAATCCTCCACCGTCACCTCCTCCACCCCACCCACGAAGTTGATCGGCGGGTCGGGCATCTTGTCGAGGCGCCGGAAACAGGAGGCGCTGACCGTGACCGGCTCGGGGCAGCCCAGCACCCAGAGCGCCGCGTCGAGGATATGTACGATGGTGGCGGCCATCACCCCGCCAAAGGAGAACTCGCGCCGGTGGTGGAAACGGCCCCAGGGGTAGTTCATGATATGCCCGCCCCAGACGCGGGTGTGGTAAACCTGGCCCAGACCGCCCTCGGCGATGAACTGCTTCAGGGCGCGGTCCACCCGGCTCTGGCGGATCTGGAACCCCATGGTGAAGAGGCGCCCGGCTTTTTTGGCAGCGGCGACAATGGCGTCGGCCTCGGCGCGGTCCATACAGAGGGGTTTCTCGCAGAGCACGTGGGCGCCGGCCTCGAAGGCGGCGATGCTCTGCTGGGCGTGGAACAAAGGCGGCGAGGCGACCACCACGTATTCGGGCTCCTCAGCCTTCATCAACTCATCCAGATCGGTGTACGCCTCGGGGACCCCCAGTTCGGCGGCCGCTTTGGCAGCCGCCCCTTCAGCCGGGTCGAATACGGCGACCACCTCGGCCGCCTCCACCTGGGCCAGGGCCCTGAGGTGTTCCCGGCCCATCAAGCCGGCGCCAAAAACAGCGGTTCTGACCTTCACAATACCTCCTGTCATTTTTCGAGGATCGCCCCTTCCCGCGCGAGCCTTTCCCGCACGGCCTGGTACTCGGGGGTGCCGTCCTCGTCCCAATAATCGGTGGTGATCGGTGAGGTGTAACTGAGCGTCATCTGGCGCCTCGTATCGGGCCGCACCATGAAGATGGACTGCTTGGGGTCGGCCAGCTGATACATGCGCGCCCCGCCGGCAAAGCGGGAGCGGATGATCCAGGGGGCCTTCTCCGGCAACTGCTGCGCCTCGAGGCGCGCCAACTCCGCCCGGTCGAGGGTGACCCCCAGGCCCGGCCCCTGTGGCACCGCCAGCAAGCCGTTGACCGGCTCCAGCCTTTCGCGGGTGACGTCGCTCCTGAAGGTCTCGGCGTCGGAGTGGAAATGGAAGGTGGCGGTGGGAAAGGCGGCCATCATGTGGGTGGTCATGGCGCGGGTGATAGTGCCCCCGCAGTTCTGCAACATGAAGGGCCGCTGGGCCGCAGCGAAGAGGCCGGCCTTTTTCTGGGCGTCGCCGATGCGGGCATGCCCGAGCATGTACACGTCGGCCGCCCCCATCAGCACCTCGTGGGTGGCCCCCAGCGGCAGGTGGTGGAGCACTACGGGCAGGCGCGAGCGCCGGCGCAGCTCGATATGCCCCTCGATATCCTGAGTAGGCAGCGGGTCCTCGAAACAACCGGCGATGGGGTAGCGGGACAGTTCCTCGACCAGGCTGGGGATATGGTCGTCGGTGCCGCCCATGGTGAAATCGTAGTGGATGCGGAAACCGCGCGGGGCCACCACCTGCATGGCCTCAGTCTGGTCGAAGACGTTTTCGAAGGGCGAGAGGTGGTATTTGAGCCAGGTGTACCCCTGCGCGGCGTATTCCCGCACAGCCCGCGCCATGCGTTCGGGATGGGTGGAAACCGTCCACGACCCGACTGGCACCCAGCGGCGGTGGGGCTGGCCAAAGAGCTTGTGCACCGGCACCCCGGCCGCCTGGCCCATCAGGTCGTACATCGCCGTGCCCAGGCCCAGCGAGGTCTCGTCGCCCAGCCAGTCGAAGGGGTTTGAACCCAGGTACTGGTCGATCACGGTCTGCGGCTCGGTTTCTCCGCTTTCCCCCAGGCCCTGCAGACCAGTGTCGGTGTGTGCCACGTCCACCTTGCGGTGCGAGGGGCCGTAGTAATGCTCCAGCTCGTCGGCGATCCAGTCGTGGTACCCGACGCAGATGCGGTGGACCTCGATCTCGGTGATCTTCATGGCGCTTTGACCTCCAGCAGGATTTTCACCCCTTCCTGGCGCTCGAAGAGCTCGAAGGCGCGGTGCCACTGCGCCAGGGGGATTTCGTGGGAGATGAGGCGGCGGGTGTCCACCTTGCCGCTGGCCAGCAGCTTGAGGGTGCGTTTCCAGGCGCTGGGTTTCTGGCCGAAGGAGCCGGCGAACTGGATCTCGCGCACGGCGATCTGTTCGAGGTCGAGCTGTATCGGTTTGCCGAAAAGCCCCACCTGGGTGTACTTGCCGCCCTTGGCCACCAGGTCGAGGGCCAGCGTGGCCCCGGCCGGATGGCCCGAACATTCGAGCACCACATCGGCGCCGTACCCCTCGCTGAGGGCGCGCACCCGTTCACCCACCTCGTCCCGCCCCACCACGGCGATATGGTCGGCGCCCAGCGCCCGCGCCAACTCCAGGCGCGGGGCATCCTTTTCGAGGCCGCAGACCAGCGCCCTGGCCCCTTCGGCCTTGACCACCTGCAGGCAGAGCAGGCCGATGGCGCCAGGGCCCACAATGGCCACCAGGTCGCCGGCGCTGATCCGGGTCTGCTCACACACCGCGTGTACGGCGCAGGCCAGGGGTTCGGCCAGGGCCCCGGCCCGGAAGTCCACGGACTCGGGCAGCACCAGGGCGCAGCGCTCGGGCACCACACAGGTGGGGGCGAAGGCCCCGTCGTGCCAGTAGCCCATGGACTGCCGGCGTATACACAGGTTAATGGCCCCCTGGCGGCAGTAGCGGCACACCCCGCAGATACGCACACTGGGCATGGCGGTGACCCGCTGGCCCAGCAGGTGCGGACTCACCCCGGCCCCCAACTCCACCACCCGGCCGCTGAACTCGTGGCCCAGGACCACCGGCACCCGGATGGGGATCTTGATCTCGTCGTGATAGATGTGCAGGTCCGACCCGCAGATGCCCGCCGCCTCGACCCCGATGCGCAACTCGCCGGGTTCCAGCGGGGCCTCCTCGACCTGCCGCACCTCCATCTGGCCCTTGCCGCGGCCGTATTTGACCAGTGCCTGCACCAGGTTTCGCTCCAGGCTTGGGGTTGCTTATCTTCTGAGCCGTTTGGCGCTGCGGATGCTAATCTAATCGCCGGCCACCCCGCCGGCCAGGAGGCCACCATGCCCACCCCCCCGCCCTACGGCATCATCTACAACTGGGACGGCGCTCCCCACGGCTACGCCGAGGTGCCCCAGAGCCTCGAGCATTTTGTGGAGCGGACCTACGCCCCGCTCGCGAATACCCAGGTGGGCGCCCACTTCTGGTGTGTGGGCGAACACGCCGCCCGCTGGCCCAGCCAGGCCCTGGAACTGCTGGGGGATGTACACCAGCGCCGGTACGAGAATGCCTACACCTATCTGTTCACCGAGACCGTGCGGGCCAGGGTGGAGCGGGGCGAAGATCCGCAGGCCGCCCTGCTCGAACGGGGCCACGCCCTGGGCCTGCAGGTCTACGCCTCCATCCGCATGAACGACAACCATTTCAACGGCGCCCAGGTCGAGGACCTCGCCGGGCTGCACCACACCGAGATGACCCAGATGCGGCGCGAGCACCCCGAATGGCTGCTGGGCCGCCAGACCTCGGAATGGTTCGCCCTTTCGTGGAATTTCGCCGTGCCAGAGGTGCGCGAACACCGGTTCCGCCACATCGAGGAGGTCTGCCGCACCTGGGCCTGGGACGGGGTCGAACTGGACTGGCAACGCCATCCCTTCCACCTGCCCCACGACCACGCCTACCGCCTGCGCTATGTGCTCACCGACCTGCAGCGGGCCGTGCGCCGGCTCACCGACGAACTGTCGCGGCAGCGGGGGCGTCCCTTCTACCTGGCCGCCCGGGTCGCCGGCGATCTGGACATGTGCCTGCGCCTGGGGTACGACATCCCCGCCTGGGTCGAGGAGGGGCTGGTGGACCTGATCATCCCCGCTGGCGGGGCCGCCACCGACCCGGCCGTCGATGTGGCCGGGTTCGTGGACCTGTGCCGGCCGCGCGGCATCCCGGTGTATCCGGGCTTCGACAGCGGCCTGCCCGATCCTTTCGTCGGCCCCGAGGACCCCCGCACCAAGGACCGGCTCCGCACCCGCGCCATCGCCAGCCGGCACTATGAGCTGGGGGCCAGCGGCATCTATGTTTTCAACTGGCACGCCAACGCCGAGACCCGGCGCGACCTGCTCTGCCAGCTCGGCTCCCCCCAGACCCTGCGCCGCACCGACCAGTTACACGCCGCCACCCACCGCTACCTGCACCGGCAGGGCGAGTGGCGCGGGGCGTACGACCACGACCGCGTCTGGGGCGAGGTGCCGGTAGCCCTCAAACCCACCCTCACCGGCGCCGGACCCACCGTGACCCTGCACCTGGCCGGGGACCTGCAGGCCGACCCACCCCGCGAGGTGCTCCTGCGCCTGCGCCTCGACCAGTGGGTGCGGGGCGACCAGGTGCGGGTGCGGTGGGATGGGGTCGAGTTGGAGGACCTGGAGACCCAATACTGTTTTGTCGGCGATCCGCATCACCTCGGCGATGCCACCTCGGCGGCCTGGCTGTGCCGCCACCTGTCCCCGACCCAGGCCGGCCCGGGGGCCCACACCGCTGAGGTCTACCTCGAACGCCGGCACCCGCAGGTGGCCTGCGATCTGGTGCTCACCGACCTTGAACTGCTGATCCGTTACTGAACGAAAGGGCGAGAAGATGGTAAAGGACAAGTTGCGCGTGGCGGTGATCGGCTGCGGGCGTATGGGGCAGGAATATCTCAAGGCCTACACCACCTACCCCGACACCGAGGTGGTGGCCCTGGTCGATACCCAGCCCGAGCGCCTGCAGGCCGTGGGTGAACGTTTCGGGGTCAAGGCGCGCTTCGCCACTCCCGACGCCCTCCTGCACTCGTTGACCCCCGACATCGCGGCAGTGGTCACGCCGGTGAAGTACCTCAAATACGCCGTGCTGGCCTGCGCCCAGGCGGGGGTGAAGGGCATCTCGGTGGAGAAACCCATCGCCGCCACCCTGGCCGACGCCGACGCGATGGTGGACGAATGCAGCCGCCGCGGGCTGATCCTTGCCGGCGGCAATCTGCAGCGGGCGATGAACGAGGTGCAGGAGGCGGCCAGGCGCCTGCAAGCGGGGGAGTTCGGCCAGGTGGTCGGCGCCTCGGTGCACGCCTTCGGCGGCGAGATCTCCGGCGGGGGCTGCCAGCATATCTCGGTGCTGCGGCTTTTTGCCCAGGCGGAGGTAGAGGAGGTGCTGGCTTGGGGTTCCCCCTCCGAGACCCTGATGCAGGACCACGACACCGGCCTGAGCATCAACGGGGTCTTCCGCCTCAGCAATGGCGTGCCCTGCCAGGTCTTTGGCGCGGCCACACCCTTCCGGGGTGTGGAGGTGTGGACCGACCAGCAGGTGCTGGTGCGCTGGGACTGGGGCCCGCCGGAGATCTTCGCCGGCCTCGACGGCAGCGGTGCTCGCAAGAGGCTGGAGGTGGAATACGCCCCGTACCCCTGGAGTGAGTTCGGCTACCTGACCGGCTCGATCCGCTCGCTGGTCGCGGCCCTGCGCGGCGAGGGCGCCCCGTGGGTCACCGGCCACGATCTGCGCCAGGCGCTCGAGGTCGCCATCGCCTGCCAGCGTTCGGCCCAACTGGGCAATGTGCCCCTGCGCCTGCCGCTCGCCGATCGCTCCCTGACCCTGTACCCTTCACCCTACCGCTGGCTGGGCGGGGACGCCACCGGGCTGGTGCAGTCCACTGCCGAGGCGGCCGGGAAAAGCTAACCAAAAAAAAAGCGGTCCCCCCTCAGGGGAACCGCCCGGTGCGCCTGCTGCGGGGCTCAGAAGGCGGTCTCGAACCTGCAGGCAAAAACTGCGGCGTTGTCACAGCCGGGGTCGGTGCCTGGATCGAGGATGTACTGCAGGTCCGGCTGTACCGCCAGCCAGGGCATGAGCTGCAGGCGGTACGAGAGTTCGATATTGGTCTCGGCCCTTTCGGCGCCGGGGTTGGCGTCTTTGAAGTCCCCCCCGTTGACCGCAAGGGCCACGCCCAGGCCAACCTGGTCGGCGGCCCGGTCGAAAGGCCCGGAATACACCAGCCCCCCCCCGGCGAAAAGGCCGAACTGGTTGAACCTGGGGTTGGCGATGCCGATGCGCACATACCCCCCTAACCCCTGGTCGGGGTCCTGCTCGCGGACCAACTCGCTCTCGGCAAAGGCGTAGAGCCCCATGTTTCCGCGCTTCTTCACCGGATTGCCCGCGGCGTCGACCTCGTCGATGGCCTCGAAGGCGGCGGTGTACCCCCACATCCCCACACCCCATTTCCCGTAGGACTGTTCGTCGCCGCCCACGGTCCGGCCACCTTCGAGAGCAACCAGGGCCCCGTCGGTGGTGCTGAGCGAAACATGGGTACCGGTGGGATCGTCCGGGTCGCCCGGGACCCCGTCGAGGACCACCAGCTGCAGATAGTAGGTCGGGACCAGGTGCAGGCGCAGGCGGGCGCCAAGGGACGCCGTGGGGAAGATCGAGGGGCCGTTGACCCCGCTCTGGGAAAAATCCGCCCCGATGCCGTGCGAGCTGTTGAGGAACAACCCGCCGTATTCCTTGACGTCGAACTCGCAGTTGAGATCGTTCAGGCCCAGGCGCAGGGCCGTCCGGCCCCCACCCCAGACCTTCTCGATCCAGGCCTCGTACAACTTCCAGGTGTCGGCGGTCTCGATATTCGAGGAGCCCTGGGCATCGCCAATAAAGGCGGTGGGGTCCCCACCGTTGTTGCCCAAAGCGTAGACAAAGGCTGTGGTCCCTTGCCAGCCCAGGAGTTTCTCCAGATCCAAATCGGCGCTGAGATCGAAATTGTCCAGGTACGTGCCCTTCCGGGCGATGCCGCCGGCCAGGTTGCGCACCACCTCGCCGGTATAGATCGCGCCCACCACCACCCCCTGCCGATCCTCACCGAGAAGCACGCTGCGTTCGCGCAGGCCGGGCAGGGGTGCGTCGGGCGCCGCAGCAGGCGCGGGCGCCGCCGGGGCGGAGGCGGGTTCGGCTGCAGTTGGCGCCCCGAGGGCGCCCGGATTCGGGGTTGTCCTTCCGGCCGTGTCCGGCACAGCCCCCCCCGGTTCCCCCTGCTCGGCCCGCAACCGGCGCACCGCCTGGAGCAACTCGTCGTTGGTCTGGGCTGGCAGCGGCGAATGTATACCCGCTGCCACCATCCCGGAAAAGAGCCAGCGGCCCAGGGCCTTGGTCCTGTGCATCACCCCAACCTTTCTGTTTGGCCCTTGGCCCCTCTCCCAACGCCGCAGGGAAGCGCCGGCCTATTTCCGGTCTTTCAGGCCCGAGGCCAGTTGTTTGAGTTCCTCGGCCTGGCCGGCAAGACTGCCGGTGGCGTTGCCCATCTCCTGCACCGCGAGCATCGCCTCCTGGGTCATCCGGCTCACCTCTCCCATGGACCGGGCCATGTGTTCGGCGGTGCTGCTCTGCTCCTTCATCGAGCGGGCCACCCCGTCCACCAGGTTGCGCATCTCCTCCGAGGACTGCGACACCACATCCACCGCCTGCGACT
>JADZBP010000097.1 GCA_020852055.1 Candidatus Latescibacterota bacterium
CGGATGATCGCCGAGGCCCTGCGTTTCCGCCGCGGCGAGGCCACCGGCCTGCTTCCCACCCGATGAAAGGAGCCCCATGAACGACGCGATCCTGCTGGCAGGGGACCGGTACCACCGCGCCGAGGACGCCTTCGCCGGGGTCGGTCCGGCCCTGGAGGCGGCAGGGCTGCAGGTGGAGTACACCACCGATTTTGCCGGCCTCAGCCGCGAAACCCTGAAAGGCAAGCGGCTGCTGGCCATCCTGCGCGACGGCATGGGATGGCCGTCGGGGGAGGGCCAGGCGCACCAGGTGTGGATGCAGCCGCAGCAGGAGGAGGCCATCGAGGCCTTTGTGGCGGCGGGCGGGGCCTTCCTGCCCCTGCACAACGCCGGCTGGGCCTATCCCTGGCAGAATGGGTACCGCCGGGTGATGGGCGGTTATTACCAGGGCCATCCCCCGGTGGCCGAATTCGAGGTGCAGGTGGTGGCCCGCCACCCGATCACCGCCGGGGTGGAGGATTATACCATCACCGACGAGCAGCATTTCCTCTGGTTCGACTACGACCGGGTGCAGCTCCTGCTCAAGAGCCGGGGGCAAAACGGCATGGAGTCGGCGGCGGGCTGGGCGTACGACTACGGCCTGGGCCGGGTGGCGTACCTGGCCAATGGCCATACCCTCGAGATCCTGCAGCAGCCCATGGTGCAACGGCTGTTGCACAACGCAGCCCGCTGGCTGCTGAGAATGGAGTGACGATGGACAGGGAATCCCTCAAGCAAAAGGTATGCGCCGCCATCGACCAGCGCCGCGAGCGCATCGTCGCCCTCGGCGAGGCGATCATGGACGACCCGGAGCTGGGTTTCAAGGAGGTGCGCACCGCCCGCCGCGTGGCCGAGGTCTTCGCCGAGTTGGGGCTGCCCTGCGAAGAGGGCCTGGCCCTCACCGGGGTGAAGGCCGAACTGGCCGGCTGTCGTCCCGGCCCGACGGTGGCGCTGATGGGTGAGTTGGACGCGCTGGTGGTGCCCGGCCATCCGCGGGCCCACGCGCAGACCAACGCCGCCCACGCCTGTGGCCACAACGCCCAGATCGCCGGCCTGATGGGCGCGGCCCTGGGCCTGGCTACATGCAGGGCCACCGAACACCTGGCCGGCACGATCGCGCTCCTGGCGGTGCCGGCCGAGGAATATGTGGAGATCGACTACCGCCTGGGATGAGTCAAGGAGGGGAAGACCTCCTTCCTGGGCGGTAAAGCCGAGCTGCTGGCCCGCGGCCATTTCGACGATATCGACATGGCCCTGATGATCCACAGCGGCAGCGCCGAACACATGGAGGGCGCTGTCGGGGTGGCGTGTTCCTCCAACGGTTTCCTCGCCAAGAGTGTGCGCTTCATCGGCCGGGCGGCCCACGCCGGCATGGCCCCCGAGCAGGGCATCAACGCGCTCAAAGCCGCGCAACTGGCCCTGGGCGCCATCGACGCGCAGCGCGACACCTTCCGCGATCAGGATTGCGTGCGGGTTCACCCCATCCTCACCAAAGGCGGGGACCTGGTCAATATCGTGCCGGCCGAGGCCCGCCTGGAGACCTACGTGCGGGCCCGCACCAACGAGGCCATGCTCGACGCGGCGGCCAAGGTGGACCGGGCCCTCAAAGGGGCGGCCATGGCCATGGGCTGTCAGGTGGAGATCCAGACCGTGCCCGGATACCTGCCCCTGCGCAACGACCCGCTGCTGACCCAGGTTTTCCGCGGCAATGCCGATCAGCTCTTTGGCCAGGCCGCCTGCCGGGACCTGCCCCACAGCGGGGGATCCACCGATGCCGGCGACCTGAGCCAGGTGATGCCCGTCCTCCACCCGATGATGACCGGGGCCAGCGGCGCGGCCCACAGCATCCAGTGGCATATCGCCGACCCCGATGCCGGGTACCTGGCCCCGGCCAAGGCCCTGGCGATGATGGCCATCGATCTGCTCTGGGACGATGGCGCCCTGGCCCGGCGGGTGGTTGCCGAGCACCGGCCCGCCCTCAGCAAGGCGGCGTACCTGCGTCAGCAGGAGGCCATCTTCAACACCGAACTGTTTACTGCTACCTGAGGAGGTCGCGATGCGTCTGGGACTGGTGACCTACAATCTGGCCAAGGACTGGGACCTGGAGACCCTGATCGTCAACTGCGAACAGACGGGTTTTGCCGGGGTGGAACTGCGCACCACCCACGCCCACAAGGTGGAAAGCGACCTGAGCCCGGCCGCACGGGCCGAGGTGCGCCGGCGCTTTGCCGGCTCGAAGGTGGAGTTGGTGGGTTTGGGCACGGCCTTCGAGTTCGACGCCGTGGACCCGGCCGAACTGCAGCGCCATATCGAGGGCACCAAGGCGTACCTGCAACTGGCCGCCGACCTGGGGGTGTCCGGGGTCAAGGTGCGGCCCAACAAAGTCCACGAGGCCGAAGGCTTGCCGCGCGAGCGGACGCTCGAACAGATCGGGTGGGCCCTGCGCCAGTGCGGCGAATGTGCCGCCGGCCTGGGGGTACAGGTGCGCCTGGAGGTGCACGGCCGGGTCACCTGTGACCCGCCCCATATCCGCACCATGCTCGACCATGCCGATCACCCCTCCGTGGTCGCCTGCTGGAACTCGAACCCCCAGGATCTGGAGGGTGTTGGCCTCGAGGGCAACTTCGCCCTGCTGGCCGGTCGCATCGGCCTGGTGCACATCAACGAGTTGTGGAACGAATACCCCTGGCAAGGGCTCTTTTCTCTGCTCCGGCAGAGCGGGTACGCCGGCTATTGCCTGGCCGAGATCCCCGAGAGCCCCGAGCCCCTGCGCCTGATGCGTTATTACCGGGCGCTGTGGTTATTGCAGTCTGGTGAAAAGGAGGAGTAGATGCCCGAAGTCGCTTTTGTCAACGGCCGGTTCATGCCCCTGGCCGACGCCGTGGTCTCCATCGAGGACCGCGGTTTCCAGTTTGCCGACGGCGTCTACGAGGTGGTGGCCTCGTACGGCGGCCGGCCCTTCGCCATGGAACCGCACCTGCACCGCCTCGAACACAGCCTCGCCGCGCTCCGCCTCGGGCTCGATATCCGCGCCTACGGCCTGGAGGCCTTCGTGCGCGAGGGAATCACCCGGAGCGGTTTCGCCGAAACCCTGGTCTACATCCAGATCACCCGCGGTACCGCTCCCCGCCACCACGAGTTCCCGGTGGCCGGCACCCAGCCCACGGTGGTGATGACGGTCAAGGAGTTGCGCCGGCCCGCCGCCCAGCTCTACCAGACCGGGGTGAAGGTCGTCAGCACCCCGGATCTGCGCTGGAAACGCTGCGACATCAAGAGCACCTCGCTCCTGGCCAATATCCTCGCCAAGCAACAGGCCTTCGAGGCCGGGGCTTTCGAGGCCCTGCTGGTGGACGGGGAAGGGCGGGTCAACGAGGGGTCCTCGACCAGCGCCTTTTGTGTGCGGCAGGGGGTGATCTGGACGGCGCCGGCCGGTACCCACATCCTGCCCAGCATCACCCGCGGCCTGCTCCTGGACCTGGCCCGCGGTCTGGGGCTGCCGGTACGCGAGGAATTCACCACCCTGCAGGAATACTGCCAGGCCGACGAGGTCTTCCTGGCCGGCACCACCACCGAGGCCATGCCCGTGGTTCGCATCGACGACCAGCAGGTGGGCGGGGGCAGTCCCGGCCCGGTGACGGCGCGCCTGCGGCAGGCCTTCCTCGACTACGTGGCGGCCGGGAAGTGGTAAACTGAGGGGAGAGGGCAGCGGCCTGGGCCCTTACTGCGACAAAAAAACGGGAGCCACCCCTCGGGGAGGCACCCGTTCCCATGACCGCTGCTGCTGAACAATCAGTGGATGACCACCATCTTGGTCTCGGTCATCTCCTCGATGGCGTACCTGGGGCCTTCCTTGCCCATGCCGCTGTCCTTGAGGCCGCCGTAGGGCATCATGTCGGCGCGCCAGACCGTGCCCCAGTTGATATGGATGTTGCCCGACTGCACCTGCTGTGCGAACTTGAGCGCCCAGTCGAGGTTCTGGGTGAAGATCGCCGCGCTCAGGCCGTAGTTGCTGTCGTTGGCCAGGGCGATGGCCTGGTCGATGTCATCGAAGCGCGAAATGGCCACTGCCGGCCCGAAGAGTTCTTCGCAGGAAATACGCATCCTCGGGTCCACCTCGGCCAGCACCGTGGGGGCGTGCAGGGTGCCCTGACGGGTGCCGCCCGTCACCAGCCGCGCGCCCTTGCCCACGGCCTCGTGGACCCACTCGTTGACCCGCACCGCATCGCGCTCGCGGATCATCGGCCCCATCCTGACCCCCTCCTCGAGCGGGTTGCCGGTGGTGAGGGCCTCGACCTTGGTTTTGAAAAGGTCGATGAAATCCCCGTATACCTGCTGGTTCACCAGCAGCCGCTGGGTTGAGATACAGACCTGGCCGGCGTTGGCAAAACCGGTGATGGCCGTGGTGGTGGCGACCTTCTCCAGGTCGGCGTCGGCCATGACGATGACCGGGGCGTTGGAGCCCAGCTCCATGGTGACCTTCTTGAGGCCGGCCACCCGGCAGATGTGCTCGCCGACCTCCTTGCTGCCGGTGAAGCTGATCTTGCGCACCCGCGCATCGCCGCAGATGCCGTCGCCGATGGTCCCGCCCGTGCCGGTGATACACTGGATACCTTCGGGCGGCAGGCCAGCCTCCAGCAGGATCTCGGTGAGTTTCAGGGCCGAGAGCGGGGTGTCCGTAGCGGGTTTGACAATCACGGCGTTGCCGGCGGCCAGGGCCGGGCCCACCTTGTGGCAGACCAGGTTGAGCGGGAAGTTGAACGGGGTGATGGCGGCGACGATGCCGCAGGGCACCCGCAGGGTGAAGCCGAATTTGCCGGCGCCGTTCGAGGCGGCATCGAGGGGCAGGGTCTCGCCGTTGAGGCGTTTGGCCTCTTCGGCGGAAAGGGTGATGGTCTCCAGGCCGCGCCCGGCCTCGGCCCGTCCTTCCGCGATGATCTTGCCCTCCTCGAGGGTGATGGTGCGGCCCAGGTCTTCGAGCCGCTGGGCCATCAGCTCCGCGGCCCGGTGCAGGATCTGGTAGCGCTGGTAGGCGGTCAGGCCGGCCATGACCCGGGTGCCGCGGGCCGCCGAGTCCAGTGCCCTCTGCACGTCCTGGGCCGTGGCCCTGGGGACCGTGTCGATCACCGCCCCGTCGAAGGGGTTGCGGACCTCGATCTTCTCCTTGCCTTCGACCCAGGCGCCGTCGATATACATCTTCATCGCCATCGTCCTTTATCTTTATTGGCCGTATTTTGGTTGCTATCCGGGGGTATAGTATAGCAAACAGTCAGGGCGCAAACCACCCTCTCGGGCGGTTGTGCATCGGTATCGCTCAGGGATCTTTGGCGCAGCGGCAGCCCTGCATCTCCGACTTCACCTCCGGCGCTCCGTAGAGCCGGGTGGCGATGCGGATGTGGATGGGATCGGTGCCAAAGGAGCCGCCTTTGATGACCCGGTTGCGGCCAGTGGCCGGCCCCTGAGGGTTCTTGGCCCCCTGGCTGTTGCGGTAGTACGTGGCGTCTAGCCAGTCGTGGACCCACTCTTCGGCGTTGCCGGCCATGTCCATGATGCCAAAGGGGCTCACCCCGTCGGGAAAGGAGCCCACCGGGGCGGTATAGCGATGGCCATCGACGCTCCAGCCCTGTTCGGGGCGGATATTGGCCCGCCAGATCCCGTCTGCCCCCGGAGTCTCATTGCCCCAGGGGTACTTGCGGTACGCGTCCCCGGGACCCCGCGCGGCATATTCCCATTCAGCCTCAGTGGGCATACGTTTGCCGGCCCACTTGCAGTACGCGTACGCATCGAACCAGTTGAGCCCGGTGGCGGGCTGGTTGTCGGCTTTCATATCGTCGTTGATGTAGTGCTGGAAATGCTCCGCATCCGCGGGCTGGTCGGGGTGGTTCACCGAACTGTCCTTGGTCGCCTCCAGGTGAGCGAGGAACTTTCTGTACTGGGCGTTGGTGACCTCGTACGTGTCGAGGTAAAAGGCGTCGAGTTTTACCTGGTGGCGGGGGTATTCTGCTTCGTAGTTGAGGTACACACTTTTGTCGAAGCCCTCCAGGTCGGCTTTTTCGCCGCCCATCACGAACTCACCAGCTGGGATCAACACCATCTCGCTGGTATCGCGGTTCTTGAGCTGCGCATCCTGGCCGCAGTGGACCAGGGCAAGACTCGTCAACAGCAAGGCAAGGGGCATTCTGAGGCGGGGCATGTTCGGCAAATCCTCCTTTGAGATGATTGGTTCTGAATATACATTAACCTCGGGCGGCCGAATAAGTTCCGCAACCCCCAGGCCGCCAGTGCCGCCGCGGTGTGCTGGCAGATCGAGGCCCGGGGCGCTGCTGGCGCCTGGCCGAAGGAGGCCGGGGTTGGGCGTACCCCCTGATAGGTAACGGGCGCGAGCCCGGGAGAGATTGCGATGCTGGCCAAGATCCTCGGAACCATCCTCCTGGTAGTTGCCGTGCTCCTGGCGGTGAAGCTGGTATTCAAAGCCATCGGCTTCATTTTCTCGCTGGTGACGATGCTGGCCACGGCAGCCGTGGTGCTGCTGCTGGTTTACTTCGGCTGGCGGTTCCTGGGCCGTTGACGGGCCCTTGGCGGTGACCAGTCTGGATGCCGTTGGCCCCTCCTTGACAGCCCCCCCCCTAGCTCTATATTAGCCCCCAACCGCGGCAATGGTCGCCGCTGTGGGTTCGCAGGGGTGGGTGATGGAGAGAGTCGTCAAGGTTGAGGTCACCCTCTCGGGGGAACTGGCGGAACTCTACCAGCAGCTGCTCGACGAATTCGCCGCCAAGAGCCAGATCCCCCTCTCCGAAATGAACCGGACCCTGCTGCAGACCGGGGTGGTGCACCATCTGATCATGCTGCAGGCCATGGGTTTGATCGCCAAGGAGGGTGCCGAAAAGCAAGGGACCCTGATCGACGGGATCTCGCGCGACACCCTGATGTGGGATCTGATCCAGCTTGCCCGCAAGTACTGGAAGAACAAGGGCGGTGGCCTGGTCAACCTTCAGGCCTGAGCCAGGGGCGACGCGGTTGACAGGGTATGGCCCGCCGCGTACATTGACTTAGATACCCAGTTGACATCCTCCCGGCAAGTTATTCTACCCCAAGGCTTTAAGGAACACGTTGAGTCTCTATAACGACATTGTGCTAGAACACTATCAGCACCCGCGCAACGTCGGGGTGCTGGAGGGGGCCAATGCCGTGGGCCGGTCGGAGAACGCCGCTTGCGGCGACGAAATGCAATTGTACCTGGAAATCGAGGGCACCCAGGTGCGGCGGGCGAGTTTCCGCACCTTTGGCTGCGCCGCGTCCATCGCTGCGGGTTCGCTGCTCACCGAACTGGTGATGGGTTCCTGCCTCGGCGAGCTGCGGCAACTGGGCAGCCAGCAGCTC
Source organism: Candidatus Latescibacterota bacterium (assembly GCA_020852055.1). Taxonomy (GTDB): domain Bacteria; phylum Latescibacterota; class UBA2968; order UBA8231; family UBA8231; genus SICG01. The sequence goes on from JADZBP010000097.1 coordinate 7,396, forward strand.
GACGCCGCGCTCGGCGGCCTTCCCACCCTCAAGGTCCACGGCTCGGTCCTGGCTGCCGATGCCCTGCGCGCCGCCCTCGATGACTACCAGCATCGCGAGAAAACACGCAACCTCGATCCACTCACCCAAACTTCATCCTGAAAGGGAGTCCGATGGCCTATACCCTGCCCGCCCTGCCGTACGCATTCGATGCGCTGGAACCGCACATCGACGCGCGCACCATGGAGATCCATCACGGCAAACACCACAACACCTAGATCACCAACGTGAACAAAGCCCTCGAAGCCCATCCGGACCTGGCGGCCAAGAGTGTCGAGGACCTGATCAAGGATCGCAACGCCGTGCCCGAAGGGGTACGCACCGCGGTGCGCACCAACGGCGGCGGCCACGCCAACCACCGCCTCTTCTGGACCGTGATGGCCCCCAAGGCCGGCGGCGAGCCGGGCGGGGACCTGGCCGCAGCGATCACCCGCGACCTGGGCGGTTTCGCCACCTTCAGGGAGAAGTTCGCGGCTGCCGGCACCACCCGTTTCGGCAGCGGCTGGGCCTGGCTGGTGGTCAAAGGCGGCAAGCTCGAGGTGCTCAGCACCCCCAACCAGGACAGCCCGCTCATGGACGGCAGCGGCACCCCGATCCTGGGCCTCGATGTCTGGGAGCACGCCTACTACCTCAACTACCAGAACCGCCGGCCCGACTATATCGCCGCCTTCTGGAACGTGGTGAACTGGGCCGAGGTAGCGCGCCGCTTCCAGGCCGCCAAGTAGGGGGACGAGTGATGGCACTCAAAATAGGCGACGTGGCCCCGGTCTTTACGCTGCCCAACACCAAGCGCGAACCGGTCAGCCTGGAATCCTTCAAGGGCAAGAGCAACGTGGTGCTGCTCTTCGTGCCCCTGGCCTTCACCGGGGTGTGCACCGCCGAGTTCTGCGAGATCTCCGCCGGTCTGGGCGGCTACCAGAGCCTTAACGCCGAGGTGCTGGGGGTGAGCGTGGACAGCCCCTTCAGTCTGGGGGCCTGGGCCGAGAAGGAGAAGATCACCATCCCGCTGCTGAGCGATTTCAACAAGGAAGTCAGCGCCGCCTATGGCGCCCAGTACGCGGACTTGCTCGGCCTCAAAGGGGTGGCCAAACGCTCCGCCTTTGTCATCGACAAGGGGGGGGTGATCCGTTTTGCCTCGGTCTCTGACGACGCCAAGGTGTTGCCGGATTTCGCGGCGATCAAGGCCTGTCTCGCGTCGCTGAGTTGAAGGACTGAAACCAGTTGTCGGCAGAGGGGCAGGGCGCAGGCTCCTGCCCCTCTGTCTTTGCTAGGCGGTTCCCCAGCCCAGAGGATAAGGCATGCCACGTATCCAGCGCGACCCGGAAGATCCCGACGAACGCCAGCGCCGCCGCGGGCAGAAGATCTACTGGGACAAGGTCGATCAGATTGCCGGCCATTTTGCCGAGATCATGAAGGTGCTCGGGCTGCCCCTCGACAACGCCCACCTCAAGGATACCCCGGACCGGGTGGGGCGGATGTACCTCGAGATCTTCCGGGGCCTCGAGGAGAGCAGCGAACCCTCCTTCACCACCTTTCCCAACGAAGAGAAGTACAGCAACATGGTGATCGTCAAGGACATTGAGTTCTACTCGGTGTGCGCTCACCACATGATCCCCTTCTTCGGCAAGGCCCACGTGGCCTATATCCCGGACGAGAAGATCGTCGGGCTGAGCAAGATTCCGCGGGTAGTGGACTTTTAC